>NC_009440.1:1710000-2010000 GCF_000016605.1 Metallosphaera sedula DSM 5348 | reverse complement strand
GGTGCCTTGTTAGCTGAGAAACTGATAGATACTTTCTACAGGAAGAACGGCAGGTATCCAAGGGCAATAGGCTTCATACTCTGGTCAACTGACGTTTTCAGATCAGACGGAGAGCTAGTGGCCCAAATTCTCAGGACCCTGGGCGTGACACCTGTGTGGAACCCCATAACCAAGAGGGTTCAGGGAGTTAAACCAATACCATTAGATGAACTCCAGAGACCTAGAATTGACGTGGTAATCAACGTTAGCGGTATCGTGAGAGATAACCTAATGAACATCGTGGAGCTGTTGGACGAGGCAACGCAATTGGTATCCTCCCTTAACGAGCCAGAAAGCCTTAATTATCCAAGGGCCAACTCCCTCAAATATCACGTGTTCTCAGCTAAGCCAGGGGCTTACGGTTCTGGGGTGAGCCACGCCATAGAGTCTGGGGTGTGGAACCAGGAATCGGAGCTTGGGGACGTATACCTTGACTGGTTAGGATACGCATACGGGAAAGGGAAGAACGGTATAAGGGCCACAGACTCGTTGAAGAGGGCCATTGAGAACGTGGAAATGATAGTCCACAAGAGGGAGATAGACGAGATAGACATCCTGGACGATAGCTGTAACTACAGCTACGTGGGAGGGCTCTACCTAGCTTGTAAGAAGATAGGCAGGAACCCTGAGCTGATGTATGAGGATACCTCCAATCCTAACAGGCCTCAGCTTAGGCTGTTCAGGGAGGAGATAGAGAGGGTAAGCATTGGAAAGCTTCTCAACGACTCATGGCTTAACTCGCAGATGAGGTTTGGGTACAGGGGAGCCACAGAGATCCTCAAGAAAGTTGAGCATCTTTATGGATGGGCAGCTACCACTAGACTGGTAAATGATCAGATCTTCAATAACGTTGCCTCCAAGATAGTGTTGAATGAACGAATGAGAAACTGGTTCAATGAGGTTAATCCATACGCCCTCGAGGAGATAACGAGAAGGCTGATAGAGGCAAAAAACAGGGGCATATGGAGGCCTTCAAAGGAGATTGACAAGCAACTGTTAAACGTTTACTCGCAGATAGAGGGAGAGCTAGAGTGAGGTCTTTTCCCTTCAGTGCCATTGTGGGTCAAGAGAGATTAAAGAAAGCCCTTCTCCTCGTTGCAGTTGATCCAACCATCACAGGTGTGCTAATCAAGGGACCCAAGGGAGTAGCCAAGTCCACGGCTGTAAGGGCTCTGGCCAACCTCTTGCCAGAGATAGAGGTGGTAGCTGATTGCCCCTTTTCCTGCGATCCAGACCATAGGGAAAGGATGTGCAACGGGTGCAGGGCGAGGGTAGATCAAGGCCAGAGACTTCCCAGGGCTAGGAGAAGAATGAGGATAGTCGAGTTACCTGTGAGTGCCACCCTCGACAGGGTTGTGGGCACCCTCGACATAAAGAGGGTCCTAAAGGAAGGGGAAAGGGGTCTTGAACCAGGTCTATTGGCCCTCGCGAACAGGGGGATTCTATACATAGACGAAGTGAACTTACTTCCCGACGAGGTGGTGAACGCAATTCTAGATGCCGCGGCCTCTAAGTTTAACGTGGTGGAGAGAGAAGGCATCTCCATCATTCATCCTGCAGATTTCATCCTGATCGGGACCATGAACCCGGAAGAGGGAGAATTAAGGCCACAGCTACTGGATAGATTTGCCATATCCGTGGAGGCAGAGTCCCCTGGGAGCCCTGAGGAGCTCATAGAGATCTCAAAGCGAGTTGAGGAATTTGAGAGAAATCCAGAGGAGTTTCTCTCTAAGTACCAAGAAGAGGAAGCCCAACTCAGGGAGAAAATCCTTAAGGCAAAGGAGATCTTGCCCACAGTTAAAATTCCCGATAAGCTGATGCAATATCTGGCAGAGGAGATTCTGTCTCAATCCTCCAGTACCAGGGCAATGATAGCAGCGGTAAAGGTAGCAAAGGCCCTCGCAGCCCTAAGTGGTAAGACGGAGGTGGATGAGGAGGAAGCGAAGCAAGCCCTGGAATTCGTGTTACATCACAGGGTAAGCGAGAGGCGTGCCTCAGCTCGCTCCAGTAGTCTCCCCAGGAATCAAGGAGAGGTTCAAGGCAACACTACGAGTGACACCAATTCCTCAGGTGGCAGTAGGCAGGAAAAACAGGAACAAGAAATTAACCTCTCAATAAAGCCAGATTTACCCAAGACGAAGTCACCTGGAACTGGCTTCGGAAAAGGTGGAATATTCGATACCATCACCGGCAGGTTTAGGGGTGGCGGGATTCATCTGGATCTTCACTCCTCCCTGATTAACATGGCCCTAGATCGAAGGAACTGGCTTAACCCAGATGACCTAGTCATGAAGAGCCTGGAGACCCAGGGAGCGATACCCATCCTACTTCTCCTGGACTCTAGCAGGTCCATGGACTTTTCCAGGCGAATTCTAGTCGCAAAGGCCATACTTAGGGAGTTGCTCCAGAAGGCATACCAAGTGAGGAGCAAGGTTGGTCTCGTAACTTTCTCAGGATCGGAGGCCAGATATGACGTTCCCCTAACCAGAAACTTGAGAAAAGTCGAGGAGTTCGTCAACGGGGTTCGTCCTGCTGGTAAGACCCCCATGTCCATGGCCCTGTACCTAGCCTTGCAAATCGTGAACAGGGAGAGGAGATCCAGAAGAAAGCTAAATCCCCTAGTCTTCTTGATCTCGGATGGTAAGGCCAACGTCTCCCTTGGAGGAAATATTCTCCAAGAGCTAGAGTATTTTTCTATCAAGTTAGGTGAAGTTTCTAAGTTCATCGTGATAGACACCGGAAGTCCCTATCAGCCCTCTTTCAATCCCACGCTTGCTGAGAGAGCTCATGGCCTCTTATTACGTGGATCAGATTTTGTAGATAATTTGCACTAGAGGTTAAGGTAAAGTTTAATATCATTTATACCTTTCAGAGACTGATAGCCATGTTCGAGTTAACAAAGGAACAACTTGAGTACAAGGAGAAAGTGAGGGACTACGCCCAGAAAGTTGTTAGGGAGTACGCCAAGGCTATGGATGAAAAGAACGAAGGAGGAGAGAAGATAGTAAAGGACTTTGGAGAAATGGGACTTCTAGGAATGAAGATTCCACCCCAATATGGTGGCCTGGGGCTAGGTGAGGTAGCCTTCGCCATTGCCACGGAGGAACTGGGTGCGGAGAGTGGCGGAGCGTCACACAGCCTTCATACCCAGCTGAATGCCCTTCAGCTTCTAGTCTCAGTTGGAGGGGACTCAGCCAAGACGTGGATAGAGGAAGGGGTTAAGGGAAAGGAAATTTACGCTGTAGCACTTACAGAGCCTGGCGCTGGATCTGATCTTGGTGCGCTTCAGACGACAGCGAAGTTAGAAGGAAACGAGCTAGTCATTAATGGGGAGAAAATCTTCACGAGTGGGGCATCGTTTTCCACGAAGATGGTAGTTCTGGCAAGGACAAGCGGTAATCCGGGAGATAGGCAGGGCATCTCAATGCTACTTGTGGACACAAAGACCCCTGGGATAGAGGTTCACAAACTAGACCTTATGGGGATCAGGGGAGCTGGAGTGTCCTACGTGAAGTTTAACAACGCTAGGGTTCCAAAGGACTCAATTATAGGCAAGGAAGGAGACGCCTTCAGGGGGGCAATAAAGGCATTGATGGTAAGCAGAAACGGTTATGCCGGTATAGCTGTGGGTATAGCCAGGGGGGCTTTAGAAGATGCAGTTAACAGGGCTGCATCGAGAAAACAATTTGGAAAATCTCTCCTTGAACAGGAGTGGATATCCTTTAACCTAGCAGATGCACTAGTAAAGGTTGAGGCATCAAGGCTACTGACCATGAGGGCAGCCTACATGCTCGACAAGGGAATAGAGGCGTTAACTGAGGCCAGTATGGCCAAGTATATGGCTGCTATAACCGCAGCTGAAGTTAGTAGGACTGCCTTACATATATTTGGAGGACATGGGCTAAACAGAGGCTCGAAGGTTGAGAGGCTATATAGGGACGCTAAGATTATGGAGATTGCAGAAGGAACAAATGAGATGCAGCTTATAGCGGTATCCAGGGCCCTACAGCCTAAGAAATAGGTAGAGAACTAGAAAATTTACTATCAACAGAGGAACAGAGTTTTTAATAAACTCTATAAATCCAAATCCTTTTCCTCCCCTACTTTCTGAAGACTCTGAGATTATCACATTACTAGCTGCTCCTATTAACGTGAAGTTGCCAGCTATTGTGCTACCTGCGGCTAGGGCGAGCCAATCCAGCGGAGACGTGGCACCAGAGGAAATCATCACAGGGATGTATATTGCGACCAGGGGTACGTTGCTAAGCAATTGGCTAACCAGAACGCTTACCAGCATAATGGTAAAGACGGACGACGGGGATGGAAGATAGCGGACTATGGCACTCAGGACCCCACCCTTTATCATGCCCTCTGTAAACATGAACAATCCTATGAAGAACAAAATGGTAGACCAATCCATCCTCCTAATGATTTCTCTCCTCCTTTTGGAGACTAGGATAAGGATAGACGAAGTGGTAAGGGAACCTAGGACTATGTCTATTCCGAGAAAACTAAGTGAGAAAAATAAAACTACAGTAATACCCAGTAGAGCCAGAGATGTGTAGGCAGTGACAGGGTCCTCTATTTTTTCCTGAAAATGGCCAATCTCTCCGTCACTCTTAAGTTCCTTCCTAAATAGTAGGAGTAAAATGGGGTACGATAGGACAAGGTTGATCAGCGTGGGCAGTACCAAGATCATCGCAAACTCGATGAAGGGATTCTTCAGACCGGCATCTAGGGCTATTAGAAGATTTTGTGGGTTTCCGGTGGGGAGCATTACGCTTCCAATTGTAACTCCAAATGCTAGCGCGTACAGGAATGGTTTCTCATCCACTCCAAGTTTCTTACTGCTTTCAAGTATTACTGGCGTCCAGCTAGCCGAGACACCGTCATTGGTCACCAGATTTGACAGCAAACCGGAGAAGAGCAACACCCCAAAAAGAGTTCTAGAGGGCGTCTTGAACTTATTTACAATATAAAATCCTAAGTATTTTAGAAAGTCTGAAACCTCCAGGGCAGAGGCGAAGGTGAAGAGGGTAATGAGGAAAAGGACGACGTCAAGGTTGATAGACGCAAATCCCTCCTGAGGAGTAATAACACCCGTCACTATCATCATTACACCCCCGAAAAACATGGAGGCCCAAGGGGGTATTCCAGAAACTCCCCTAGTTGCTATTAGTGCGTAGGTGACTATAACAACAGCAAACGCTAACAGGTTCATGGCATTAAAGATAAGTAGTCTGATTTAAAGGGCTTCCATTTACGATAAGGGTTCATAATGAGAAGGTTTCTTTCGCAACCGTTGCTAATCACGGCCACGACTTATATGGGAATATGGTACCCAGTAACCCTGTATTCTCAGACCAAGTCTATTTTTCTGCTGGGATTAGCGACGACGCTGTACAATCTGAGTAACGCTATTGGTTCCTATTTCTGGGGGGATCTATTGGACAAAACGGAGAGAAGGTTCGAGTACGGGATTTTACTCCCTGTGTCTTTGGCCATCTCGGCTTTACTTTTGGGAGGGAAACTAGAGGAGAGTCTGCTTGGCTATACCATCACGGGGTTCGCGTCGGCCCTGAACTCGCCACTTTATTCTCTCCTTCTTCTAGAAAATTACAGCTTTGAGGAGATTCCTAAGATGAATTCGAGGCTGTCTCAATTAACTTTGTTGGGAAATGCCGTGGGAAGCATTTCAGCTATCGCTGTGAGCTCATTTCTCTTTCCTCTCTTAGTGTGTGTTGCATCCATTCCTCTTACGGTTATGTCCTTGAGAGGTGCCCACGGTAAAATCAACATAGATAAACCCTCTAGACTAAGGAGCATAAGGGAGTTAACAGGGGCTTTAACGTCATTCACGGCCTTTAACTTCGGTGCCGAGATATTCTTCACAACCTTTGTTCCCTTCAATTACCTCATGGGAAATCCTGGGTCCTACATTTATGTGAGCTATTTCGTGTTATATTTGCTTGACGAGGGCATATATTACGTGGCAGGTAAATGGTCCCCTGGGAGGGAGGCCTTCCTGATGCATCTCTCAATCATGGGGCGTGCCATGCTAGTGTTAGGCATATCACTAATTCTGAAACTTGGGATCAGATCAAGTGAAGCAACCATACCACTCTTTGTGACCTTTGGTTCATTCTATCCCTTGTTCGGAACCTCATTCTTCTCATTCATGTTCAGGAACTTGAAGAGGAACAGGGGATCCATCATAGGAGTATTTAACGCGGTCGAGGACGTGGCTAATATAGGCGGAAGCGCGACGGTCAGCTTTCTAGGAAGTGACCTAAACCTGGACTACCTGGTGGCCTTCTACTCCTTTGCACTATCTGCAGTTACCTTGTACAGCTTCATTACCAGGAGGTTATCTTCCCCTTCTTCTAACTGATTCGTTCCACAGCTCTATTTCATGTGGCGTCTGTGGAACGTATCTGGGCATTTCCTTCTTATTTCCTTGAGGATCTACCCTCACATACGTGAAGTATGCCGTTGTCACGTGTTTACACTCTTGTGTGGTTTCATCTAACCTGTTCACATTTATCAGGAGGTCTATGGACGTCTTGCCTACGTATGTTATCCCCGCGTTCATTTCCACTATATCCCCTAGCCTTATGGGGGAATAGAAGAAAATGTCGGATACCGCAACAGTGACAACTCCGTCCTGATCCGGTCTGTAGTTTTCTATGCCGTTATATCTTAACGCCAGTGTCCCTCCTAGGTCATCCATGGCCTTGAGGAGCATTCCAGCCGACATCACCCTTCCGTCATAGGTCATGTTTGGGCCGACGAAGATAGTGTTACTCAGCCTATACCTCAAAAAATTGGTTGGGTCCTCAGAACAGGCAATTTCTTTCTTGTTTCTGATTTTCTGAATCTTGTCGTTTCTCCTTTGTATGGCAAGCTCAATTGCCTCTCTTTCTTCCTCCGTCTCACCCATCACCTTCTCGCCCACTGGGACAGGCCTGAAGTCCTGGTTAACCTTAACGTAAGTTCCACTGGCGGTTACTATAACCTCAGATCCTCTAGATGCCCTCATTTCCACCTCCATGGATGAATTACCTACGTATAGAACTCGAGCGTCCACGAAGACTATGTCCCCTAGGTTTGCCCCCTTCTTGAAGAGAACCTGATCTAGGGAGGCCAGTACGGTTAGGCCCTTGCTCACCTTCATGGATGCTAGCATGCCCGCATCTGCCAGGAACTTCAGCATATCGCCCCCGTGAAGCCTTCCCATGAAGTTGGTCTGTTGATAGTGGACCATGTTTATTGTTCTAACTACAGTATCACTAACCCTTAACAATCAAGTCTACCTCTGAGGCTAACGATCCATAGGAAGGATTGCGTCTAGCCTGAGCCTTGAGTATGTCCCTTAGCTGAATGAGGAGACTTGAAATATCAGACATGACCTTCTTGGCTACGTCGTCTGGTAGCTGTTCCATGGATATTCTCTTCTCCGAAGAGGAGAGAAAGGGGAGATACTCATCCTGTGACGTGGTGATTATGGCTAACCCCCTTCTGTCTATAACGTATTCGTGTGTTCCCTTCTTTCCCAAGGTTATTGCAACGTCATCCGAAGGTGGTAACAATTTGCTAATTTCAATCAGGACCTTGATCAAATTCTCCTTTGTTCCACTCAATTTTAACTGATCAAGTGATAATTTCAAGTTTTCCAATCTTTCCATCATGCTCACCTAAGTCCTAGAGAGATCGTAATGGCCAATGGGAGGAGGAACAGGAACCCTGACCTTTAATCTTCCTTGTTTCAGCCATGGCGAAATCATATATGCTACACCATTCCTCTCCCAGCTTAATATTTTCCCCTCCGATCTAGGAACGCCTAAACTCTCCGCAATGTCCAGAGATGTCCTGAAAACAAACTTGGTGTTAGCTAACTGAACAATAATATCACTTAGATCGGAGGGATTGTGAGTGGAGAACATGAACCCTATTCTTCTCCTACGGCCTAACCTCATCATTACAGATATCTTTCCCGCAACCCTTCTCACGTAGTTGCTGTCCTCCTCCCCTCCTCTGTTTGACGGAAAGAACCTATGGGCCTCATCTATGATAATGAGCAGTTTACTGTTAATCTCGCCCTTTCTCATCTTGCTCTCCCTAAGCTGGAAGATTCTATCCAGGAAATAGTAGGTGAGTATTTTCTGGGCGAAATCGTCGAGCTCCTGATTGTAGAGGTCAATTGTCAACATCTTAGAGGTGGAAAGTAGGTCTCCCAAGGACGTCCTAGGAGAACGCAGATCAAAAAGTCCAGTTTCCCTGAGCAAGTAGAGCCCACGAAGTATATTTTCACGCGTGCTCTTGTGGACCTGCAGTTTCTCAAAGTTCTCCTCGTTCATGTTCTCAATGAACTCGTCCAGGCTCTCGACGTCCTTCAGTTGAGAGGTAATTATCTTCAGGAAATGGGATGCCTGCTCACTAAAGTATGGGTTTAACTTATGAACTATCCGTCTGTTTTCCCTGAACGACAGGTAGAAGGGGTGGACCTCGGCGCTGGATTTCCAGTAATCTGAGGCGAGTTCAATCCTCCTTCCGCTAATCTGAACATCAATCTTCATCCCCTTCCTCTCTATGTAATTGACTAGGGGTTTGATGTAGAGATCATAGTAGGTCTTGGTTATTTCTTCTTCCGTTCTCTCCTGAGTATACTTCCTTAGCCAACGACTAGTAATCGGAAAGAGAATATCTTCGTGTAGCCCGTTGACTGGACCGTTCAGCTTATTGAAGTCCTCTATCCCTCTCCTAACATGTTCTGAGGTTAAATCAGGTGGGAGGAATGAGTGGTAATAATCCCCTGTGGCATCAAAGATGATCACCTGTTCGTCTTCAACCGTAGTGACCAATGAGGTTATCACGTCCTTAATGAATGAGGTCTTCCCGGCCCCTGTGGTGCCTATGACCAGACTATGAAAGTTCAACTCCTCAGGAGGGATACTGACCCTTGCCTCGGAGTTGGAAATGTCGAGAAAGCCAAGTTTCAATTTCCCGCGATTGATCCCCATGGCCCTCTCGACCATCTCAGGATAGGGGATTATCACGGGTGACTGGGGTTCAGGTATTATGTCCGCGGGCACAGGTTCCCCTCTACCGAGAGGGTCAAGTCTAGTGAGCATCTCGCACTTAAGTATAACGTTTCCTATCAGGGTTCCTGGATCGTCGTCCTCAACCAGTTTTGGAGTGATGTCAGTTGAGTTGAACAGCGATGACGTGATATCACTTCTCTCATACCCAACAACTTGAAGCAGTATGAACTCTAGAGTTCTAATGTCCACTGCACCCAGAAGGATTCCCATCCTACCAAGGTATTCGTTAGAGTAATACGTTTCAGCATCAACTACTGCGTTTACGTAAAGGCTCTCCTGGTCTATCCTGTTTGGCATATACTTGGAAATCTTTCCTATCATCTTCCCTAGGCTTACTGCCAAGGCTCTGGCCCTACTGGTTCTCTCCTTCATGCCCTTGTAGAGTTCATCAATCAAGCTCCCAATCCCTCCAGTCTGCTGTAGAAACTCGACTGAATACCTTCCCTTGACAACTGCTGGAGTAACATGTTAAACACAGCATTAGATACCTCCTTGGCCACCTTATCAGCGAAAGCTAGCGGAAGGGGAATTCCATCAGAGGTAATTGGCGTAGATAAAATAATTCCAGGATCAAGGGAGTCAGTGAGGCTCTCAACCCTCAGCACGGAGAACCTCTCCAGGAAGGGGTGGAATGGAATTACTACGTAGTTGGAAAATATCTCAGTTCCCTCCTCTTTTCCGTGGAGTGGACCTACCACAAGAGGTTTAAAGGGAGACCTAAAGTTCTTTTTCACAAGGTGAATTAAGAAGGCTTCATCGTTGGAGAATGAGGCTGGATTCACTTTGTATTTCATGATCATGACTTCTCTGATTTTCCTTTCATTAAGTGATTCAATCAAGACAGTAGAGTGATTTACCCTTTTAACAATTCCAATAAAATTTTTCTGTAGGACTTCCTTTCTTCTCTGAAGGAGTTTATTGGCAACTCTCTTGTTAATGTAAAGGAACTTAGGTAAGAGAGGACCGTCCACCAGGACCAGGGGACTATCCTTCACCTTCTCCAGTGAAGAGGTCTCCAAGGAAAAACGGAGCTCCGTCTCTAACCTAGTTAAGTCCTGTTGAAACGGGTTTCCCTCCATCTGAACCCTGGATACTGCCGGATGAAGAAGAAAGTCCTCTATTCTCTCTGGCCCAGTAAAGGGAGTGGCGAGAGCGATGAAGGGCTCCTGTAGATCAAGACTCATGCTGGGGTCAAATGAGGGGAACATACCCTTAATTCCCCTTAAACTTGAGATTGCAGACACGGAGCTGACCGAAATTAATCCCTGGGAGAGAACAAAGCTCCTGCTACTCCCGTCCACCGCAACGATCTCTGTTGATACCTTGGGTATGCTGTCCACCACCCTTATTATGTCATCGGAAGAGGTAAGGTCAACATCCTGTGCTTGGTCTAGAATGGGGCTAAAGGGCGGGCTCTCCAAATGGAAGATTATGTATTTGGAGACAATGCTATTAAGTAGATCGGATAGCCCGCCTCTCGATGCCATATTACGATATTAACAATTATAGAAATATTTAAATATAATGTATTACTTATGCCTTAAGAAGTTGCCTAGCAGCAACGGTTAGCGGATCCCATACTTGGGAAATCGCTGGTAGGTAACCCATCTCCGCAAAGAACATTTCCTCCACGGTCAACTGCTTCATGAGGGCCACAGAAACAGAATCCAATCTGCCTAGTACTTCCTCCCCTCCCACAATTTGTCCACCCAAAATTCTCTTGCTATCCTCATCTGCCACGAGCTTCACGTAAATGTCCTTAGCACCTGGATAATACCTGGCCCTAGTTTTTGATTTTATGGTTGCAGAGATCGGCCTGAACCCTACTTCCTTGGCTTCAATCTCGTTTAATCCTACCTTTCCTATGAACATGTCCTGGAATTTAGTAATCATGTTTCCAACTGTACCTGGGAACTCCGTGACCTTGCCCCCTATGTTACTACCAGCCACAAACCCCATCTTGTTCGCGACAGGGGCAAAGGGCATCCAGACTTCCCTCCTTGATACCACGTGAGTGGTCTCTGCCACATCGCCAGCTGCATACACGCCCTTCACGGAAGTCTCCATGCGTGAATTGGTCTTTATTGCGCCAGTGGTGCCTAGCTGAAGCTTTTCCTTAAACATGGCCACGTTGGGCGTGACCCCTAGGGCAAGGACTACGCCGTCAACTTGGTACTTCCCCTTGTCCGTTTTAACGTAATTCTCTCCAATCTCCTCGGTGCTCTCGTTGAGGTGTAACTCGACCTTGCCCTGAACAAGTTTGGTGACCACGTCTCCGAGGTCTTGATCCAGCATTTTGTTGAGGATGTAAGGCCCCCTGTGGATTAGGACAACCTTCTTCCCCACAGCGCTCAACGCCTCAGCCATTTCCACCCCAAGTATCCCTCCACCTATCACGGCTATCTTGTTCATGGACCACAACCGCTCTCTGATCTCAACCGCGTGAGCTGGATGATGAACGTAATAAACCCTGTTTCCCTTAACGTTGGGTAGCGTCTTGGGCAGAGCTCCAAGAGACACGACTAGCCAGTCATATTCAAGCGCCTTTCCGTTATCCGTTCTTACTACCCTAGAGTCAAGATCAACTTCCTTGGCCACGGTGTTGGTTAACACCTCTATCTTCCTCTCCCTCTCAAAATATGAGGGAGTATAGGTCATGAAGAGGTTCTCGTCGTCGAACAAACCCTCCACGAAGTATGGTATCCCACAGGGTGCATGACTCACCATTTTCGTGGACTCAATAACCGTAATTCTCAGGTCAGGCCTAAGTCTCCTCGCCCTGGATGCGGCGCTCATCCCGGCCGCTCCCCCACCTAGTACCACAAGACTCTCAGGCATAATCTCTCTGATTACGCCAAGACTTTTATGCGTACATGACTAAAGATAAGCCATGAAATCCACAACCAGGATTGGGGAGATTTTAAGTAATTTAGAGAAGACAAGTTTCACCGGTCTCAGCGTGGCTGAGCAGGGCATAGTGAGCTTTACGAGAGCTCAATTGAAAAAGATAATAGAGTTGGCTGAGAAATTTGAAAAGGGGATCGAGGTCAAGAACTGGGATGAAGCCATAGTTAGCTTCCTGAGTTCCGTTCAGAGAGTAAACCTACTCTACGCTTACCTTATGCAACCCTCAGTCTTGAGCTCATTGCTCTCAGGTAAGATTTGGGACATGGTTGAGAGTGTCCTTGAGGGAATGTCAGAACTGATGGGCGAGTTCGTAGTTACCCTAAGGAAGAACCTTAAGGAAATGAACATGGACAATATCTCCGTCTCAATGAACTCGTCTCCTCCATCGTTCAACATTTCCCTTGTGATGAAAAATGCATAATGTTTTCCTAGACTGGGATAAACTTTTTCGAGAAGCTGAAAGGATAGAGGTTCCGGACCTCAAGTACGATAACGTGATTTACACAGGGATGGGGGCAAGTTACATCCCGGGTGAAATGGCAAGGATACTTGAACCTCCATTGGACTACCTCGTGTATAATGGGGATCCCACAAGATTCAAGGCTAGGGGAAAGTTCTCTTTGCTAGCCTTTAGCAGGTCCGGGGACAATGTGGAAACCTTGATCGTAACCAGAAGGGCCTTTGAGCTTGGGGCGGACGTCATATGCGTTTCGGCTGGAGGAAAGCTGGCAAACCTGTGCAGAGAGAAGGGCGGAAGACACGTTAACTTGTCCATGCAGGCCAGGATGAGCAACGGTCAAGATTACCCCACGAGAGTCTGGTTCCCCCTCCTTTTCACGGCCCTCGTTAAGATTCTGAACACGAGGAGTAGCGGGCAATACAGGATTTCGGAGCTGGCAGAGGGAGTGGAGGAAGGTAAGGAGAGGGCTCTTAACCTTGCTAAGAGGTTGGTGGCCAAGATTAGGGGAAGGATCCCGGTCTTTTACGGCTCCCTATACTTTCCCGTAGCAATAAGGTTCAAGCAGGATTTGAATGAGACTGCCAAATATCCAGCCTTCTACGGGCCCATTCCTGAATCGAATCACAATGACCTAGAGGCATACGTCAGGGCACAGAGCCTTCAGCCCTTTGTGATTGGGGATCAGGACATTGATTACGTAACGCTTTCCGTGATTAAGGCTGAACAGATAATTCCTGCAGGGAGCACACCGCTGAAGAACGTGGCCTACTTGGTTCTTCTCTCAGGTCTCACGTCCCTCCTGCTTGCAGAGGAAGAGGGATTAACGGAAGAAGAGGCCTTCAGCGACAGCAACCTTAAAATTGCAAGGAAACTGGCAAACTTAATCCTGAAGTGATTGGAGTTGCAAGTATTTAACACGCTGGGAAAGAGGCTCCAGAGCTTCGAGCCCCACGAGCCCAACACCGTGAAAATGTACGTGTGCGGTCCCACCGTCTACGACGAGGTTCACATTGGACATGGTAGGACCTTTGTGGCCTTCGATGCCATGAGCAGGTATCTAAGGGTAAAGGGTTACAACGTGGTAAGGGTCCAGAACATCACGGACATAGACGATAAAATAATCAATAAGGCAAGGGAACTGGGGAAGAGTTGGAACGAAGTTTCAGAGTACTACTCGAAGAGCTACCTGGAACACATCGGTGCCCTCAAGGTAAAGATAGACATGCATCCTAAGGTCACTACCCACATCAAGGAGATTATCGACTTCGTTCAAAGGTTAATTGACAGTGGGCATGCCTACGTTGCCAACGGGAGCGTCTATTTTGATGTGGACACTTACCCGGGTTATGGGGAGCTATCCAACGTGAAGAAGGAGGAGTGGGATCAGGGGGAGGAGATAGTTAAGGAAAAAAGACACCCCTACGACTTCGCGCTCTGGAAGGCGTATAAGCCTGGGGAACCATACTGGGAGTCTCCTTGGGGTAAGGGTAGACCTGGATGGCACATAGAGTGCTCCACCATGTCCACGAGGTATCTAGGAACAAAGATCGATATTCACGGTGGAGGAATGGACCTGGTGTTTCCCCATCACGAGAACGAGAGAGCCCAAACCGAATCCCTCACCGGATCAACTTGGGTAAAGTATTGGATGCATGTGGCCTTTCTCACAATAAGGAAGGAGAAGATGTCCAAGTCCAAGGGCAACATTGTCCCGCTTAAGGAGGCACTGAGCAAGTATGGGCCATCTACGCTGAGGTACTGGTTTCTATCATCCCAGTACAGGAACCCCATAGAGTATAGCGAAGAGATCCTAGAACAAAGCTCTAGGTCCCTCCAGAGGCTTAAGGATGCCATATCCGTGCTGAGGAAAATAATTCAGAAGGGACCAGCCCACTACGCGAAGGAGGAGGACGTAAAGGTCCAAGAGGAAATAGTAAGGGCTATCTCAAGGTTCGACGAACACATGGAGAACGATTTTGATACGTCTAACGCATTGACATCAATTCACGAAATAGCCTCAATAGTTTTCTCAAAGCTCCAATACAGCGAAGACGTGTTTGGGGCTTTAATAGCGCTGGACGGATTCAGGAAGTTCAATGAGGTCTTCGCAGTTATGGATGAGGAATTTTCGGCGGAGCTAGATAGGTTAACCAAGGTGATCGACGCAGTGATAGAAGTCAGGAATTACCTGAGAAAGAAACAGATGTACGATCTATCGGACCAGATCAGGGATATCCTCTCCAGGAGCGGAGTAAAAATACTGGACTCCAAGGAAGGCTCTACTTGGAGATTTCAGTGATCAGATAGGGCATCTTTTCCCCTTTCCAAAACCTCTCCAGCATCTCTAGCGTAGTGGAGCTTACGTCAAGTTTTCTTATCTCCTCAAGGGAGAAGAACCTAGCGTCGCCTGCGTCGGACGAGGCCTTCAGTTCCCCTCCCACAACCTCAGAGATGAAGTCCAGGATCACATAATGATAGCCCTCCCTAAACACCTCAACGACAGCCATCAAGACCCTTGGTTCCACCTGCAATCCCGTTTCCTCGATAGTTTCCCTAATTACTGCCTCCCTTATGGATTCTCCAAATTCTACCTTACCCCCTGGAACGGCCCACCTATCCTGGTTAGGGGGATGTAATCTCCTCACCAATAGCACCTTATCCCGGTTGAAAATTACTGATCCTACCGCAACTAAAGGTCTCTGCATGTTTTTAAGTGGGGATAAAAGTTATTAAAGCAACGCAGTGTTCTATACTGATGTCGCAATTGAGGCTCGTAATGGCGCTGTTGGTGGCTTTAGCTTTCACCTTAACTCTGACTCCACTGGTTAACGCTCTCCAGTTCTATCCCAATGGGAATCAGCCCATTCCGTATCAGGTACCAACAAAGCTTACGTACTCGCTCAAGGTCTATAACAGTACTAAGGTTGGCAATTCCACGACTGTCTCTCTAGTTGAGAGCGCTGTGATTAATTACCAAGTGACCTCGCTTAATGGTACATGGGTTAAGGTTAACGTAAATTCCAACTATACTCCTGTGAAGAACGTCACGTTTATACAGCCAGGAAGTTACGTTGTAAACTATGCCTTAGATCCGCTCAACCTTAGTTATCCTTATATTTACCCAGGATTCCTGTCTAACTCTACCTCTTATGCCATCGAGTCAAACGTTTCCACAGTGATTTTATCCTTTGTTACCTCGACCAGTAACAACGTAACAGGACAAACAGTTTATAGGTACTCTGAACTGTCCCCTGTTACCTCTTCGCTATTAGTATTACCCTCCGGTTTGGTTCAAACTATTAACAGGACCGTGTCCGGTCTCGATTTTGTTATGAATCTCACAGGCTATCAACTGTCTAACGCTCTACAACCAACCAATTTCACCAGTAGGCCAGGATATGTTTACGTTAACATGACATATTCGAATTTCTCAGCAACCTACCAACCCTCCGGGTACGTGGAATACGTTTATCCCGCTCTTCTTCCTGGAAACCTCCTTTTGATGGTTCAGTATAACATCAATGAATTGAACGCCTTCCCTCTTGGCGGTTATACGTCGGTGAATGGCCAACTGGTGAACTTCATTATTCAGGTGGGAACACCTACCACCCTGGTCACTAACTTCATCAGTAACGCGAACGGCACACTGACATGGAACTCGCTCAAACTGTCTTACGTGGGTAACGTAACCAAGACGGTTCAGGGTACCACGTTCAACTTGGAGGAGTATACATCTAAGGTAACTAGGGGAAACATTACCTTTGCCACTGCTACGATCTACGCGTTGAAGAACATGGTAGTTGAGGTAAACTATAATCAAACATTCCCATCTTTCTCCAGTTATAAGCTAGAGTTCATCAATGGCTCCTACATAAATCCCAGCCTTCACTTCCCCTACCTAACAGGATATCAGAACACAACTCTGCCCTATAAACCGGTTAACCCCTCTGAGTCCTTCACAATAGCCGTTGTGGTTACCCTAATTGTTATTGCAATTCTTGTAATTCTACATAGGAGATAGAGCTCGGGCATAAGTAATTAAAGTATAGCAGGGGAAAAATTTTTTAATAATCCTTCATGACTAATTATTAATGACTTCGGTAGAAGAAGTTTTAACTTCGAATTTATATACACAACAAACTAAAAAATTATATAAAATAGGGGAGATCCTGGGGCTCCATGAGGATCAGCTAACTGCTCTTTCCACCCCTGAAAGGGTGATTCAAGTAAAGATACAGATTAAGGGAAAAGACGGCACGATTAAGACCTTCACCGGTTGGAGATCTCAGCATAATAGTGCGCTGGGTCCTTACAAGGGAGGAGTTAGATTCCACCCCAACGTTACGCAGGACGAAGTTATAGCCCTATCAATGATAATGACTTGGAAGAATTCGCTTCTCCAGCTTCCCTACGGAGGAGGTAAGGCTGGAGTTAGGGTAGATCCTAAGTCCCTAAGTAAAGAGGAGTTGGAACAGTTATCTAGGAACTTCATTGATGCCATCTACAAGTATATCGGTAGCGATATAGACGTACCTGCGCCTGATGTAAACACGGACTCACAGATAATGTCGTGGTTCCTTGACGAATACACAAAGATTTCAGGTAAGATAGACCCAGCTACCTTCACGGGAAAACCCATAGATCTAGGAGGACTTGCAGTAAGGGAGTTCAGTACTGGTCTCGGAGTGGTCCATACTGCAAAGCTCGCCGCTGAGAAATTTCTGGGGGGATTAGAGGGTAGGAGGGTAATCATCCAAGGATTTGGTAATCTAGGAAGTTTCGCTGCGAAGTTCTTTGAGGAGAACGGAGCCATAGTCATAGGCGTGAGCGATTCAAAGGGTGGAGTAATAGATCCCAACGGGCTGAGTTACTCGAAGTTAGAAGAGGTGAAAAAGAGCACTGGCTCTGTAGTTAACTATCCGTCGGGAAAGAAAGTTACCAATGATGAGCTACTCATAACCGAAACTGACATACTTGTTCCCGCAGCACTTGAGAACGTGATCCATAAATACAATGCCCCTAAGATAAAGGCCAAGCTTATTGTTGAGGGGGCCAATGGACCATTAACAGCCGATGCAGACGCCATCCTTAAGGAGAGAGGAATTCCAGTGGTTCCCGATATTTTGGCGAACTCTGGGGGAGTTGTGGGGAGCTATGTGGAATGGGCCAACAACAGAATGGGTGAGATAATAAATGAGGAAGACGCCAAGAAACTAATACTCAGCAGGATGGAGAAGGCGTTTAGCGAGGTGTATATCAAGTACAACTCGCTGAGTGACCAAGACCTGAGGACTGCGGCTATGGTGGTAGCGGTAGAAAGAGTAGTAAGGGCGATGAAGGTTAGAGGGTTAATATAAACGGGAGAACGAATAGTAAAACCAGAATAATCGTTATCAATAGAGCTACAATTAACATCCATTTCTCAATTTTTTTGGAACTTCCAAAAATGATAGGAATAGGGCCGATGAATATTATTCCTCCGGCCTCCGTTTTTCTCCCCCCCTCTTTAGTTTCTTCTTCTCCCTGTCTCATAGCCCTAACTGCTGTTAAGATTACGTCTGCGAAAACTAGAATGAACCCAAGAAATATCAACAAAAGGGCTACAGATATTAGATCCATGAGTACTAGATAACCTGCGCGGTTTTAATTTTATTCACGAGGATTTCCATCTCCTTGGGGATCTCAATGGAATCTATTCTAGATATTATGTCACCTATAGACGATCTCATGGTACCGTAATCCAATCCTCTCCTCTTAAGAACGTTTATCAACCATCTGGCGTTGTCTTCCCGAGAGAGATCCCTCATTTCCTTTTCATCTGGGTAAATGCCTATTCTCTTGAGTGCCTCTAACATTCCACTCTTACTGTAAAATGACTCTACCTCCTTGGTAAGGGGAAGACAGGAGTCCTTTAACTCTATGTCTATTTTGTCACAAAGGCCCAGGAATAGCATGTCAAGTTTCAGCATGTTCCTTAACTTAAGCCAGGTCTGCAACTCCAGTTCGTTCCTCACCGTGTATATAACAATTCCGTTGTACTCTGGATTCACGTTCAGTTTCCTGAGCCAATTCAGGATTACGTTTGGCTCGGCCATTTCACTCGTTACTATAATAGTCTTGTTAAAGAGAAGATCACTGATATTTACGTTAAGAATGGAGAAGGCCGATTTTACATCCTCTGTGGGCTGGAAGTTGACAGCCTTAGACGCGGTCTGACCCCTTCTCAGAACTATGAAGCTATCCACATCGGAGGATACAATAAAGGGAGAGTGTGTTGTCATGAAAACCTGTAGAACATCGCTTTCAGTCCATGACTTCAGGAGCTTCGCCATCTTATACTGCATGATGGGATGCATGTTCACCTCTGGTTCCTCGATCAGGAGTATCTTGTTTCCGCTCAACCATATTACGAAAAGGATAAGAATTATTCTCTGAAATCCACTAGCAGCTAAGTCAATGTAGATTGGCAAATTATACACGTTTAGAACTAGCTTCTTTGAATCCCAGATCTCTATTCCCTTTACCTCTGGAATAGTATTACTCACCAGGTTCGCAAAGTCATACCAATACTTTCTCAAGCTGATGGGCGATCTGTTCAGTCCAATAATTCTGTTGAGTACGTCATCAAAGTAGTTCTGATCGAAAATGGGAACATACTCAACTTGACTTGAGGCGTAGTCCAACAGCTTTTTGGCCTGATCTATTTCGTCCTTGGATGGGACAGATCCATTTATTCTGATGAGGTCCAGGTCCCACTCAAGGTATCCATTAATGTACCTCAACTTGTTCACTAGGTCGATGTTCATGGGCATACTCTTTCCCACGACTTTCTCAACTTCCTTCTCACTAAACTGTAACCTGCCTCCTAAAAGAATGGGTTTGCTCGTATCATAACTGTTCCACATTAACAGATATTCCTGGTTCTTATCTTCTATTGACCTCTTCTCAATACCCGCTGACAGGTTCTTTATGTATAGGTAGATTGCCGTCAGCAGGTTAGTTTTGCCGTAACCGTTAAACCCCACAATCACATTGAAGCCTCCAACATCCCTTAATTCAACTGACTCCAAACTCCTGAAGTTATTAGCGTAGAACTCAGCTAGCCTCAACAGTATCACTAGAGAGTATTACTCCTTAGATTGATATAACCATTGGGCCCTTAATACTCGTTAATTCCTAATGAAGAGAAAAAAGGCTGTATTATCAGCCAAATGTCTTTAAAGGGTTGTCCTGATCAGTCCTCCATCCACGGGGATGAGGGTTCCAGTGACGTATGTGGATAGGGAAGAGCTCAAGAAGAGGATAACGTTAGCAACTTCCTCTGGAAGGCCTATCCTATTTAGCGGGACTTCCTTGACAATCTCAGATATAACCTGTTCCTCAGTCTTCCCCTCTCTTCTTGCCCTGTCCCGGGCTAATTGATTAACTCTCTCTGTGAGAGTCCAGCCTGGCATGACCCCATTCACGAGAATCCCCTTAAGACCTAGTTCTCTGGAGGCAGACTTAATGAGACCTGCAAGGGATAGCCTAACAACGTTGGAAAGGTCCAGGTTATCGATTGGTTGTTTTAGGGTCATAGAGGTCGAAAGAATTATCCTGCCACCGGGTTTCATGTACTTGGCAGATTCCCTCGTAACGACAACTGCACTCATTAATAGTAAATTGAATGCGTCCATCCAGTCCTTATCCGTGAGCTCAAGAAGGTTACCTGGCTTTGGGCTTCCAGTGACGTATACCGTTACGTCTAACCCATTCATGGTATCGTGGGCCATCTTCACAAGCTCCCTAGCCTCATCTGGTTTAGTCAAGTCTGCCTGGACCATGTAAACTTGACCCAAGTTTCTCAGTTTCTCGTAGGCAGATTTCAACGTTTCGAGGTTATGGGACGAAATGGTGACTACAGCCCCTTCCTCCAGAAACCTTTTTGCTGTGGCGAAACCTATCCCTTTGCTTGAGGCAGTTACAAGAACCCTTTTACCCCTTATTCCCAGATCCATCTAGATCCAGGAACCTATCAAGAGTTGTAGCTTTTGAACCTGTTGAAACGAGTTTGGAGAGCCTTTGAAAATCCTCCTCTAAATCTCGCTTGAGAGGAGGATTGTAAAGAGCGGCAGCAGGGTGATATGTCGGAAAAACGGTAACTGTACCATACCCCAGGTCCAGGTGAAAAGGTTTTCCGTGACAACGTGATATAGGAGTCAGAGGCAGTCCCGCTAACGTCTGGAAAAATCCTGTGGAATGCCTTCCGAGAGTCACAATCACCTTTGGTTTGATGAGCCTTATCTGTGTAAGAAGGTAAGGTGAACAAGCCTCGATTTCCTCCTTCTCTGGATCCCTGTTATTTGGCGGTCTGCATTTTACTATGTTGGTAATGTAAATCTCGGAGCGATCTCTCCTCAAGTACTTTCGGATTAACTCGGTCAATAATTGACCAGCTGAACCCACGAAAGGTCTTCCAGTTTCATCCTCTTTAGCTCCAGGCGCCTCTCCAACGAAAACTACGTCACTGGTTGGATTTCCTTCCCCCGGAACCGCATGGGTCCTAGTTCTAGATAGGGAGCATTTATGGCAAGCTATGACCTGGTTGCTAATGTCCTGCAACGAACTCATTTCTTTCCTTCATTACATTCCCAATTTTTATGTCCTTAGTCATGAAGGAAATCCCAGTCATAACTACAGCCAGAAGAGTTGCAATCAGATAAATAAGACTAAAGGCCTGGTCCGAAGGAATGATGACCGGGTAGTAGACCGTAGTTCCTCCTACCGGTATGATCTCCACGATACTGCTTTGATAAGTCCCCATAATAGCTCCGGCTACAGATGGACCTATGGTTCCTCCTACCAACCTGAAGACTGTATTAATTGAAGTGACTGTCCCCATGACCTGCCTCTCCACGGAAAAGGTGAGTAGGTTTACCAGGCTCACGTTCAGAAGCGTGGCACTTAACATTGCCAAAGTGGCGAAGGTAATCACAAGGTTAATTGACTGTGATCCCCCAGCGGACGTTAACACTGAAAGAACTAGATACACCGGAATTAGTGCAGTGGAACCAACTATCATCACTTTTCTTGGTCCGCTTCTAGATATTGCCTTTCCTGCGAGGGGGCCTCCCACTAACTGGATAAGAGCTGTGGGTAGTAGGGCAAGCCCCGTTGCCTGGATATCTAGCCCAAACCCAACTGGATTAGGCTCCTCAAACAAGTAAGTTAAGGTTTGGGACCCCATAAATATTGCAAATCCTGCAACCACTGCGGCCACGTTAGCGACAAGAACGTTTCTTCTCTTCAATAGCTTCACGGATATTAATGGAAATGGCGTAATAGTCTGAAGATAGATGAACGTGGCAAAAGTGATCATGGAGAGGAGAAGGGTGCCTATGGTAAGGGGTGATGACCAACCCCAGCTAGGAGCCTCGCTGAAACCTAGGATTAAGGAGGCCAACGAGATCGAGAGTACTCCTGCTCCAACGAAGTCGATCTTGGTATTCGGGTTCTTGAACTTAGACTCCCTTATCTGTGTGGAGGTCAGTATTGCCATCAGGGCCACGAATGGTATAACAGTGTGATATGTATACTGCCATCCAAAATTTTGTGAAATGTATGCACCTATGGGAAGGGCTATTGCAGATCCTGCCCCAAACATGGCGCTAACTATACCTTGAGCAGTAGGAACTAGTTTTGGAGGGAACTCTTCCCTTATTAGGCTGAACGCTAACGGAAACATGGCAAGACCTAGTCCCTGAATAGCCCTAGCAAATATCAGGAAGCCGAAACTCGGTGCAAATCCTGTCAAGGTAACACCCACAGCGTAAATCCAGATGATCATGGTAAGGACTCTTTTCTTCCCAAACATATCTCCCAGTTTCCCTGCTATGGGATTCATGACCGATCCTGTAAGGAGATACACTGTTAGAACCCAGCTAACTTGGGCAGCGTTGACCCCAAAGTCATCTTCGATTTTCACAAGGGAGGGAATCAACATTCCTTCTGTATACATCACAACTATGGCTAAGGGAGCCAGAATGCCCAAAGCCCTATATGCGTATTTCAGATCATAATCCTTGCCTTCACTGGACTTGTCCTTGGGAATTTCCATGGAGATTAGATATATCTAAAACAGGTTTTAAGCTTGAGTTAGCTTCAGTTTATCGACCCTCACGTCACTAATCTGATTATGTCGGCGTCATCATTGTACCCCGCCCGGCTGAGGACTCTCATCAACCGGCTTCACCGACTCAAGCCCTGATAAAGGGCGGGGCCTTCTTGCTCTTTTAATGATCCTGTATATATAAGCTATTAGGACCATTTGTCCAAAATCAACCTGAATCGCTGAGGCTCCATTATACTTTATCAAGAAGAGGAAGGGCAACACGGTTATCTGTGGGTGCCATACCAGCCAAAGCACGTAATAGTTGAAATAATTGAGGAAGACAAACGATAGGGCCGAGGAATCTATTATCAAGTTTTTGAAAAGACCCTTAGACCCCCAGAAGAGAATGCTCGACACTATGAAAATGAGAAGGTTAATGAATGCAATGAAGGAAATTCCTACCGGTACCCCAAGATTATAATATGCCCCATCGGACGCGTACACCTTAGGTTCATCAAGTGGTGCCACTCCCCCAAAGGGGAAGGTAATCAGAATAAGGGCAATAGCTCCGCCTATTGAATACAAGATATATGTCTTGGCGTTAATTTCCTTTCCAGGTTCTGACGTCATGGCACATCTCTAATGTGGATATAATGGGAGCATGAGTTATTTATCCTCTATCCACATTATACGAGAGATGTCGATCCCAAAGAAATTTTATCAGTTGCAGGATCTCATCCTGCTAAGGACGTCCCTGGAGAAGGTAAAATTGCACGTAGATGAGAGGAAGGATAAAACCGTTTATCAATGGGTTAACAAGGAGCTTACCGAGTTTCAGAGGAAATATGACAAGATAGGTTGCAAGGAGCAAGGTGATGAGATAATTAGGGGTATAAGGGAGGAAAGATGGGAATTAATTAAGATAAATGTGGATTCATGTTTGAAATTCCTTAAAGAAGAGATAGAAAAAATATATAGGGAAATGGCCGATTCCAACGTTAATGTATGAGCAAGTATAGCCCCTTGTAATTTTCTACCATGATGTATATCGCTACGGCGATAATGATCAAGGCGAAAGCTTTTCTCAGGGTGCCCCTAGGCAATCTAGAGGCAACCGATGCTCCCCCATACCCTCCTAGAATTCCCCCTACCAGATAGAGCACGCTAATTACAGGTAGAACGTATCCGTACATCGAATAGACTGTCGCTGAAGTGATTCCGAAGGTCCCAACAGCAATGAGGGAGGTCCCAACGGCCTTAATCATGCAAAGACCAGTACTGAATAGTAAACCAGGAACAATGAGGAAACCTCCTCCTATGCCGAAAAATCCTGAGGCAAATCCCACAAGAAGTCCCGTGGGTATAACCTTTACCAGCGAAAGTCTAGCTAACCCGCCCTCTGAGGCCGTCTTTACCCTATCTGCAGACCTCTGCCTCAACATTAACAGAGCGACACCAATCATAAGGATCCCGAAGAAAAATAGCAAGGATTTTCCAGGCGTTATGTGACTCACGTAACTTCCCAGAGTGGCTCCCGCAACGCCCGGAATAGTGAACGTTATACCCTCAAGAAGCTTTACGTTCCCTCTCCTGAAATGCATGTAACTATTTATGTACGCGTTCAGACCTACAGCCAGGGCTGTAGTGCCTAGTGCAATGTGGTCCACGAAGTTTGTGTACTGTGCTTCAAGTGCAGGAGAAGTGGAGTATTGGGGAGGAATACTAGCCAGACCAACGAAATATAGAAGAAGCGGAACAGCTAGAATGGATCCGCCTCCTCCTATTAGTCCTAAGCTGAACCCTACTAGAACTCCTGCTATGACCGCAAGGAAGTATTGTAAAGGAGAAAGTAGTACTTCAATCATAAACCTTATTCTAGTTAAAACTTTAAAAAGTTTCCTTTGATCAAAATGTAGACCACAATAATAATTGCAGTTATTGCCGCCACGCCGTAAAGGTACTTATCAAGAACCGAAATGATACTCTGCCATGTACTAGAGAAGTATATCCCAATATAGACTAGTATCGTATCCCATATCAAGTGACCTGCGAATGTGGCAAATATGAATAAAGGTAGTCTCATCTTGCTGAGTCCGGCAGGGAAGGAGATGAGTGCCCTAAAGGCTGGAATAAACCTGAAAAAGAACACAGACTGCGTACCGTACTTAGCAAACCATCTTGATAGTGCATCCAATTTTTCAGGAGTGAGTTTGAATAACTTGCCGTATCTATGGAGGAAGGGAACTCCTAGTTTAAGGGCGATATAATAATCAATTAACGATCCAACTAAGCTACCTACCGTGCCTACTATGATACCTAGATATGGGTCAAGTAATCCCTTTGTGGAATAGTAACCCACTAAGGGCATCACTATTTCGCTTGGGATTGGAAGTGACATTCCCTCCAAGATCATTAGGGCGAATATGTAAATGTAAGACGGTTGTACGCTTATCACGGGATTCCATTCCCATGAGGGCATTTATTAGGTTTTCCGAGATATTCATAGAGCTTCTCGATTATCTCGTCTGGAACTTTTAGTTCAAACTGTTTCGAGTAACTGCAGGCGGTCTCTGGATCAATCCCAACCCTGACTAGAAGAGACTCAATAACCCTGTGGGCCCTCAAGGCCTTAGTTAGGCTTCTCCTCCCCTCCTCAGTGATATAGATGTTGTTGTTCTCCTTCGAGATAAGACCCTTTTTCTCTAGATGTTTCAGTTCCTCAAAGGCACTTGCAGGGGAAACTTCGATTTGCTTTGCTATTATGGATAATTTACCAGGCTGGCCCTTATCATTCATTTCCCTTATTGCCGAAAGGTAAACAATCTCCCTTTCGCTTATGTCCATCACTCTTATAGTAGTAAAGTAAAGTAAAAAGTCTTTACACATGAATCCAGTAATAGTTTCGCTTCTCTACATCGGTATCATGCTGGTTGCAGCAAAGTTGATGGAAGCTGGGTTCTCTAGACTAGGATTAACTCCGTTTGTTGGTGCCATAGTGGCCGGGATAATCTTGGGAAGAGGAGTTCTAGGGATAATCCAACTGAACAGTATCATATCCTTTGTTACGTCTCTGGGAATAGTGTTCCTTCTCTTCCTCGCTGGTGCGGAGGAGTTCGGAGGGGAGATACAGTTTGATTACAAGGTCTTCATCTCCTCCATAGTTCTCCTAGTAATTCCCTTCATCGTGATCGCAGGTTACCTATTCATGGTTCACGTTACGTCACCACTGGTAATAGTCTTTCCCCTCATAATGACGAGCGTAGGCCCCCTAACCAGACTCCTAATGGACACTGGACTTGTAAAAACGGATGTTGGGCGTAAACTATTTTACCAAGGTACACTTGTTGAGATAATCTCAGTCATTCTCTTCGCAATAGTATCTAAGTCCAGTGAACCAGCTCAAATCGTCAGGCAGACCTTAGAAATAGTAATATTATTTCTGATAATTATCTTCATAGGCCCCAGGATAGCAAAGGCCTTGGAGGGAATAGAGGGATTTATAAAGGTAAGGGAAGTGGAGCTAGCTTTCCTCCTTTCCGTTATAATGGTCACAGGATATGTGGCCGAGATATTTGGGTTCAACTCAGCCATAGCTGCCCTCTTTCTGGGTTTTCTGCTAAGGAATTACCTTGAGGATAGGCCTGATTTAAGGGAGAAGATGCATGGTTTAACCTATGGTTTCTTTGAACCTTTGTTCTTCGTGAGCATAGGGCTCTACTTTGCACCCTTAAACGTCTACATCGCCTCCATAGGTCTCACTCTAGCCTTGTTGGTGTTCGTCTCAAAGTTCGTCTCAGGTTATATCTCTTCCTACCTCGTAAAGCAAGAGGGGGTAATTAATGGACTGGGCGTTACGACGAAGGGAGGCGTCGACTCATCTCTTCTGATCTCAGCTCTAGTCTCCGGGTATCTAGGCCAGACTCAGTACTCCTACTCCGCATTGGCAATAACCCTCATTGCTCTCGTCGTGCCACTCCTATTCAAGGCAAAGGTTAAGGGAGTTGGAAGGGAGATAGAGAACAGGCCAGGGTTCAACCAGAAACTTGGGCATCTACCTGGTATAACTCCCCTCTACGTAAATGCGGAAACCACATTGAGAGAGACAATTGACAGAATGACGGAGAGAGGAGCTAGAGCCATAATAGTCGTGGATGATGAGATGAGGCCTATGGGACACATCACTGTACAGCAGTTATTGGAGATAGATCCATCTATGTACTCTGTGCTGAGGGCGGGAGATCTGGAGCTGAACGAAACAGTGATAATGGATGAGTCGCAAAAAGTCATTGATGCACTAAGGAAATTTAGATCCACAGAGTCCGCGGTGATAGCTGTAGTTAACAGGGAAGGCAAACTCGTTCAGACAATCTACGAGAGGGAACTTCTAAGAATTCTTAACTCCATTTGAACTATTTCACGCTTCTCCTCAGCCGGGAATAATCCTTTCATCCCTCAACCTACACCGATTTCATCATTTAGAGTCCGAACTCCTTCAACGTTGCGTATATTACCCCCTCACGATTTATGTCTTCCTGGAGTGGTTCCCTAACTCTTCCCACGTATATACCCCTATACCTAAGGGCAATCTTAACTCCTGCAGGGTAGTCTTCTCCAGAAACTACAGATGCCAACTTTATGACCTTATACTGGTCCTCCATGGCCTTCAAGATATCACCCTTTTCGAAGGAATCAAAAATGTTCTTCACAAATTCTGGAGCGAAGTTGGCTACTGCTGTTACTACCCCGTCACCACCATACATCAGAGATGGGAGGATGAGGTGTTCGGTACCCATGAGTATCTCAAATTCCTTATGGTCCTGTTTTAATCTTGTATACTCGTGAAATGACACTAAGTCGTTGGTGGTGTATTTCATTCCCTGTATAATGCCCTCCTCTGCCATTTTCCCAGTGAGGTTGAGGTCTATATTATATCCAACATAACTGGGTATATTATAAACGTAGACTGGAATACCTATCTTGGAAATGGATTCAAAGAACTTGAAAAGTCCAAGTTCTGATGGCTTGTGATAGATGGGTGGAAGCGAGAATATCTTTGAGGCACCCATATCGACGATCTCCTTAGCCAGCTTCACTGCGTTGTCAGTGGACTCCTCGTTTATTCCAATGATAGCCTTGTTCCCTAGGGTCTCTATTGACGCCTTAGCCACAGCTAGCTTCTCGGAATAAGTGAGCATCTTACATTCTCCAGTGGTACCCATCACCCAGAAACCCGTTGCGCCTCTGCTCAGGTCAAAATTGTAAAGGGTCCTTAACCCCTCTAGGTCCAGGTTCCCTTTCTCATCGAAGGGTGTAACGTTAGCAACAATAATCTGTTTCATGTAAACACCTAGAATGTGGTGCATAATAAGTTCAAGCTGATACAGCATTCCAGGATCGGCTCTCTGCCGGTGAGATATCTCTACTCTAAATCTCGTTAAGACTGAGTTAATACAGAATTTGTTGTCTCTAGTCTATTAGAGATTGAAGAATCTTTGTGGGCTTACTTTTGGCACTTAAAATTGGCTCGCATACCTTTCTCTAATCACACAGAGAAAATTTATTCAACAACCACTTCTACATATTCTGTGTGACAATTATTCCAAACTGGGATCCAAAGTTCTCCAGGAGGCACATTGTTTAGCTGTAATGTTACAGTTATTGAGACGTTATTTTGTGTAAAATCCTCTTGGAATTCCACAACCCTGTAAAACTTGTTGTCGCCAACCATATGGACAAAGCCGTTACCAGTAAGCATGACCGTGAATGTGATTGTCCCGTTAGGCGAAGAAGTCATGTTGATTGGATAAACGTGGATAGTGTTGGGGCATACGAAAAACGAATAATTATCCACAGTGTATGTCACCGTGTTCTCAATAGATGAAGTAAAGTTGAGGTTCATATATGAACTATTTTCAGAAGACGCCATGGAGGGCGAGAAGATCACCTGATGCTGGCTTCCCCCAAAGTATATCCCTGTCTCCATGTCATCTCTGAAACTCCTATCGTGAAAGGGATAGAATGGTAGGCTGGCTATCATTATGGAAAGATATGCCAGAGCCACCGCCATTATGATGCCAGCCAGCATCAGAAGTCCTGTTCTCACAAATCATTGATTCCTTGCTAGGATTATATACTTAATCCAAATCTAGCCCTCTTTATGATGTAAGGCATTTATTCCCTTGAGAGTAACGGTTCATTTATGAGGCTCCTGATCAATGGAGGCTTACCACACGACTCAGGGAAGACTAGGTTTGGGCTAACTCTCATCTCCCTCCTCAGGGAGGTTGGAATAAACCTTTTTCCCATGAAACCTGTGGCAGGACATAACGGCTGGTATAGCTACTCAACGTTGACGCGAAGCATGGAACTTGGTGTACTCGTGGGCAATGACGCCCTAAATTACTACGAAAGTACGAGGGAGAGTATTGAGGAAATTAATCCGTTCGCAGTTTTGTTTTTCCCTGTGGATCCTGAAAGCATCGAGCGGAACTTCCCCTATTACCTCTCTTTAATGGACAGGGGTTATCCCGTCATGATGAGAATGACCGTTGAACAAAAGAGCATGTACCTTCGAGCCCCCTCTCGCTTGATTTCATCCTCCATGAGGGATGTACTCGAGAGGCTGATTTCAAGGTTTGATCCAGTTCCAGTGGAGGAACGTGAGGTGTGGAGACTCATAGAAAATTCGGGGGAGATCGTGCATAACAACGTTATCAGTGCATTGAATCGTCACAAGAATGTTCTTATCGAGTCATACAATAATGCCTCCTGTCCCACATATTATCCACCAGGGGTAGACTACGTTATCACCATTGTCCCTGGAAGAGCCTATGTCTTCGACGGACGGGAGTACTCTAAGTTCCTCAGTCTATCCTCTCTTCCGCCTTGGTTGATTAAGACAGAGGAGGCATTCAAATTCCTCAAACCAGAGACCTATACCCTGGAATTAGCGACATCTAGAAGTCCTGCACTCATAGATTTCTTGATAAAAAAGGAAATTATTTAGTCTTGGCGATCTTACCTAGTTCCTTTATAATACCAAAGAGAAGCCCTAAACCGTTTTGCACTTCTGGATCCTTCATCATTCTGTAAATGTCTATAACGGATTTGACGGGCTTGTGCTCCTGTTTCAGCGCATTGCCCACGGCGTTTACCAGATCTAAGGTACTATTCCAGTTCTCGATTAGCTGGAGGGTTTTATCATTAACGAGAGATCCTAAAACTTTACCTAGCGTCTCAGGATCATTGAGCATGCCAATTATCGGATCCATTAATCCTGAGTTCCTGAGAGAGGATAGTAACTTGAATACATACTGAAGATCATCAGCAACGTCCTTGTCCATGAAGACTTTCATTAGTGAACCTAGGTTATTGAGTTGGGTCACCATTGAGAGGGTGTTATCATTGATTATCGATCCCATAATTTTTCCAATTAGTTCCTCGTCCTGCAGAGCACCGTTTACTAGGTCGAGTATTCCCATTCTGTCTAGGGTTCCCAGCAGGTCAAGAACTCTGTTTATGGTCATTAGGTTATCTGGGCTCATTAGTTTGTCAATAGTCTGAACCTCGAGTGTCTCCACTAACCTCACCAGCTTCCCAAGAATTTCTCTAGGACCATATCACCCTTGGTCCACATGAAGTACTTGGTGAATAGTTCCTTCTTTAAGTGATTCACTGCAGCAGGTTGAGCTACCGAGACCTGACCTCCATACCAGGTATCGTCCTTCACTGAGACGGCATATCCCTCAAGTGGATTGTCGGCTACGCATACGATGGTGGGATAGTAGGATTCCACCTTCGTGTTAACTCCCAATCTCTTCGCCAGATGTTGAGCCGCGATCCTGCCAGTCTGAACTGCCAAGTACCCCAGCTTAGGCACAGTTAGGGCGTTAGAATCGCCAACTGCATATATGTTGTCATACTTGATGGATTGCATGTTCAGGTCAGTGGGGATGAATCCTCCATCGTCCACTAGGTCCTTTGTGGAAGCCTTAAGTGCCGGGTTACCCGTGTAAGGCGGGAGTAATATGCTCAGATCCGATTCAAGCTTGTTACCTTTTTCATCCACTATTTCCTTCTCTCTCAATTCCTTTAGTCTGAAGTTGTGTACTAGCTCTATTCCCAATCCTTTATAGATCTCAGCAACGGCCTTCCTGGATGCGGGAGAAAGATCTGACAGATATTCGCCGGGAGAGTAGACCGTTATTTTCACCTTATCCCACATACCCTTCCTTGTGAAGTACCCGTGTAGCATCAGCGACATCTCGAAGACAGGCCCTTCACAGGCCGAGTCTGCTTGAGGTACAAAGTTCTCTGGAACCTTGGGTTTAGGATTCTTTCCTTGGTAGAAGGGACCCGATCCGATGGTAATATGTCCGCCCTTGAAGTCCTTCAGTCTATCCCTAAGTTTGACCGCAAACTCCGGTTCGCAAACGCTGTAACCGAACTGATCCCATCCCTTTATGAGTTCAGTCCCGAGGTGTGCGCCTATCCCCACCATTAGGTAATCATATTCCTCTTCTCCCATTCCTCCATCTGGTTTCTTGTAGTAAACTATCCTAGACTCGGCATCTATCTTCTCTACCTTCCCTTGGGCAAAGGATATTCCCCTCTCTGGCATGGCGCTGGCCAAATCTATCCTGAGCTCCTCTACGTCTCTCACGCCTATGGCCACGTGTGGGAGAGCAGGCCTAAAGTACGTGAACCTGTCCTGGTTCATCAGCTTAACCTCAGCCTTGCTCCCCAACAGTCTCTTTGCGTTATAGGCGGCAGTAAGTCCGCCGAATCTTCCACCTAAAACTAAGACCTTTGTCATTTTAGATCTTTTGTTACCTAGTCGTGACACTTAAAAAAACTTTATTTCAATAAATCTGAACAAAATTTCTATTTAAGATAGTTAAACTTATTATTTTTTAAGATAAAGTTCAAAAACTTTAAAGCTTCCAATCTAATATTTTACTACATGGCAGAGCTATTGGTTAACGTGAAGGGTACGAGAATTCACTATCTTAATAATGATCTCTCAGAGAAACCTAGAATTGTGATGTTCCATGGGGCAAGGTTCAATGCCGAGACGTGGAACCAGGTGGGCACTCTGACCCGGCTTAAGGAGGCGGGGATACCGGGAATAGCTGTGGATTTCCCAGGATATGGGAAGTCTGAAAGGGGAAGATGGGGAGATCTTGGGGAATTCATAGGTGACCTTCTGGAGGAAATGGGCCTTGGTGAAGCTGTCCTTCTTGGTCCGTCAATGGGAGGTCATGCTGTCCTTAGTTATGCTGTGAAGCGAGGAAAGTTCTCTGGGTTAATCTTGATTGGGGCCGTGGGTGTAGACGAGTTTGAGAAGGATTTGGGGAAGCTAAACGGCAAGCCAATACTTCTTATTTGGGGATCTAAGGACACCGTCTCCCCTTTAAGCAACGCCAAGAAGATCATGGAGAGGGTGTCCAGTGCTAAACTGGAGATTATTGGAAACCAGCACGCGTGCTACCTGGATGAACCAAAGAAGTTCAATGATACCATAGTGAAATTCATGAATGACCTAAAATGGAGCCCGAGCTAAAGAACTACCTCAAAAAGCTCATTGAAGACAAAAGATATCTCATGGTTCTACAGCATCTGAGAAAGGCAAATGTGGATTACGGTAAGTCAATAATGTTGAATACGAAGATCCCCATCGAGGAAGTGGTGATCATTCTAGATAAGTTGGAAAACCTTGGTTTAATAGAGAGAGTGAAGGGAGCCACACTGAAAAACACTGAAGCCAAATTCAAGTTGAGCTCGGAGGTACATAAGCATCATACCTACTACTCATTAACTAGAGCAGGGGATCATCTTCTTAGATATTTGGAGGAAAAGGACCTAATAGATGCGTACATAGAGTACCTTCAGGGCGACGAGCTGGCACTGAACATAGTTAGACTCGCTGAAGAATTGAACGCAGATCACGCGTTAACTTACGCCAAGCTCACCAAGAAGGACTTAGAGGAGGTCAATTCCAAGCTGGAGCAATTGGTGAAAATGGGGTTGCTGGAGGAAGTTAATGCGAAAATTATCAAATTTGGGGATAGAAAATCAAAACCTAAAAAGGAGACGAGGACGCATCATAAGTATTATGGCCTGACGAGGATAGGGGAATTGACAGTAAGGGAGATGAAAAAGAGGGGTATATTACCAAAGTAGACAACCCAAGAGAAATGAAACTACTTCAACGTAACTTACTTAAAGCTTCTCCTTTACTTCATGATACAATTTAGTCAGTAACTCGTTAATGTAGCCTTCCCTTACTAGCTCGTTAATTTCTTCGCTGTTGTTCTCTATGATCTTGGAAGTCACATCATAGAGTCTTCTCCTAAGCAGGAGTTCCACCATCTTAGTCCTTCTATTCTTGATCCTTTGTTCAAATAGACCCCTCTGCCTAAGATACTCCGCATGCTCTTCAAGGGTGTTAACAAGCTCGTCTATCCCTGTCTTTCTCAGTGCACTTACCTTTAGAATCCTAGGCTTCCATTCATCCCTGAATATCATCTCTCCGCTATCTATTGCAAACTTCACCGCATCATACACCGCCTCAGCTTCAGGTTTATCAGCCTTGTTGATTGCATATACATCCCCAATCTCCATTATGCCTGCCTTCAATGCCTGTATTTCATCGCCCGTGCCAGGGATAACAAGCACTACCACGGAGTGAGTTATGGACATGACGTCCGTGTCAGTCTGCCCTGCCCCCACGGTTTCTACTATTATCCTGTCGTATCCCAGACCGTCTAAAGCCTCCGTTAGCATAATAGCTTCAGAGGAGAACCCGCCGAGGTGACCTCTAGAGGCTATACTGCGGATAAACACGTTTTTGAGAAGTGTTTTATCCTGCATTCTTATCCTGTTGCCCATGAAGGAACCCATGGAAATGGGGCTCGACGGATCTATCATTATTACCCCAACCCTATGTCCGGAAGCCGTATAACTTTCAATTAGATCAGAGATCAGTGTGCTTTTACCTGCCCCCGGTATACCCGTTATTCCCACTGTATGTGCCTTCCCAGACAATTTAGCCAATTCACCCAGGTAGCTAAGTCCCTTCTCAGTCGCGTACTCTATATTGGTCAAGACCTTTGATATGGCCAACTCGTCGCCATTTAACGCCCTATTCAGAAGGTCATCCTTCAACCTTTATACCTCTCTTGGTTGAGGCGAGCTTTGAAACTCTCTGAGCTATCTCCTTCAAACTTGTTCCAGGCAGAAATACGTCATCAACCCCCATAGCTTTCAGCTTGGGAATGTCCTCCGGTGGGATAACTCCCCCTAACACAAGACCTACATCATCTAAGCCAGCCTTCTTCAAGGCCTCAACTATTTTTGGCATCAATTCTAGGTGAGCTCCGCTTAGTATACTAATACCAATTACATCAGCGTCCTCCTGAATAGCGGTCCTAACTATCTGTTCGGGCGTTTGCCTTAGACCCGTGTAAACTACCTCCATGCCTGCGTCCTTAAGGGCCCTGGCGATAACCTTTGCTCCCCTATCATGACCGTCCAGCCCAAGTTTAGCCACTACTACTTTTATCCTCTTATCCATCAGTAGTATCATGTCTCTCAAGTTTAAATAGTTTAAATATTCACGCAAGCAATAATGTTCACTAGGAGGCTGTTTTGATACGAATGGATATGGGCGACAAAATGATCAAACATGATCATGACCACTATACTCAGACAAGCCCCCAAGGATTGATCTAAGAGTTCCTCCCTAAAACAATTCAATAACAGAGCCCTGCAATTATTTTTATATGAGATTTTTATGTAGATTTGAGGAGTATCGAATCCTAAAATGGTGTGACTGAGGATTTGGGCAAAGGCTTATTATCACATAAAGATTTCAGTAAAAATAGACTCATAGATGTTTGAAGTTTGGTATATAACTATTGGACTTTCAATATTTGCCGCTATACTCTCCGTTCTTACTCTAGTCGAGTTCAGCCGACTTAGGATGAGTTTTGGAGGAAAGATATCTGTGATACTAACCGTGTTGGCAGTGTTATTTACTGCCCAAGGAATAACTTATTCATTCTCTTTCTTCATGTGGAGCCATGACAAAGATCCTCTTTACGTATATCCTTCGCTAACTATGTCAATCATTGATGCCCTTTCAATGTCTCTGCTATATTATTATCTAGTTAGATATTAAGTAAGGGAAATAATCGCTATTATCTTATTTCATTGTATTTTCTTACAACATCAATGATAAAAATACCAGCAGGAATCGCAATAACAATAGAGGAGAAAAGGGTGACGGAATACGGGTTTATCATGTTAATGACCCAAAGCAGTATCAGGGACGCAATAAGGAACGAAGCCATAAACGCCGACCTGGGAATAAGCACGTTCATTAATTTGACGAAATCTCCTAGGATTAGCTTAGTAACCACGTAGCCATCATCTGTCTCTTTGACCAGACCGTTCTCCTCCAGTTTCTTCAGGTGATATAAAGCGAGTGACGGAGAGCTTAATTTAAGTTCCCTCTGAATTTTCCTCAGAGGGACAGGATCCTTCTGCTTCACAAGATAGTAGTATATCTTTCGCCTAGTCCCTGTTAAGCTCTCCATATGCTATGTGAATCCCAATTACACTATAAAACTTTTCTTCATTTTGGCTGTACAATTAAGTGATATTTGGCACGATGTACCGGATCAAACGCAAGTATCAGGAAGGTAATACAGCGAGGAGTCATGAGGTAAGGGCTAAGCTTCCTAGAATCTGACTGCAACTCGCGTGAGAGTTAAACAAAGTTTCAAATACGGGGCCTATCAAATAGATTCTGAGCAAGATGGAAGGTTTTGGAGAATTTGAGAGCAGACCCTCAAAGGATAAGATCAAGATCCTCAAGGGCACTACCACTGTGGGTTTAGTGGTTAAGGATGCCGTTATCCTGGCTGCCGACAGGAGAGCCAGTGCAGGGTTTTTTGTTGCCAACAAGATGGTCAGAAAAATAGTGTACATTGATGACCGCATTGGGATGACTACCGCGGGTAGTGTTGCAGATCTACAATTTATCTATAATTACATGAAGAATATATACCACTATAACCTTATTTCAGGGAATAGACCAGTGACCGTCAAGTCCCTAGCTACTTATCTCACAAACATCCTATCCCAGAACAAGTACTTCCCATATCTGGTCCAGATACTCATGGGAGGCTATGATACCCAACCCAGGCTATTCAATCTCGACTACCTAGGGGACATGACAGAGGAGACATATGTTGCAACGGGTTCAGGTTCTCCAGTGGCCATGGGCGTATTAGAGGATGGCTATAGTCCTGATCTCACGGGCGACCAGGCTATGGATCTGGCAGCAAGGGCTGTTATGTCAGCAATTAAGAGGGATTCCTTCACAGGGACAGGGGTAATTGTGACGAAGATAACGAAAGAGGGCCACGTGGAAAGGGAGATTTATCCTAACAGGAAGGAAGCAATGTAAAGATTTTATACATTGAAGCTTACTTTATTTCATGCTTGTTAGTTCAGTCTTCAAGAACGAGGAAGTTATTCCGCTTCAGTATACGTGCGAGGGTAAAGACGTATCTCCGCCTCTTAAGTGGGAGAGGGTGCCTGGCTCGGTTACCTATGCCATCATAGTTGAGGACCCCGATGCACCCGGTGGTACCTTCGTCCACTGGGTAATCTATAACGTGAAGGTCAATGAGCTTCCAGAGGGAATAGAGAAGAGAGAGAAAACTCAATACGGTCTCCAAGGCCTCAATGATTTCGGAAAGATTGGGTATAACGGCCCATGTCCCCCTAAGGGACATGGATATCATAGATATTACTTCAACGTCTATGCTTTAAATACGGAACTCTCGCTTAGGGCACTGAAGAGGGTGTCGGCAGAGGAGCTAAGGGACGCTATGGAGGGACATGTTATAGCTGTGGGTAATTTAATGGGTAAATACAGGAGGGACTAGCTACAAGGCGGGAAACCGGTTTTTTAATAATGCTCTTCCTATTTTACAACTGATAATGATGGATGAAATATTATGGGCCGAAAAGTACAGGCCTAGAAGTTTAGATGATATCGTGAACCAAAGGGACATCGTGGAGCGTCTGAAACACTTCGTTAAGGAAAAGAACATGCCTCACTTGCTGTTTGCTGGACCTCCAGGGACAGGTAAAACTACCTCAGCCTTGGCGTTGGTTCATGACCTATATGGCGAGAACTATGAGCAATATCTTCTCGAGCTGAACGCCAGTGATGAGAGGGGTATAGACGTGATCAGAAATAAGGTAAAGGAGTTCGCAAGAACAGTGACCCCGGGTAGCGTTCCCTTCAAGACCGTGTTACTGGACGAGGCTGATAACATGACTGCGGATGCGCAACAGGCATTGAGGAGAACCATGGAGCTCTACACCGAGACCACCAGGTTCATACTTGCCTGTAACTACCTGAGTAAGATTATAGATCCGATCCAGTCCCGTACCGCTCTCTTTAGGTTCTACCCACTCAAAAAGGAGGACGTAATATCAAGGCTAGAATTCATCATGAAGCAGGAGGGGGTACAATACGATCCTAAGGCGCTTGACGTGATATATGATGTGACCAATGGGGACATGAGAAAGGCAATCAACGTGCTTCAGGCAGCCTCAGCCTACGGCAAGGTGACGCAGGAGGCAGTCTTCAAGGTACTGGGACTGGCCCAGCCTAAGGAAGTTAGGGACATGGTGAAGCTGGCACTTCAAGGTAGATTCATGGACGCTAGGTCGAAGTTACTCTCCTTGATTATCAATTACGGTCTCTCTGGAGAGGATATTGTTAAACAGGTTCACAGAGATATATTCTCAAATGAGTATCAAATACCAGAAGAGCTCAGGGTTTTGCTGACGGATTACATAGGGGAGGTTGAGTTCAGGATAATAGAGGGGGCAGATGACGAAATACAACTGTCTGCAATGCTGGCAAAACTGGCCCTTCTAGGTCAGAAGTATTTAGGCGAGAAGAAATGACCGTTCCCTGGGTGGTTAAGTACAGACCAAAGACCCTAGATGACGTGGAGAATCAGGAGGACGTAAAGGACGAGTTGAGGTCTTGGATAGATTCTTGGCTTAAGGGATCTCCCTCCTCCACGGCAGTAATGTTATATGGTCCTCCTGGGACCGGGAAAACCTCCTTGGCTATAGCGTTGGCCAATACCTACAAACTTGAGCTCGTGGAGACCAATGCCAGCGATACCAGAAACTTGACCTCACTTAGGGCAATAGTGGAGCGGGCTTCAATTAGTGGTTCTCTCTTTGGAATTAGGGGAAAGCTAATCTTTCTCGATGAAGTGGATGGAATTCAACCAAAGCAAGACTACGGAGCAGTATCAGCAATTCTAGAGATAATTAAGAACACGAAGTATCCCATATTGATGGCTGCTAACGATCCATGGAATCCGAATCTACGTGATCTTAGAAATGCGGTGAAGATGATTGAGGTAAAAAAACTTGGGAAGATCGCTATGAGGAGATTACTCAAAAAAATCTGCTCTGGCGAGAAAATTAAGTGCGAGGATAACGCGTTGGATCAGATCATAGAGGCCTCAGACGGCGACTCTAGATACGCAATAAATTTCCTTCAATCCATTGCTGAGGGATATGGAGAGGTCACGGAAAAGCTGGTAAGTGAGCTAGTAAGAAGAAAGGAGAGGGAGCTAGATCCCTTTGAGACTGTCAGGAGCGTGTTTTGGGCAAGATATGGTTGGCAGGCCAAGCAGGCAGTGTCTAACTCCCAGGTCGAATATGATCTTCTAATGAGATGGTTATCCGAGAACATACCGATTCAGTATGAAATGTTAAATGATATATGGAGAGGTTACGACGCCCTAGCTAGGGCATCTATCTTCCTCACAAGGGCCAAGCTTTCCAGCTGGGATATGCTAAGTTACACCTTTGACCTTATGGGTCCAGGTGTTGCAATGGCCGAAGTGGAGAAGAAGAGTCCCTCGTGGAAAGCGAAGTGGAAGAAGTACCAATTCCCTACCCTAGTACAGCAATTGTACAAATCTAAGAGGACTAGGGATACTAGGGATCAGATAATCAAGAAGATAGGATTCCACCTACATTCCTCTTCGACTAAAATTTACAACGACGTGTTCCCGTTCTTCCTTATCATGACATCAAAGGACTTGGATGAGCTGGCGAAGAACCTAGATCTTAGTCCAGAGGAGATTGAGTTCATTCAGTCCTCACAGGTAAGGGATGTGGCCTTGAAGGAAACTGGATCTACTGCACAGCCCTCTGAGAGAACTTCTAGGTCTAGAACGACCTCTAAATCCAGGTCTAAGAAACCTTGATTTTATTGATCACTTTGACGTCAGTTATAGTGGTAGACGGATACTGGCCCCTCTCATCCTTCTCGTACTTCTTAACCATATCCCAGATGGTCAGCAGGGCAACGGAAACTGAGGTTAGAGCCTCCATTTCCACACCGGTTTTGTAGTGAGCCATAACCTTACTCCTCACCCTAATTCCCTCATCTTCCACAAGGACCTCCATTTCAACCTTTTCCAGGGGTATAGGATGGCATAATGGTAGTAGATCGGGTGTCCTCTTGGCTGCTAGAATTCCCGCAGTCTTGGCTATCGTGATGACGTCTCCCTTCTCTATCTTACCCTCCCTAACGAGCTGGATAGTCTCTGGCCTAAGTTTAATGAAACCCTCAGCTAAAGCCTCCCTTAACACAACTTCCTTGTTGGAGATATCTACCATTATGGCCTCCTTCAAAGGTCCTCAAGCTCTTCAATTAGATTCCTCAATATTATAACCTTTCGATTGGTCATGTTTATTCTCACTAGCTTAACCCTTCCTGAATCAAGGATCTCCACTAGCCCTTTCCTCTCCATCTCCGCTATTTCCCTCTTAGCTATGTCAAATCTTAGCCTTGATTCCCTAGCCACGAGACTAATTGGAATTTCACCCTCCTTGAGGAGCGTCGAGAGTATCCTTAATCTATACAGGCTCCTCTCTGTTATCAAGTTTCATCCTCAGGTTCTTCGTTATTAGATCCTCAAAATCCTGGGTTATGGGAACTGAAAGGGAGATTAGCGTGGTTCTTCCCCTCATTCCCTTCCCACTCTGCTGGGTTTCTAGGATCCCCATTAGTTTCATTCTCCTCACATATTCGTATATCTGCGTGTGTCTCCTGGGTTCTTCCCCAAGTTCCGCACACAACTCTGCGTACTCCTTTTCCAGTTTACCTATTGGGACTGAATCCACTTTCAATCTATTATGTAAATTTATCAAAGCTTTTAACATGATAAGGAGGTGCAAGTCGAGTAAGGGAATTTCGTCCAGAATCTCACCTGCCTCCACATTTATCCTGGAGTTAGCCTCCTTAACGTGCTCAATGAGGACTAGGGGAGAGTTCCTCGCCTCTGCTATCTTTCCTGCCACCTCTAGTGCCTCAATTGCTAGCCTAGCGTTGCCACTACCACCTTTGTCGTGACCATAAAGGTTGGAGATATACTCCACAGTCTCGTCTGGAACCACGTTTGGGTAAAAGGCTTCGTTAACTCTGTCCATAAGTATGTCCTTCAGTTCGTTGGACTTGTACGGTTCAAGTCTTATTACGTTTCGTAGAATGTGATCCCTGATACTCCTGTCCAGCGTGTACAGGTTTTGTTCATCCCTCATGATGAAGATATAGCTAATATGCCTAGATGCAGAGGAAAGTTCATCATAAAGTCTCACAAGGAAATAGATATCCTCATAGGAGGAGGTATTTATCAAGTAATCAAATTCATCGAGGGTCAGTATTAGATGAATGTTCCTCTTTACCAGGTAATCATGAATAATCTTGAAAGCCTCCTGAGACGAAAGGCCCCTAACTGGAATTGGTAACTTTAGATGGGAGGCTATTTCCATGGTTAACAGGTATAGCGTCCTCTGACTATGACAGTTAGCATGAATGTACTCAAGCCTCAACCCTCTCTCATTTAACCTTTTCTTGAGCGCTTCCCCGAAGGATTTGGTAGTCACGGTTTTTCCGGTACCAGTAGGGCCTGATACTACAACTCTAACTGACGTGGAACCCATGTTAGTGGTAAGTTCCCTAAATGCTAGGGATAACTCCTTGATTTTCTCTTCCCTATGCGGAAGTCGGCTAGGTATGTGATCTGGCGATAATACCTTCTGTTGCTTGAAGATAGTGCTTCCAGATAGGCCACTCTCTATAATGTCCTCGAGATTAGTCGTAACTTTCACCTATTCCTAAAATTAGTGGTTATACCTTATATTTTAGCTGAGAGACTTAACCGAAACTTTCTCCTGATCCTTTCTGAGGAGCGATATGGTACAGATTTCCCCAAGTACATTAATGGATAGCTTCAGATTGAAATTTTTAGAATCTATTTTGAACTTATCCCTTAAGTATCCTCCCAAGGCCATCTGAAGGGTTCTGCAATCTAGATTACCAGATCTGAGAATACATTCCACATACACGGATCCGCCTTTCCCCTGTAGCATGGCAAGGGAGGAGGTGATAATTTCTCTATACTCAGCCCTAGTTACTTGATCCACAGGATAAACTTTTCTAGCACATGCTGGAGGAGCAGACATGACTAACCCATAACACTGTACGCTTGGTAATTTCGAGTAAACCAGCAACACGTTCTTTATGGGTTCTTCAATTCTGACCTCTACGTCATATGGGATTAGCCTGTTTAGGACATCGGTCCTGCACTTGTTCCCCTTATTAGGGGCAGTAGTGATCAGTAGCCTGACCTGCTCAAACTTGTCCATGAATTACACCACGGAGCGGTTTATGTTCAAAGTCCACGCTGTAAAATATTGTCTTCCTTTTAAAGGATACACATCAAAATGTATTAGTGTAGTGGGTTTGATCAAGGCTAAGTACAGGGCTCTAGGAAGACTTGTCAAGACTTGGAAGAGAAGGGTTGAGGTTCTAGATGACACCTTTACCATTGATCTTGGAATGGAGGAAGTTAAACTAGCGAAGGGAAGTCAATCGGAGTTACCGTCATGGTTAATAGAGGTTCTGGAGCCCGAAGGTTATGTATCTCAGATTCCAGTTACCATAGAGGAAATATCGAAATATCTTTACCAAGAGAAGCAGAACGCCACTGTGCCTGGATCCCTTGTCCAAATCCCGTGGGACTTTTACATGAGAGCGAGATATACTCTCAAGAAACTCTCAGGGAGTAGTTCCCCTAGCGATCTGGAGAACTACAGGAGGCTGTCCTACATGGTCAACGAACTACAAAGACTAAGGATTAGAAAGATAGTCCAGTTGGCCAGCCTCAACGTGTTTGACCAAACCCTTATAAATAAGATGACACCAGAGGAAAATTTGGTATTTCAAGATTTGAGACTTTCACTTACCTTGATAGGTGAGGGTGATGGAGACTCAGCAGTTTGATTTAGGTGAAAGGCTGGAGGAATTTATCAGAACCTCTAGGGATAGAGACGGGAACCTGAAATACCTTCAACAGATCAATGAGATACTGGCATTTAGGAAAAGGAGCCTCGTAGTGGATTTCAATGAGATTTATCAATTTGATGAGAAGTTGGCAACAGAAATAATTAACAGTCCGCTATCAACTCTGCCCATCCTGGAGGGCAGGATCCTCAAGTTATTGGAGGAGCAAGACCCACAGTTCGTAACTGAGGTTCAGAGGGTTCATCTGAGACTTGTAAATGTTCCAAGACTGGTGGAACTACGCAGGATCAGAAGTTCTGAGATAAATAAGATAGTTGTGGTTGAAGGTATACTTACCAAGCAGACCCCAATTAAGGAGAGGGCCTACAGGATAGTCCTCAAGCATGTCCATCCCGAGTGTAACGCAGAATTCAGATGGCCAGAGGACGAGGAAATGGACGAAACCATAAAGATGCCCTCTGTGTGTCCAGTATGCGGTAAACCTGGCCAATTCGATATTATTCCTCAGAAGGCTGAGTTGACCGACTGGCAGAGGGTCATAATCCAAGAAAGGCCAGAGGAGGTTCCTCCAGGTCAGATCCCTAGGCAATTGGAGGCAGTATTTGAGGATGACCTTGTGGACTCAGCGAGACCGGGGGATAGGGTCAGGTTTACCGGGATTCTAATGATAAAGCAGGATTCCTTCCTCCGCAAGGGGAGCAGGTCTATCTTCGACATCTACCTGAAGGTAATTAACGTGGAGATATCCCAGAAGGTACTAGATGAGGTTGAGATAACGGAGGAGGATAGGAAAAAGATAGAGAATATGGCCAAAAATCCCTGGATAAGGGAAGCCATAATATCCTCCATCGCCCCCTCAATTTACGATCATTGGGAAATCAAGGAGGCTATAGCCCTAGCCTTGTTCGGTGGCGTATCAAGAGTTATGGAGGATGGAACGAGGACAAGGGGGGACATACACGTGCTCATTATAGGCGATCCGGGCACCGCGAAGTCGCAGATTCTTCAGTTCGCAGCTAGGGTGTCCCCAAGATCTGTTTATACCACGGGTAAGGGAGCCACTGCAGCTGGTCTCACTGCGGCGGTGGTGAGGGAGAAAAACACTGGAGACTACTATCTGGAGGCCGGTGCTCTGGTCCTAGCCGATGGAGGTATAGCGGTGATAGACGAGATAGACAAGATGAGAGAAGAGGATAGGGTAGCTATACATGAGGCCATGGAACAACAGACGGTCTCCATCGCAAAGGCGGGAATATTAGCGAAGCTTAATGCCAGAGCCACTATCATAGCAGCTGGAAACCCCAAGTTCGGAAGATATATCCAGGAGAGGGCCGTTGCAGAAAACATAGAGCTTCCGCCCACTATCCTCTCCAGGTTTGACCTCATCTTCATACTCGTGGATAAGCCCGGAACGGAGGACCAGAACCTGGCAAACCACATCCTGGACATGCATGGTGGGAAGGAGATAAGGAACTTCATTCCGGTGGAAGACCTAAAGAAGTACATAGCCTTTGCGAGGAAGTTCGTGAACCCGAAGTTGAATGAGGAAGCGAAGCAACTCCTAGCAGACTTTTACGTGGAAATGAGAAGGAAAAGTAGCGAAAACCCTAGCTCACCAATTCTCATTACTCCAAGACAGTTAGAGGCACTCATTAGGATTACAGAGGCCTACGCGAGGATGGCTTTACGCCAAGAGGCCACAAGGGAGGATGCAGAGAGGGCGATAAATATTATGAGAATATTCCTTGAAAAGGTGGGGATTGACGTTGAGTCTGGCTCGCTCGATATAGATACAATAATGACTGGGAAACCGAAGAGCGCTAGGGAGAAAATGGTCAAGATTATGGAGGTTATCGAACAGTTATCCAATGATAAGGGTTGCGCTAAACTTAAGGATATAATAAAAGAGTCTGAAAGAGAAGGCATAGAGAAAAGTAGCGCTGAAAAGATAATATCAGACATGAAGAAAAGCGGCCTAATTTATGAGGCTGCGACTGAGTGCTTTAAGAAAGTTTCCTAACCAGATCTCTTGTATATTTCTAGAGGGGTCCAGAGAACCCATGACGGCACAGCCTTAATCAGTTCATATGCCTCTTCCCATCCTGTTAGATTCAGCTCCTTTGCCACGCCGTCCAAAGTGAGAAGAGTTCTTGCATACCTGTTAAGAACTGACACCGCGTTTTCGTCTATGACGATTTCCTTGCCCGTGGAAAGTTTTACCTTAATTGGTTCCATGATTCGATTCAATAATGCATTACCTAAAATAACTTTCTCTTCTAGATGTTATGGATTATGTTATTGACGCTGGATACGCCATATAATTCCCATACTATTATCGAAAGAATAACAACTGCGAAAATAATGGTAAATGCACCAAGTTCTACCTGTTTCCTCTCCAAGAGGAAAGTCCCGGCTAGTAACATGCCAACCAATATCACTCCAAGGACCAGATAACCCCCGTTTGTTGGGCCTCCTTGGGAATAGGTTATTGGGGAAATGTAATAGGGAATTGCTAGAACTCCTGCTATCCCAACAATTAAGATTATTACAAGAATTATTGTTACATAGGTCTCAAGTATTTGCGATAACGTTCTTTGCGGATTTACCATGACACAATTACCACGGGACGCTTTTTATTCTTAATCGATATGCTGCAATGTTTGTAAGGACGTGAGCCACGAAAGCTATTGCGACCACTAGAAGGAATTGGTACACTGTAACTGAAAGCCCTACCAGGTACCCTAAGGCTGTAGATCCAAAGATGAAGTCCAGCTGATCCAGGAAAGGAGCCCTTCCACCTCTAGGTATATTCATCCTTCTCTTAATAAAGGCGCCTAGCATATCCCCTAGCATTGCGCCCAACGATTCCATAAAGGAGATAACGATCCAGTGTATACCTAGAAAGAAGGACAGAACAACGCCCACGGTAGTACCATAGGTTAGTCCCATGAGCAATCCCTCAAAGGTCTTACCGTCTCCCAGGATCCTTCTACCGTCCGTGAAATTTTTCCCAAAATCTATGGGATTGCCCTTCCTTACCATGGGTCCTGATCCGTTGGCCACAAAGGCTGGTAAATAATACACCAACCCTAGCAGTAACTCCACTAGGTACATCCCAATACCCCATCTTCTCTTATGGCAAACTTACATCTCCTTCCATTACCTATGATGTACCTTCCTGTGGTTCTGAAGATATCATCTGAGTAGAAGGTCATTATCTTATGCCCGCTCACCCTGTTGTTAGTTGACATCTCCCAGGTCATGAGCACCCTTCGCCTAGCCAGCTTAAGTATGTTAAGTGTCATTAGAAACTGAGAGATTTTTCTATTTATCCTATAAAATCTGTTTATGGCGTCAACCACGATAACTCTTGGGTCCATCTCCACCGCCTCCATAACGGCCACAAAGAGCTCATATTCACCGCTAGCATCTACAAACATGCTGTCCCATCTTCCCTTGATTCTACCCTTGTAACCCTGACCTGTGGTCGATATGAACACTCCGTTTCTCATTTCCCTAATCACGTGAAGACCCAGTGCAGTCTTTCCCGTTCCCGAGGAACCAAATATCGAGATAATATTACCTCGATTGAAAAGGAAATCAGTTACTGATAAATGTTTATATCCCACTGATAAGTGTTATATTTGTGAAAGATAAAAAGGTAGTCCTCAAGCTTGAGGATCCTAAGCTTTTCACCACCCTGTACAGAAGGCTAAGGAGTTTTGGGGTGGATGTGTCCTACGATTCCGGTAGCCTCGTGGTATCAGATTCCGGAGAGGGCGATATCCCTATATCTAGAACGGCAGATCCTTCAGAGACTGCAGTTTCCATTTTCTTAAGGCTGTTAAACAAGGAGAGATTTGACGAACTACTCATTGGCATCGATACTAATCAAGATAGGCTAACCCTCGCTGTGGTAGCGGACGGGCAACTTTTGGAGTCTGAGGAGTTAGAACTTGAGGAGACCCCAGGCTATATCACAAGAGTTATCGAGAGGTATCCGCACAGGAGAGTTTACATAGGTGTTGGAGTGGGCAACGGCGGAGGAAGGAAAGCTTATGAATACCTCAAAAAATTCTTCCCCCACGCTAAGAAGGTGAATGAGTCCAAAACCAACTACAGGACACCATATGTCTCGATAAAGGATAAAGACCTAAGGGCTGCCTACGTCATTGCAATCAGGTCCACTACATGAGGGTTTACCCTAACCAGTACGTGATCATGAGGGGCCCGTGCGAGCTTAGGGTAACTGGTGGAGAGATCAGGATAATGGGGCTAAGCCAAGATCTTTACCTTATTCCAGATACCACGTTTACAGTATACAGCAGAAAGGGGGCGGAGATAGAGTCCGATTGCGAGTCACTCGCCACGTTGCCAACAACGGGATGGGAAGAAGTTGCAGAGCTCATATCCCTGACGGGCGGAAGGGTTATCGTGATTGGGGACTTGGATTCTGGCAAGAGCTATTTTTCTAGGACTCTCTACAATATGGCAAAGGACTTTGCTTACGCTGACCTGGATCTGGGTCAGTCGAGTCTCTTTCTTCCAACATTCATGTCCATGACACAAGGAAGTAAGCTCTGGTTTCATAATCCGCTATCCTTCACTAGGGCTGAGTTCTTTGGGGACATTTCCCCGTCTCGAGATCCTAACCTTCACCTTGAGCTCTCCCTCAGGCTAGTCAAAGACATCAGGAACATTGTTGTGGACACCGACGGCTGGATTAGGTCTTCAGGGGTGTGGCACAAGAGAAAACTGATCGAGCTCTTGGACCCTGATTACGTCGTAGCTTTAGGCGTAGATGCGCTAAGGCTTATGCCGAGGAATTACAGACAGAGGACCTTCCTACTCAAGCCAGTTCAAATTAGGCGAAAGAAGACAAGGACTGATAGACGTGCCAACAGGAGATCACTTTACGAGAGATATTTTGCGTGGGCTAAGGAAGTAAGCGTTAGCAGTTTCGGCAGGAGGATAGGGTTGACAGGAAGCTCCTGTTACCTTCACGATCATCTTAACGGCCTGATGGTTGGGATTATCTCCGGAGGTAAGATAGTAGGTGCGGGCCTCATGAAGATGGAGGAAGGACCTTCCATTAAAACACCTGTGTCCAGCTTTGACGATTTCGTTTTGGGCTTTGTGTCTGTAGACGCGGAGTGGACGGAACGTAGATTGTTCTAGACGGACGTATTGAGACTCCTCCCTTAATAACTCGAGGAAGCAAACAGTCTTTAATGAACCTTGTGGTCATTGAGGGCATCGACGCATCTGGGAAGACTACCTTAGCTAAAAGACTCGCTGAATCCCTTTCTCCCAGGTTCAAGGTCTTGCTCACCCAGGAGCCCTTTACTGATGATATTAAACAACTCCTTGAGAAGTATCAATGGAAGGATCAGGTACTCCTAGCCCTGCTTTTCTCTGCAGATAGAAGAATCCATGTTAAGTGGATGGAATCTCAAAACGTGGATCTCATCATAAGTGATAGATACTTCTTCTCCACGCTAGCCTATCAGGGGGTGGGGGTTGATCGGACCTGGCTTGAGTCACTTAGTTCAATCTTTCCTCTACCCAATCTTACGATACTTCTAGACGTGCCGGTCAACGTAGCACTGGAGAGGCTCAGGAATAAACGTGATTCCCTTGATTTCGAGGAGAAGAGAAAATCCCTGCATCAGGTAAGGGAAAACTACCTATCTCTTGCAAGGAGATATAATTTCAAGATCCTGGATGGAACTCTCCCCTTGGAGAAACTGACCTCTATTTCTCTTGAGCTTGTCCAAGGTCTCTTATCCTCTTCAACCTCTCGAGGGAGTCAAGGTACCTAATTACCTGGACAATCACCTCGGAGTTCATGGGATCAGACTTCAGCTTTTCCACAATAATAGACATAGAGTCAACTAGAACCTGTTCCATGTAGTCGAGCGTAATTCCACGTTTTAGCTTCTTCTCCTCTTCTTCATCCTTCGCTATTATTACCCTACCGTGAATAGGGCACACTATCTCCCCACTCTTTAATCTGTACAAAGGGCTATTGCACACGGGGCAGGCCTCGCTTAACATGGTAGCCCCTTGCCTAAGGAGCTCTGCTGCTTTCTTTACGCTCTGTTCCGAAGACATTAAATTCAGCATAAACCTAAATTTGGTAACATAAAAAGTATATCGGGTGAAAATGTTGGCAACCCTTTATGACAATGAGGCCAAGATCAAGCAAGCAATAGTTCTGCTTCAGAAGGTTGTTAATGACACCAGTGTTCCAAGAAATATTAGGAGGGCAGCCAGCGACGCCATAAGAAACCTTCAGGATCCGTCATTGAGCCCAGCAGTAAGGGCGGCTAACGCGACTGCCATACTTGATGAGATAAGCCAGGATCCAAACATGCCTTCTCAGACTAGGATTTCCATTTGGAATGTTGTTTCGATTCTTGAGACCATAAGAGACTAGTTTTTTAAAGTGTGCGTTTTAAGTAAATGTTGTGCGGGGGTGCCCGAGCTAGGCCAAAGGGGGTAGGCTTAGGCCCTACTGGAGTAGTCCTGCGCGGGTTCAAATCCCGCCCCCCGCATGCCTCTCGCGTGTTGTAACGCTAAAGGTTCTAGATAATATTTCTGGGATCAAATAATTATTCTGCCTTAGATATCTACCTCAACTTAACGGGAGGTATAATGAGTTTAGGTTCCGCCAGAAGCCTTAACTTCCTCAGGTTCCTCATACCACTTTACCTTTTCACCCACCTTTGCCCTGAGTTTCCATTTCATGGACTTTGGGTGGGACTCTATGAGGTTCATCAAGGTCTCTAACTTTTCAAGGATTACCTTTCCCTCTGTGGGAACCGAGGAAAGGAATTCTCTCATTCTATCAAAGTTGATAGTGAAGGTCTTGTAGAAACCCCAGTCATCGGAGAGAAGGTTCGCAATGTACCTTGAATCCAACTCCTTATCGTAGTCCCTATCCGAGATCTTAAACTCGTAGAGAAGGGCAGCTATATCCTTTCTATCGTTCTCGGTTAAATTAATGATCTGCATCTTGGTCAGAAGAAGGTCCGAGGGAGGTATGGAAGGGGAGTAGAGTTTAAGCCTGTCCCTTAAAATTAGCTTGTGACACATCACGAACTCGTCCAAGAAAACGTCCACATTCGTGTTAAGAACAGGGTCGAAGAACAGAAGGCGGTTATATCCATGTAGGGCATTAAATCTCTTATCTGGTTCCATCCCCAGTTTCTGAAGAAGTTCAATAATGGCTTTCCTTTGTGAAGAGAGGCCGAAGTAGTCAGCATCCTTGTAAGTTCTTGGGAAAAGTTTTGCACCCTCTGGTGCTATGGCAGCTACTGCCGCACCTCCTATTAACCTTAATACAAGACCCTGTTCGTTCCCTGTATTTACCACCTCTAGTGCCCTTTTCAGGAGTGTGGACTTGTCTACCGGGATGAAACTACACCCATGTAGAGAGTGACCCGTGGTATATTATTGTTAAGTGTTGGTAATGAGGCGCCGGGAGTGGGATTTGAACCCACGCGGGGTTTCCCCCAACGGCTGCCCACGCTAATTAGCAGGCCGCCGCCCTAACCAGGCTAGGCGATCCCGGCAATATCTAAGAAGAAAACACGATTAAAAAACTTTCACGACGTCTTTTCACGTTAAGATTGTGATTTACAGTCAAAAGCCACGCCTAATACTTACGTCTTCATTGAATCATAGTTACGATAAACCGTCGCTAGAATTTTGCTAATTGAGTACTAGTGTTCTCAGAAATATTCGAGGGATATACAGTAAACAGCCCTCCTTGGCGACAGGATCTAAGAAGATTTTTAAGTCAACGGAGTCCCCTGGAGGTCCATCTAACTCTATTGACTAAATTTAATTAATAGATAATTCTGAGATAAACTATGTTAAAATCAATACCGACTGTTCTACTAAAAATAAGGATAAGAATTAAGTATAGGCTAACTATTATTGTGAATTGATATGGGACTAAAGGAGTTTGTTGTTTCGTTGTTCCAATTGGACAAGGACTGGACTACTAGGATTGTCATGGCTATGCTAGTCATGGGAGTGATTTGGGGCCTATTGGGAGTGATAGACTCCCTTATGGTGAGGATACAAGAGACCGCGTGGGGGCTGAGTGGAACCCTAGTGTTCACTCCGCAGGAGTACTTCGCCAGCATCACGTTGCATGCTGAGAGGGACCTCTTCGGATTCGCTCAGCAGGTGATATATGCCATTTTCATTTATTTCACAATTAAGCTTCTTAACCTGCAACCTAGGGCTAAGTGGTTGCTCAACATCTCCTTCATCCTGATTAACATTTCAATGATGTTTATGGAAGGGCCGATTGTCGTTGCTCCCACTTTTAATGACAACTACTTCAGTGCTACCGACTGGTACTACATATCTCCCATGGGAATTCCCAACTACTCCAATTACGTGGTATCTCCGCTATTCTTTTACGGTTGGCTTCTACTGGACGCCTTCACCTATCTAGCGGGAATATGGATCGTGTACCATTATTATATAGCGTCCAAGCAACTTAAGGAGAAGCTACCTGTTCCTCTGGTATTTTTCCTCATGAATACCTTGCTTTTCATGATAGGCTACTCTGGGGTAACCGCAGCTGATGTATGGGACATACTAGCGTTCTATAACCTGGTGCCCCTCAACGCAATTGCGAACCAAATAGCCTTCTGGATCTTTGGGCATGCTATCGTGTATATGGCGTGGATGCCTGCAGTTGGAGCACTTTATCTTCTTATTCCAACACTAGCTAACAAACCGCTTTACAGCGATAGAATGGGTAGAATTTCTGCTCTGCTCTACTTAATATTTTCCAACAATGTACCCATTCATCACCTATACATGGTTAACCTTCCAGTCTCTATCAAGATACTCCAGGAAGTTCTTACGTATGCAGTTGTGGTCCCCTCAATGTTGACCTTCTTCAATCTATGGGCTACGGTAAAGGGCGCACAGGTTAAGTTCAACGTGATAACTGCTTTCACTGTGACATCCTTCTCTGGGGCCATAGCTGCAGGAGTTACCGGTATATCTAACGCAACCATAGCCTTCGACGCAATAATTCACAACACCGATTGGGTAGTGTCCCACTTCCATGCAATGATACTGCTGTCCATAGTTCCAGCAGCAATGGCAGTGCTTTACTTCATGATACCCATGATGACTGGGAAGCAGTGGTTCTCATCCAAGATGGCGTGGGTTCATTGGATTGGTTACGTGTTTGGATCCATTCTCTTCATAGTGGGCTATGAATTGCAGGGATTCGAGGGCTTGGTGAGAAGGGCTGAGATCTATCCTAGAGTACCGACTCTAATTACGGCAGAGGTTATCTCCACTGTGGGTGCAGTAATAGCAGAGCTTGCTACCCTAGTTTGGTTCCTGAACCTGGTCCTTACCCTAGTTAAGGGTAGAAATATGAACCTAGAGGGAGTAGGGCTTGGCCAGCTCATTGGCACCGTGGGAGCTGCACTAGAGTGGAATGGAGAAAACATTAATATTCCAAGTTTATTCAGTAAAAACATGATAAAGAAAGGATTAAGTGGCCTGTGGACTCTGGGAATATTGGGTGCACTTGTGATAGTGATTAGCATGTTCCCACTGGCCTTCTCTGGTAACACTTACAACGCAATGCCATGGATCTGGATAGTCCTGCTGTCCATAGGGATAGTGCTGATCTCGTATCCCGTATTAAAGGGGGCTAAAAGTTTATGATTTTTTAATTTCGCGTGTTTTTAGTTGAGGTGATAAAAATGGATAAAAAGGACAAATATGAATTGGCGTGGGCGTTATTCGTAATCATTTTGTTCGCTGTTGTGATAATTGGGACTCTTCCCCAGGACTTCACAGTGGGTGGAGTTCCCAATACTCTCTCAGCTCTTAATAAGGATCCGCCTCAGGACATAATCAATACTAGGATAGTGGCAGAACAGTACGTCTTCAAGACTCAGGAAAGCGGAGCAGTAAACGCTCAGGAGATGGGATCCCCAGTTCTTTACAATCTCATTGTAGCCCATCCAGGTGATTGGCTAAACCTAACCATTACCTCTGCTGACGTTACAGGAAACTTCTACTTCCCAGACTACGCTGATCAGGTCGTTGATGACCAGATAGTTCCTGGTCTGGTAACTTACGACGCACTCAAGGTGCCAAATATTACAGGGCCCTTTGTCTTCCTTAACGGAGAGTATAATGGACCGTGGTTCAGCTACCAGGAGGGTGAGCTATTGGTAATTCCAACCAGCGGTTACTTCACTGCCTCCTCAATTTCACAACTCCAGGTTCAAGACACTAGGGCACAGACCAATGGGCTGGTCGGAGATCCCTACAACTCACCCATCATCTCGGTTAGTGGACCAACTACCTTAGTTACGGACAAGTATGGTCTATTTAACAGCTCTGTTCCAGGACCAACTCTCGTGGCGCAGGCTAACAATCAAGTCACCCTCAACTTGATATTCACCACCCCGGCAAGCGATCATAACTACCTGTATAACTACTCATCCAACGGAGTTGCTAGCCCAGTCTCTAACGTACTTGTGGGGATTTACGCTGTGTGGTGGAATGGCACGATTACCCCAGTTGCTCAGAAGCCCATAACCTACGGCACTCCAATTACCTTCACCTTCAACGCCACTGCTCCAGCCTACTTGTACGGAATTGTTACGCCAGTTTACAATGTGTATAACCCACAGGGAATGTCAAACAATTTCATAGGACAGGACAAGGGTTACGTGATGGGAGCCTGGGGAACAATCGTTGTGGAGGGGAGCTAAATGGTTAGCTTCTTCAAACTATTGGGTATAGGTTACGTCTTGGCCATACTCCTCCTCGTATGGGAGCTCGTGGATATAACCTTGCACTCGGCCGCTGCGCCCTACACAGGCCTATTCACAGCCATGGCGTTCCTGGGATTCATAGCGTTTTATCTCTTCGTTAGATTCGCTCCCAGCGAGGAAAAGTGAGGACCTAGTAATCTCCTAAAGTTATTCATTATTTTTTCCTCAAGTTCATCTTTTCTCATTTTCCTTATTTCCACAAGCGCGTCAACCGTGATTCTCACGTTGCAAGGCTCATTTCTGCTCCTATCTGGCCCCATGAAAGGGGAGTCCGTCTCGGTGAGAATGTGATCCTCATGCACAACTCTAGCTATCTCTCTCCTTCCCTTATCTCTTACAATGATGGGTGGAAATGAGAGGAATCCGCCCAATTCCACAATCCTAGATGCATCCCTCATGCTACCCTCGTACCCGTGAATGGCAAACCTTACCCTATAACTGGAGACCAAGTCCAGGATCTCCCTTAACCCACCCCTGGAGTGAATTATCAAGGGTTTATCCTGGGCCTGCCCCAGTTCCATGAAGACCTCTAGTACCTGTTTCTGCTTTTTCCTTAACTCTTCATCCTTAATCCAAAAGTAGTCTAGTCCCACTTCACTTATTATGGGGGCGAGCTCCACCAGCTTCCTTACCTGTTCCAGTTCCTGATCAACCTTCTCAATGAATTCGGGGTGAAAACCTATAGCGGGAACAACGTTTCTATACCGTCTCGCCAACTCAAGTGTTGCCAAGTCGGTTGCAAGGTCGACCCCTGCATTCACAACAAGGATATCACACCTTGAAAGAACCAAATCCCTATCGGAATCAAATTCCCTTACATCAACGTGAGCGTGAGCATCGAGAAGCATTAAAAAAGACTAAAAATTTTGAAGATTAAAAATTACTTCCAGGGCTCGCCCATTATGGAAATCTTTACAGCGTTTTCCTTCTCGTCGTAAATTACCTTAACTAGATCTCCTTCCTTTATCTGAAACTTCTGCCTAATCTTTGCAGGAATTGTTACTTGATAATTCCTGCTGACCTTTACTATCTCTTCAACTTCCATTTAGATCACTATGATACCTATCTATTGAAAGAGGTATATAAATCTTTTCTAAATGTGTAATTAAATGTTCTAGGTCTTTAAGTGAGAATATGGTCTCTAGTGGAAGAATTCACATAATTATATTTACTCCTATTATCTCTGATTTTGTATAAGGCTTTTTCCTCAAGGGGTAGTTCAAATGATATCCATAAGTGGTTAGGAAAAAATATATATAGCTCGTGATTACATTCTTTATTTGTGGTTATAATGTCTCAAAGTCAGATAAGTGGAGCTAGAATAAAACTACCTTCAGGGAAAGATGCTGGTTTAGTAGATATACTGTCCTTTTGTTATGGTCTATCCGAGACTGACGTCCAGGTTCTGATGGGATTAATGAGGGGAGGAGCTAGAGGTACTGAGGAGCTAGAAAAGGAACTAAAGCTATCCAAGGCTTCAATTAATAGGAGCCTTAACAAGTTGCTTGAAATGAACCTGGTAATGAGGATAAAGGAGCCAGGAAATAAGGCTGGAAGACCTAGATATCTTTACAAGGCGAAGGAGTACAATGATCTTAAGGGAAAAATGTTGAGCGATATAAGAGATTGCTCCGAGAAGATGGCTGAGCTTGTTAATCAGGAGTTCAAGCCCTTAGAGGTAAAGGCTTAACTTCTCTAAAAGTTTCTTCAACCTATCCCTAAAGTCATTCTTTTGATAAACAATCTTTCCTTGGATTATAACCTTCTCAACTTCCTTTGGCGGATTGTAAACTAGATGAGATAGAAGTCTCTCCTTGGTTAATGGATAAACCTCATACTTACTTAGCAGGACTAGATCAGCCACGTATCCGGGCCTAATCTCCCCTCCGCGTATGCCCAGCATCTTATACCCGTTAACTGATGATGCCCTAAACACGTCAACTGCAGTTATTCCTGTGGACCAGTAATTATGTCTCTGTAGCAAGACTGCCATTTTCATCTCTTGAAACATGTTGAGGGAGTTATTGCTCGCTGCACCATCTGTCCCAATGGTTACATTAAGTCCTTGAGTCAACGCCTCCTTCATGGGAAAAGCCCCTCCGGTGGCAAGCTTCATGTTAGACGTTGGACAATGAGTGACCGCAATGGAACTTCTCAGATAGTTGAGTTCCCATGAGGTTATCCAGCCTAGATGTACACCATGCACACGTTCCGTTAGACCTTCCCTGTGAATGAGCTCCACCGGGAACATCCCATATCTTCTCTTTATCTGGAAGACCTCTTCCCTTGTTTCTGAAAGATGAATGTGGAGATGATACCCTCGGTTCAGGTTATCTCTTAGCTCCCTAAGCTTCTGAAGGTCCGTGGCATAGAGACTGTGGACGTTAACGATGGGCCTAAAGAACTCACTTTCCCCCAGTGCACGTAGTTCCCTTACGGTTTCATCGACACTCTTGTCTTTCATGAGAGTTGGGCCCGCTCTCGCCCTAATCCCATACTGAGTGGAGATATCCCTTATCTGGTCAGGGTTGAAGTACATATCAACGAAGGCCGTTGTCCCAGAGGAGATCATCTCAATCACTGCGATTTCTGAACCTACAGCCATAATCTCCCTGGTTAACTTCCTTTCTTCGTCCCACATTCGAGCTAACCACTCGTGAAGTTCCCCGTCGTCAAATACACCCCTCAGGACTGTCATGGCTGAGTGAGTATGGGCATTCACCAAACCAGGCATTACCACGTACTCACTGCACTCCAACTCGTCTCCTTCAACCTCCTTACCAACGTGCTTAATGAAACCGTCTTCGACGACTATGTTCGTTGGCCCCTCGACGTGACTGTAATCAACGGCAAAGGCGCAATTCCTCAGTGTATACGTTCTATTTGATACTCCCACTCGAATTCGCCTAGTTTAACAGGCTTGCCTTCCACAATTAATTTTCTTTTGAACAATGGCGCGTTAACCACGAAGGTCTCAGCCTCACCGCCTTCAAATGCCGGGTTGAAACCAAATTTTCTCGCCCTTTCCAGAATCCTTTCAACATCTTCCCTATTGATTACCTTTCCTACGAGGTCAAAGGGGAATCCATATGCTGTGGCAGACGTGATAATGAACTCGAATCCGTACTCCACAAGCTCTCTCATGTACCTCTCTTGGTCCTTTCTCCATAGGGGGGAATACACCTTCAGGCCCAGCTCACTTGATAAAATGTTAATGTTCATTCTTTGATAATCAGACAATAAGGCACCGGTGACTATCCCCGTGGCCTCTTGCGACTTCACCATTTCCAAGGCCTTTCTAAGGTCAGTGAGTTCCACGTCCTTCTCCCCCGACGAGTTAATCGAAAGAAGGGGTAGTCCCAAGACTTCCGCTTGATATCTTGTGAGTTCCACGTTATTATATTGGAACATCCAGGAGTCCTTCCTCCTGGGTATTATAGTTACGAGACACTCTACTTCAAATCCCTTCAATACTGCCCAGTGCAGGGCAAAGGTGCTATCCTTACCGCCCGAAAAAAGGGAACAAAGCTTCATCACAAAAAAGAGTTAACTTTTAATTTATTAAGCGTAGGTTTAAGTCATTATTTCTTCTTTTCGCCAGACTGCTGTGGCTGGCCTTGGGTCTGTCCCTTCTTCTCCTTTCCCTTTGCCATTAGGGATCTGATTTAATAGTGTCTTGTAAAGTATTTTAAAGATTATTCATATACGCCATTCTAAAAACTAACGTAAACTCGAAAGGATTATTCTGATATATGTTTAGTCAAGATAGGGATTTCTATGCTCATCTCTACTATTTATCATCATATTTGATGAAATTCTCTTTAATTTTCTCTAGCTAGAGCATTATCAAATCTTACGGAGGTTTTCATCATCTCACCTTGTTCTTTAGCTATAGAACAAATAATCTCGTGGTATTATTCCATATTCTAGTGTTCCAGAAGCCCCTTTGGGTTTTCCAGAGATCACTTACTCTGTTGACGTTGAGGAGAGTCCTAAGATGCGGGTCTATCATTGTGATTTCCCTGAGTCCTGCTATGTAGACGGACGGGGAGTTTATTAGTAGATCAGTCATGGATTTGAAATTATCAATATGGGTCTTAAGGTAGTCAAGAGAATAGCATGATAGTAGAGGTTGAATTTTACCGCACGTGAGAGTGGTAGCCACATGTTCCTGCTTCGAGCAGAGAATTTCCACGAGTCCTCTGGATAGGAAGGGAAAATCACATCCAGTCACGAAAACCTTCTCCTTGGAAACCAGCTTCAGAGCAAGTTTAAGTGCCTTCAGGGGACCATCTTTCCAGTTATCTTGTACAATTTTGCCCTTAATGTCCCTCGGTTTGTCCGTGACTATTATGGGTAATTCGAAAAGTTCGGCTACCCTCTTCAACATGGATTTTCCGTCGATTTCAAACTCACACTTGTCAGTACCAAACCTGATGGAATTCCCGCCAGCGAGAATTACAGCGTCAAAGGAATCTCTGTACAATTACTTCCTCGCCCTCCTTGTACGTTACTCCTCTCTTTAGAATTGTGAAGCCTGAAGCCCTTCCGAGCTCGCTGTATAATCCCACACCCCACCTGAGGGGGAAAGCCCTGTCCCCGTCAATCCTAACTAGGTAGGTTGAATCCATCTTGTGATCTACCTTAACCTCACTCCCTAGCTTACACTTCACAAATTCCCTTAGCTCTGTCTCTGTCATTCTTGTAAGTATGTGGAGACCATGCTCGTGAAATGTTGTAATGGCTGACACTATCTGACCAGGTAACACTAGGACAGGTTTCCCCGAGATAAGCCCCACGGCTCCCCTCTTTATGACGTTAGTTGAGACCCCCTCAAAGAGTAGTCTTCCCATCTCGGAGATGGCCCTTTTCACGAAATCACGCTCACCAACCGAGGATCCGCCTATTGATATGACGAAGTCGAAACCCGCTACACATTTGGACAGCGTCTTTTTTACATCATCGAGGTTGTCCCTAGCTATACCTTGATAGTGGGTTTGCCCGAACCTTTCGAGCAGTTTCATAAAAGTTGGCCCAATGGAGTCAGGTATTCCCTCTCCCTGAGATCCCCATGGAACTATTTCGTCACCATTGCCGAAAATACAGAAGGAAATATCCAAGACTTCAACCTCGCCTATACCCTGTTGCAGGAGGATAGGCAAATGGTAGGGAGTTAGGTAAGTTCCCCGCGGGATTAAAAGGTCTCCCACCCTCACGTCTTCTCCCCGTTGGCGGATGTCCTTTCCCTTGAATATTGGTCCATTCACTGTAATCGTATCGCCCACAACCCTGGTAATCTCAGCTCTCGCGACAGTATCTGCACCAAGGGGCAAGGGGGCTCCCGTGGTGATATAGTAGGCCTCTCCTCTTCCGAGTTTGGGCAATTCCCTTGTGGAAGGGAAAAGTTTTCCAGCTATCCTAAGTTCCTTCAACTCCTCGAGATCACTGAACCTGAACGCGAATCCGTCCATTGCAGAAACGTCCCTATCCGGCGTGTCCTTAACTGCAAACACGTCCTCCGCGAGGATTTTCCTCACTGCGGACATGGGATCTAGCCTCACCTTCTTGGCAGGTAGGACAGGCATCTTCTTGATGATTGATCTGGCTTCGTCGATTGGAATGAGCATTCATAATCCATCGATATTCCTAGTTAATATGGATTGCATCTTTCAGATAGTGGGAAGGAAGGATAGTGGGAAAACGCTGGTAATTGAGAGGGCTGTCTCGGCTCTGAAGCGAAGGGGCTTAACTGTGGCTACAGTGAAACATACCCATCACGAGATAAACCCCAGTAGAAAGGATACTGCACGCTTCATGAATGCTGGATCAGATGTGACTATACTACACAGTAATGACTGTGCGTTGCTCTGGAGGTGTTCAACCCCAGATTACTTGGATCTTATCCCGGCAGACGTTGTACTCGTGGAGGGATTCGCTAATAGGGATTTGGGCAAAAAAATCGTTGTGAACGACCCCTCTGATGCTGATAGGATAGTGAAGGAGATTGTAGAGGAGGCGTCTCAATGTAAGCTCGAAGCCTCAGTCGAGGTATTTCCTAAACAAAAAGATAAAATGGTGTACATGACGCTATATAAGTTAATGAAAAAATGGGGGATCAAAGAGGTAAAACTTCTTGATTGAGGGTTCAGAAATAATTTCATTGGACTGTTCTTCGACTGTTCTCGACACAATATTCTTCATGAAAACTAATAGAATCAGAAGGATAGTGGTTACCTGCGATGGCAAGATGGTTGGATTATTCACCGTGGATGAGGCAATGAGGCAGATACTGGAGAGATCGGTTGAAGACAAGCTGAGCAATGTGAAGTTGAAGAGGATAGTTCAAGTGAACAATGCGGACGCCATTGAGATAGCTAGAGCCATGATGCAGAACTCTGTGGACGCGGTAATAACTGATGGTAAGATAGTGACAGAAAAGGACTTGGTCAGAGGTTACGAATGGGGCGAGGAGGAGAAGATTTTCGACCTAGCAGTGAGAGCTATCACCGTAGAGGGATTCACAAGGCTCTCAACTGCTGCTGAGATCATGGTTAGGAACTCCATCAGACATCTGCCAGTTGTTGAGGATCAGCCATTGGGAATGATATCTGCAAGGGATGTGGTTTACAGATTTTCTGATAAGCTGACCTTACAGGAAGAGGTGAAGCAGGTTATGGTTCCCTACCTGGTTAAGGGTGACTCTAATCTTAGTTTAAGGGAAGGTGTGGAGCTCATGATGCAAAAGGGAGTTGGAAGTCTGGTCTTTTCCGTGGATCACAGTTTATATATTGTTACACTTAAGGATCTTATCAAGCATATTTATGTGTACTCAATGAAGGTTTAACATGGTTTCCTTTGTTTGCCCACTGGATAGACTTCCGTTGTCAGATGATCTTAGATGCCCCAGGGGTCACATTTATAGGTTGATTAATGGCGTTTACGACTTTCTTCAAGAGGAGCCCAAGAGCAACGATATTCTAGAGAAAGTTGCACCGCTATATGAAGATATCTGGGCTCCCCTAGGATTCTTGATAACGGGTAGAACAAGTTACTCGTCTGTGCTTAAGGATGCGGCCTCCCACTCCTCTGGAAAGGAATTTTTGGACGTGGGCACAGGTCCTGGTAAGATCTTTGATTACGTAAAGTGTGAGCAGTGTTACGGACTTGACATTTCCATGAGATTTCTAGCTATACTCAAGCGGAAAAGATCTAGGGTGACTGCGGTGAGAGGTGATGCAATGTCTCTCCCCTTTGCCGACGAATCCTTTGATGGGGCTACATCTATGTTTGTGGTTCACATGTTTCCTGATCCATCGAAGCCAATTTCAGAGATCTCCAGGGTCCTCAAAAGGGGCGGAAGATGTTCCATGGGCGTTCTCACTAAGAGAGGGATGATAGCTAATGTTCTCTCGAGATGGTGGAAACTAGAGTTGAGGCCTGAAACGTATTACGTATCTATTTCAGAGAGGTTTAACCTCAAGACAACAAGCGTTAGACAGATGGGACCTTGGTCTCTCATAAATTGTGTAAAAAGCTAGTTTAGGGCAAGGACCACAGTGCGATCGCGAAAAGCACGTAAGATATCCCATTAACGACTTCAGCAATTTTTACAAGTAATCCTTGAAGGAAAAGCGCGTATATCCCTATGTATAGACCCATGAATATGCCAAAGAAGAACATGCTAAACACCACGTAGGCAGCTAGATCACCCTCTCCCATGAGCAGGTAATATAGTCTCTTGTTGTTAGTTATACCAAAGATTATTCTCTCTGCTCCCAGTATCAGACCTACATAATAGAGGATGTATGGATTGAAGGTCGCGATCATTTCAAAGAGGTTGAACGGTACCTTATCCACAAGGTAAACCGAGGAGAAAAACATCATTGAACCTATTAGGATGCTCACTATTCTCTTGGTTACTGTCCTATCGACATTGGCCATGTGTATACACCTGCGTAGGTCTCATTTAACTCTATGTCAAAAACCTCCCCTAGGAGGAGACCTCCCAGCGCCCCAATAAAGAGACCGGGAATTCCGCCTAGTTTAAGTCCCAGTGATGCACCTAGAACTCCGCCTATACCCTTGCCCAGGTAACTGTCGTTAACCTTGAAAACGGTGGCGAAGTTTTGTCCTCCCTTCCTTCCCGCTTTCTCCAGGAAAAAGGCAGCCTCAGTGATCGCCTCCCTCAACTCCTCCATGTCGTTCGTTCTATAAACCGTTGCATATATCTCCTCATTTCCGTTTCTCTTGGACATGCAGGGTATGAATCCAGCCCTTTTTATTCCGGCTAGTCCCGCAGTATCCCTTCTCTCGCTTGTAACTCTAAAAATTACCTTGAACATCAAAGAATTGTTAGTCCTCACGCTTAAATATTTTTGTTGATTCGAATTTCGTACCTCAATCTTTTTACCAACGTACTACTCTATTTATTTTGGCGATCCCATTGACGGGAGATAGTAAGAAATTCTATGCTATTGTGAAAGTTGATAACGTGGAGGTTCCTGATGGCGTATCCAAGACGGGCCTCCACGATCATATTTCTTCTGCGGTAGACGAGGTCATAAATAACGTGAAGGCCTACCTCAAGGACCAGGGAATTATGGGAAAGTTTAATGCCCATATTGAGGTCTTCGCAAAGGAAGAGTCTGTTACGAGACTTATCGAAAGTATAAAGACTAAAATTAAGGCGTGAAAAATAGATCGTATGTCTGAATTATCGGAGCCACTGGAAAATTACCTAAAGGAGATCTATGAGCTGGAGGAAACAAAGGGTCACGCTAAGGTTGTTGACCTGATCGACGCATTCTCGATTTCCCCAGGCACAATTAGTAAGGCATTGGACAGGCTGGAGTCCCTTGGTTTCATAGACAGGAAATCAAGGAGGATAAAGCTTACCGAGGACGGAAAGAGACTCGCAATTAGGTTAATAAGGTCACACCGCCTCTCCGAGAGGCTCCTCACAGATATAGTGGGCCTGGACTGGATTAGGGCGCACGAACTGGCACATAGGCTAGAACACATATGGCCTGAGGATGTTCTTGACAAGATAGATGAGGTGGTGGGTCATCCCAAGACCTGTCCCCACGGGCACCCTATCCCTGGGAGGGAAGATCGAGTGGAGGGCGTTCCACTTACCGAGACAAAACCTGGAGAATACACCGTGATCATGATAGTTAAGGAGAAAGAGTGGATATTGAGAATGGCTGACTCCCTAGGCCTTCTACCAGGGAGGAACATCGTGGTACTGGATAACCTCAATGGGGAAGTGAAAGTCCAGATAAATAACAAGGAAAATAAGGTTCCCCGATCTCTTGCAGAGCAGGTGATAGTCCGTGGAGCTCAGTGAGCTTCAGAAGCTTATCCTGGCACATATTTACAAGTTCGGGCCCGATAACCCTTGGTATATGGCTAGACGCCTAATGGGAGAGAGCGGATGGGCTCCCAAATATGATCCAGACGTACTGGAGAAAGAGTGCATGGAACTTGAGAAACTGGGTTATCTGGTGAGGTTTCAGGGTTCTCTAAAGAGGTCAGTCACGTCCTCAGTGAAGCCGTGGTTGAAGGTTAAAGCAAAGGAGATGGGGACCAAGCCAAAGGGGATATATTACGACCTTAGCAAGGAGGGAAGGAGAGTAGCTTCTCAGCTCTATAAGGAGTTGAAGAAGGGTTGAGGCTAGGCAAGATACTAGGTGAGAACAGAAGTTTCAGGTTCTATTGGGCCTCAATCTCCCTTTCACACATCTCTGGAATAATGTTCAACGTAATATCAGCCTACATCCTTTTGCTTGTGTCCCCTTCCTTCTATTCTCTCGTGGTCGGAGTGACCATGTTAGTTGGGGCCTTAATTCGCCTTCCGTCAGGGTACTTGAGCGACTCGCTTGACAGAAGGAAGGCCCTAATGCTAACCAGGTTGTCCCAGGCTGTGCTCATACTCTTGCCCATTCTCAGTTTGAAGCTGACCCCCTTTTCTTACGTAGGTTTCAACTTGCTTACGTCGCTCAACGGCCCACTCTCTGCAGGTCTTGTGCAGTCAGTGATGGAGAAAAGGCAAGTTCTTGGGGGTACCTCACTTAATTCACTCACGATCTCAATATCCTCCGTTGTGGGAGGACTTGTCAGTCTATCCTACCCAGTTCTGGGCATCACGGCTTTCCTCTCGATTGCGTCAGTCATGAGACTGTTCACTGTGTTCTTTATAGGGAATGTGAGGGTAAAGGCCAGGAAAGACGAACCTAAGGGGAGGATTCCCGTTAGCCTGATAATTTATCCGATCCTAGTTTTCTCGTTCCTGGACGTAATCCCAGTAATGATGAATAGCTTAGTTTTTGTGGTGTCCTCTGTGGAGCCTTCCCTTGCATTGGTGAGCCTGCTCACTACGCTGGGTAACGGAATGGGGGCAATCCTAACTGGTGAGAGGATAAGGGAGAACTCTATCGGAATATGGGCTAGGACAGGTTCCCTGCTACTTGGGTTGGTCCTGGTGGCGATTAGTCTTTCCCCATTATACTTAGTTTATGTCCTCCTAGTTCTAAGGGGAATCCTGAGCTCTATTCAGTCCATTTCAATCAGATCAGATCTCAGGCTTAGGGTGTCCAATAATCTGATGGGGAGAACGTGGGGATTGATCACCACCATATCTTCCTTTGTGGCGTCTGTCGTTGCGCTTTCTTATTCGTTCATCGTCAGTGTAACCGGGACCAGGTTCCCTGTCCTTGTGTTGGGACTATCCCTTTTAACCTTGGGGATTCTCATGGTGTACCGTGGACCAAGTAATAGACAGGATACTAAGGCTCTCGGATCCGAGGCAGGCGTTAGAGAGGAAAGTTCAGGTAAGAAATAACGAGCTGGTCGTGGAGGGCTCAAGGTTTCAGTTTTCAAAACCCCTTGTTATTTCCGTAGGGAAGGCCTCCGTAAAGATGGCCAACTTCTTCCTGGAGAAGCTAAGCAACTACGAGGCAATAGTTGTTAAACCAAAGGGGGACAATCTTACGGTTGAGGGCCACGCCCAGATAATACATTCGTCTCATCCGTATCCAGACGATGAGAGCTTCAGGGCTGGAAAATTGGTAAGGGAAGCCCTCATGACGTGGGACTACGACCTAGTTATATTTCTCCTGTCAGGGGGAGCCTCATCATTGATGGAGGATCCAATACCTCCTGCTCAACTCTATGTGGAGACCATGAAGAAACTGGTGACCTCAGGGCTAGGGATAGATGAGATTAACACTGTCAGGAAGCATCTTTCCAGGGTTAAGGGAGGCAGACTAGCTAGTTTGGCGAGATCTCAAGTAGTTACCCTGGTGGTAAGTGATGTCCCTGGAAACGATTTATCCGTTGTGGGGAGCGGACCCACAATTCAAGATCCCTCAACGGTGGACGAGGCTAGGCAGATCTTGGAACAGCTAAATCTAGATTTAGTGCAGTACCTAGAAGAGACGCCAAAGCAACTAAGCAACTCCTGGGTGTTTCTCATTCAGAGCGTGAGCGACGTTCTCAAGGATCTCACTGATATGCCAGGGGCGGTAATCCTCTCCAGTGAGGTTAGGGGAGAGGCTAGGTCCCTGGGAAGCCTACTAGCCTCCATCGTGAACACAAGGGAATTGAGCTTTAGGAGACCCTTCACAATTCTTCTTGGTGGTGAACCTGAGGTTACGGTAAGGGGTCCTGCAGGCAAGGGCGGAAGAAACGGTGAGGTTTGCCTGTCCTTCCTGGAGTGGGTGAAGGTCACCAACGTTACCCTGTACGCCGTAGCTACTGACGGTATTGATGGTAACAGCGAATACGCTGGATGTGTGGTTTCGGGAGGAATGGACGTACCAAAGAGGGAGATAAGGAAAGCCTTAGAAACTCACTCTTCCTACGAGTTGCTTGAGAGAATTGGGGCAGTAATTAAAACGGGCCCCACGGGGACTAACGTAAACAACGTTTATGTCCTTATAGCTCCTTGAGTCCTAATCTTCTTTTGAAGCATTAGAAGGCCCCTAGCTATTGCCTCGGGCCTTGTGGGACATCCAGGTAAGTATAGATCAACGGGTATACCCACATCAGAGGGAAGGACCGTGTTGTAGGAGTTCCAGAATATTCCTCCTTCCAATATACAGGCACCTAGCGCAATTACGTACTTGGGCTCGGGCATTTGATCGTAAACTATCCTTGCTGCCCTGGCCATCTTTCTGGTTAGTGTTCCCTCTATGGTAAGGATATTGGATTGACGGGAGGAAGCGAAGGGAAGCATTCCAAATCTTTCAGCGTCGAACCTCGCAGCTGCAAACGCTCCAAATTCGGTTCCACAACAACTGGTGGTGAAGTGTGGAGGCCACAGCGAGAATGCTATTCCCCAATCCCTTAGGGTCTTAACTGGCTTTCTGTTGAGTAACCACTGCGCGGCCTTTCGAGCCGATTCCTCTAAGTTTCCGGTAAGAAGTAATTGATCGCTCATTGTTGATCACGATAGATGTGGTGTTGGGTCCTAATAAGTATTCTATTTTAGAAGTTGAAAATAGTGACCAAATTTAATTCTTAGTTTTTAAATTTCTTTAGACCTATCTTATGTCTTGGAAATACGATTATATTTCTCTCATCACTTTTCAGAGATCACCTCATCTATCATCGATCAAGGGTTCAGTAAAGAGCGCCTATGCCATCAATTAGCCTCGGAGGTTCCTCATCACTCAAACATAAAAACGAAACCCATCCATAAAAGTCTAAATGATTGTGCTGAAGATAGATCCACTTAATCCAGAAATAGAGTTGATAAGGAAGGCCGCTGAAGTTATTAGGTCTGGGGGTCTAGTTGCTTTTCCCACCGAAACAGTGTACGGCCTAGGTGGTAATGCCCTAGATCCGAAGGCGGCCGAGAAAGTGTTTAAGGCTAAGAGGAGGCCAATGGACAATCCTCTCATAGTTCATATAGCTGACCTAAGTCAACTGGAAGAGGTTAGTGTGGACGTTCCTCCAGAGGTTTTAGATTTAGCCCAGCGGGTCTGGCCGGGTCCGCTCACCTTCATTCTCAAAAGGAACCCAAGGGTACCTCTAGAAACTACGGGGGGCCTCGATACCGTCGCCGTTAGGATGCCAGCACACCCAATCGCCCTTCAACTAATCAGAGAGAGCGGTGTGCCCATTGCCGCCCCAAGCGCCAACCTGGCCACAAAACCTAGTCCAACCCTTGCGGAGCACGTCATCCAGGACCTTGACGGTTCAGTGGATGTTGTTATTGACGGGGGAGAGACCTTTTTCGGGGTCGAATCCACTATCATAAACCTTACCGTATCCCCTCCTGTTCTCCTAAGACCTGGACCCTTCACTGTAGAGGAACTCAACTCTCTTCTAGGTGAGGTCGTCGTTCCAAAGGAGGTTGCAGAGGGTGGGCAATTCAACGTAGCTTTAGCTCCCGGAATGAAATACAAGCATTATGCGCCGAGTAAACCCCTCTACCTAGTGGAGAAAAAGTCAATCTTCAAGGAAGTTGTAAAAAGGCTAAGGCAAAAGAAAAAGGTAGCTGCTCTCTGCTCCCAGGAAACTTGCGCTGACGTGGATGAGCCCAAGATAATCCTGGGAACTAGCGAGAACCTGTACACTGTTGCAAAGAACCTGTTTAAGTCCTTTAGGCAACTTGATACCCTAGACGTGGATCTAGGTGTCATGGAGCCGTTTCCTGAAAGGGGGATTGGGTTGGCCATCATGAATAGGGCAAAAAAGGCCTCAGCTCACATGATAATACATTCCGTGGAGGAGGCTGACAAGCTTGCAGATAGTTAAACTGGACAGAGTTACCTCGACACAGGATTTCGCTGAAGCGGTCAGCGAAATGATCGATGGTGACTTTGTGGTAGTTGCAAAGGAGCAGACCAAGGCAAGGGGGAGATATGGCAGGGAATGGTACTCCCCGAGGGGAGGGCTCTGGGTAACCTACGTTGTCAAGAACTTTAACGTTGAGGAGATAGGAATCTCAACCCTCAAGGTGGCTCTCGCCATAAGGAGCATCCTCTCAAAGATGGTTGACGCCAAGATCAGGTGGCCCAACGATATCGTGATTAATCACAAAAAGGTTTCAGGAGTTTTGCTTGAAGCCATAACTGTTGGGGAGAGGAGTACAGGTTTCATTGGATTTGGGGTTAACACGAACGTCGTCTCCTTTCCCCAGGGAATAAGTGCCACCTCACTGAAGCTGGAGTTGGGCAGGGATGTGGATAACGACTCTCTTCTCATGGAGATCCTTGACAAGATAGCGGAGTATTTAGGCAAGGCCCAGGACGACGTTATGAGGGAGCTAAATGAGAATTTATCGATCATGGATAAGGAAGTGAACCTGAAGGGAAGAGACTGGGAAAAGAGGTGTAAGGCGCTCTTCGTGGACAAATTTGGAAGACTTGTTACAGAGTGCGGAATTTTTGAGGTAGAAGAGGTACTAAGGCTTGAGACGACGTAAAGCTTCCCATAGGCCCTCCAGATAGGATGGATGTGGAAACATTAACTCTTTAGCGTCCTGAACCTTCACGTGGAGTTGTATTAGAAGGGAAAGTGTCGAAACTATGTCCTCCGCCCTCTCGCCAAAGGCCACTCCACCTCTCAACGTTCCGTCTTCATTAACGCAGACCTTGATAAAACCCTCTGTGGACCTCTCGGCTACAGCCCTCACCACTTCCGCCATGGAAAGCTTGACGCATTTTCCGTCAGTATTTCCAACGTAAGCTATCTCTGGATGGGTGTAAAGCACCTTGGGTACACCCTCACCCCTGTAGCTCCTCCTAGTCCCAGTAGCATTTAATCCAGCAATTATGCCCTTGTGTATTGCCTCATGTGCTGTGAATGTTCCCGTAACGTCTCCTGCAGCATAAACGTGGTTGATCTTGGTTTCCATGTACTCGTTTACGCCTATCCACTTGTTCCCAACCAGGTTCTCGAATCCCTTCACTGCAGGCTTGCGACCGAAGGTGAATACAACCAGGTCAAAGTCTTCAAGGCCTCCATTTATTTTCACCTTGTCTGAGATCTCAGCGACAGAGTTAGTCCTGACGTCTATCCCTAGTCTCTTGAAATGGGAAGTCACACTTGCCCTTAGATCCCTGTCATGGCCTGGAAGAAGAAGGTCCTCCCTCTCAACTATGGTTACCTTCTTTTTAGCTAGGTGGAGCAACCATCCGTACTCTACCCCTCCGACCCCCCCACCAACCAAGAGAACAGTGTTGAATTCCCTGTCCAGGAAGTGAAGGTCATCAGAGGCTATGGTTCCAGGAATCTGTGGTTTCTCAGTCCCTGTGGCCACAATTACAGAGTCTGACTCTAGGATTTGTCCACTCACCTCTATTTTCCCTGAGTTTAATTTCGCCTCTCCTTTCACAACCTCTACTCCTGCAGACTCTAACATGTACTCTACACCCTTACTAACCCTTTGGACAACCGACCTTGCAAATTCCTCCAGTTCTGAGTAGGAGAATTCCACGGACTTACCGTATTTCTGAGAGGCGTAGCTCAGGAAGAGTGGTGACATCATTGCCTTAGAAGGTATACAACCAAAAAGCACACATGTACCACCGAGCTTCTCTGACCTATCTACCAGGGTGACCTTAGCCCCTTGCTCTGAGGCAGTTAAAGCTGAGTAAAGTCCAGCGGGACCAGAACCAACTACGGTTAACTTCATGATAGAATTGAACAAAAACGCAAATAAAGGTTTACTTTACCACGAGTACAGGCATCTTAGCCTCGTGGATTATCCTAGAGGACACACTACCTAGGAACATCCTCTTGATCGTGGATAAACCCCTGCTACCAGTAACTATGAGATCAACTCCGTTCTTGGAGGCATAATCCATGATCGCTGTGGCAGGATCTCCCTCAACTATTACGCCTTCAGCCTTAACTCCTGCCTGATCCGCTATCTTCTTTGCCGACTCTATATCAGCCCTAGCCTTGTTATAGAGGGACTCTATTACATCAGGTGGCACTGGACCTATGCCCGCACCAAGGAGCACCGAAGTATCTACCACTTCCACCACGTCCAGTTTTGCTTCGTACTTCTTTGAAAGATCTACCGCTACATTTAGGGCCCTCTTGGCGTTCTCGGACCCATCAAATGCAACTAAAATATGTTTAAACATATTCTCAGCTAAAAATAGGAAAGGTATCTTTTAAATCTTCGCGATTTTCGGTACCTGTCCACCTGTTAACAGTGTTAAGTGACAACGGTTAGTCCCTCGATGACAAGGTCCGCGGACTCAACTGACCAGACTCGCTTACGAGAGCCCGTCTCTCCCCTTATTCCCTTCAGTAGTGTCCTGAAGTCTCCAGATAGAACCACTTCCCTAACACCAACCTTCTCTCCCTTCCTTGAGATCCAAGCCACGGGAGCCACAACTCCAAATTCCCCTGTGTCCCAGTTGCTAGTATGCACTCCCTGTACCTGATCCACAACTAGATCATTGTCCTCTACGTCCTGTTTCTCGTCACAGAATATTTGAACTAGGGAAGTTCCAATGCTTGGCACAGACATGTAGGATCTAACGGCAGAAGCTGAGTTGGTAACTCCCATTTTCTTCGACCAGTACCAGTTCGTAAGTACCCCTCGGAAGACACCCCTCTCCATTAGTACCTTCTGCGACGTTGCTTGACCCTCCCCATCAAAGGACCTGCTCAACTCCGATCTTTCGTCCCTTGGGTTGTCCACCACCGTTATTTTTCCGTACGTCTGTCCAAGGTCGAGAGGAGATCTTTTCCTGAACACGTTCTCCCCGTTCACCGAGTAGGACAGGAGCGGGTGGAATAACTCTGAGATGGCCTTAGTATCTAGGATAACCCTCTTGGGTTTCTCCTGAAGTTTTACCCTGGACTTGGTGATGTTAACCTTTTCCACGACAGTGTCCTTGAGTTCTTCAAGTTGTATTTCCTTGAAGGATCTCCCTGACCTAGACTCGTAAATCTCAGGGGTGACTAGAACCTTATCCTTGTAGTTTGCGGTGACCCCCGCATAGGCAGATGACCTAATCTCGCTCACATCTAAACCTTCGGTGTTGACGACTCCAACCTTCACCCTGGTAGCTGAGGCGTAGATTCCCACGACGTTAACCTTTTCCTGCAATTCCTCCAGCGACTTCAAAGTCTCCTTTGCTGGTTCCACTAGATCCTCCCTGCGATTAAGCTGAAGTAACGACGGTTTGCTGGTAGGAGGTATTTCATTATTCTGATCCGTCTCTGATACCTTAAGCACTGACACAGCCCTATCAAGGATTTCGTCACTCAACTCAGTGCTGAACGCGAAACCAACTTTTCCATCCTTGAAGACCCTAACGCCATAACCTCTCTCCTTCACGTTACTGGAGTGGTACTGCTTCTCCTTGGCCAGGTTGTACTCCCACCTCTCTACGTAGTATACCTCGCATGCGTAACCTAGGCTCTTAGCCTTTTCAACTAACTTGAATGGGTCACTCATTTCCTCCCACCTTAACCTTAACCTTGATGTAGGGACCTCCAGTCCCTACAGGAACGCTTTGTCCACCTTTACCACAGTAGCCAGGCCACATCCCAAAGTCCTTTGAGACTGCACTTATTCTACCTAACGTCTCAAGTGTGTAGCCAGAGATCCCAACATTCCTAAGAGGTTCCGTGACCTCTCCTTTCTCTATCCTATAGCCTTCCTGAATTCCGAACTGGAAAGTTCCGTCTGGGCTAGTTTGTCCACCCAACGGTGAAACCAGGAGATACCCATCCTTGATCTCGCGTATCAATTCCTCCTTGTTCCAATCTCCGGGCATCATGTATGTGTTTCTCATCCTTATTAGCATGGGACTCCTGAAGTCCTCAGCCCTGGCGTTGCCAGTGGGCCTCTCTCCCAGATATGCGGAGTAGTACCTGTCCACCAGAAACTCCGATACAATTCCCCTATCCACGATCTTCACATCCCTCGATTCCACACCCTCGTCGTCGTAGGGCACCACGCCATGGGCCATTGGATACTCTGACTTGCCCGAGTCCACAACGGTGACGAATTCCTCCGCTATCTTTTTCCCTCTCAAGTTGCCGAGAATACCGTTTATTGCTAGGTCTGCCTCCGAGAGATGTCCCAGGGCCTCATGGGAGAATACCCCAACAACATCGGGGGCCAGCACAACTTCAGCGTCGCCTCCCCTCGGAACCTTACCCCTGAGCTGATTTCCTATTCTCCTTTTGATGGTCTCCACTATCTCGTTGGGGTCGAAGACCTCCAAGGGATAACCTAGGTAAGTCGCCATGGAGGTGCTGGCAGAAGCCACAACGTCTCCCTCCCTGGCTATTGCCCTCACGGAAATGTTGCTTAACTCGTATTCCAGGACGATTTCCCTGTCCTCCGAGCTGTAGTACTCCTTGTGTATTCTTGAGGCGGTGAACCTAACGTTGATGCTCCTTATCCTTGGGTCAGCTCTCATGATGTCATCCCTTAGCTTAATCATGTCGCCCATTATTTCCTCAGGCGACTTGGTCAAGGGTTTCTTAGGCTTTATCACAACCTTGTCATGCAGGGGAGGAAGCATGACTATGTTGACCTTTTCATCTCCGTAGGCAGACTCTACAGCAGTCTTAACGGTTTCTTGGTCAATCTTCGTGAAGTGAGCGTAACCCCAGTTGCCCGATACCAACACCCTGAGGGAACCTCCCTTGTCCTTACCCATCGAGGTTACTTGCCTCGTGGTTTCGCTGGCGAACAAGCTCAGCTCATCCACGTCGTAAAGTCTCAGGTCGGAAAAGGTAGCCCCAAGCTCCTCGCTCTTCTTCAAAAGTTCATGCAAGATATAAACCTCCTCCCTAAATTTCATCCATGAACGTTGAAAAGATTAGCGTGGCCCTAGATAAGGAGACCTTAAGGAGGCTTCAGAGGAGGGCCGAGGATGAGGGAGTGAGTAGGTCGAGACTAATTCAGATGGCGGTCTCGGAGTACCTAGCTGAGTTCACAGGAGAGGACGAGGAGGTTTTTGGCATACTTAACCTGGTGTATGAGGAGGATGGTAGCGACGAGATAACCTCCGTTGAACATCAGCACGAGGCGAGCATAATCTCTACCCTACACGTTCACGTTAACGAGAAGCTGTGTATGGAGGCCATTGCCGTGAAGGGAAAAAGACGTGAGCTAGAGAGGCTAGCTAGGAGACTAAGTGCCATAAACAAGGTGAAAAAGGCTAAACTTCTAGTATCCCTTGAGGTGTGACCATGAGGATCAGCATACAGGAAAATTGCGCATCCATGGGAATCTTCGTGAAACACACCGAAGTCCTTGATCTCGTGAATGGTCAGGGAAGATTTGAGGGGGAACTCTCAGCCGTAGAGAGCAAATTTCGATCTGACAATCCAGAGTCGCTCAAGGATATTCCTGTTATTAGGGCGTATAGAGATTTTTACTGGAAGCTGGGGATAGACCCCACAAAGACTAGGCCAAGCGGTGAAGCTCTTAGAAGGAGAATTGTCAGGACCGGTAAGCTTCCCAGAATCAATGATATTGTGGATGCTGGAAACGTGGTTAGCGCGGAGACCCTTGTCTCCATCGGAATATATGACTTGGACAAGATCAAGGGCGAGCCTAATCTAGTTCTCAGCTCAGGCGGAGAGAAGTTTGAGGGGATTGGGAACAAGGTCGAGGTTTTGTCACCTGGTATTCCGATCATGGTCGACGGCGAGGGTAAGGTTATGCACATCTTTCCTCACAGGGACTCGGTGCTCACCAGCGTGGGTCTATCCACTAAAAACGTGTTAATAGTGGGGGCCGGAGTTACTGGGATAGACCCATCCCTGGTCGAGGAGGCAGTGAGACTTACTGCTAAGCTATTAAGTAGGATCGGTGGTAAGATAGTCCATGAAGTCCAATAGCTTACGGGTCCTCCTGGTAGGATATGGTAATGTGGGTAAGGCCCTCAGGAAGATGGTCAGGGAGAGGGCACCCTCACTGGGTTTGAACGTAAGGATAGAGGGAATTGTCACCAGGAGAGGCATTATGCTAGGAGACTCGGAGGAGTTTAGAAAAACCAAGGATGGAACTCCCATTGACGCCCTAAATGAGGTGAGCCCTGACCTAGTGATTGACGTAAGTTCCGCCAATTACGAGACAGGAGAGCCCTCCTTCTCCCTTTACATGGAGGCTTTATCAAGGGGTATTGCGGTGATCACGGCGAACAAGGCTCCCCTTGCCCTTAAGTACGCGGAGATCGTGGCTCAAGCTAAAAAACATGGCGCCTTCCTTGGGTTTCAGGCAACAGTGATGAGCGGGACCCCCTCCATAAACCTTCTTCGCCTGTTGAGGGGTTCAACCATCCTGAAGATAAGGGGTATCCTGAACGGTACCACGAATTATATCCTCACTAGAATGGATCAGGGACTTGAGTACTTTCAGGCCTTAAGGGAAGCTCAGGAAAAGGGATACGCTGAGGCAAACCCGGAGCACGACGTGAATGGATTTGACGCTGCAGCTAAACTAACTATCTTAACCAATTTCGCAATGGGTAGAAATATCTCGATCAGGGATGTCGACTTTTCCGGAATAGCTAACGTTACACTCTCAAGGATTGAAGAGGCTAAACGTAGATCAAGAAAGCTCAAGTTAGTTGCTGTCTCGGAGGGTAAAACAAGTAAGGTTAGCCTGACCGAGGTATCTCCTGAGGATCCGCTGTATCATGTGGACGGAGTAATCAACACGCTAGACATTCACTCTGACATACAGGAAGTAGTTATTACAGGACCTGGGGCTGGTCCACAGAACGCGGCCTTTGGTGTGTTCTCGGATATAGTACTAATGAGCAATGGTTTGATTTGATTCCACCATTCTAGATTTACATTTATAAATGACGAATACTACAATAAAAAACGGGATTAATTTGGCTACTTCCATTTCAGCTAGGCTGATATATTACGCAAAGCTGAGTAAACCCAGAATAATCTGGTTACTGGACTTAGCTGCCCTGTCTGGCGCCTTTCTCTCAGGTAAGCTGATGCCCTTGAGCATTCTAGCTGTTTTAGTGGGAGGAACTTTTGCCTCGGCTGGCTCCATGATAATTAACGAGGGAATAGAGATAGATAAAGACAAGGTAATGAAGAGGACCTCAAAGAGACCAACGGTGATGGGTTACGTTTCACAGAAGGAGGCAATCTACGTGGGAATCGCGCTCCTAACCCTTGGCACGCTAGTGGGTCTGCTGGATAATCCCCTCACTTCGTTCTTCATTCTCCTGGGGGGCTTAGTTTACGTTCTAGTTTATACAGTGTGGTTGAAACCTAGGAGCCCATTGAACATAGTGATAGGTGGCCTAGCGGGAAGCGCTGCTGCTTGGGCAGGCTACGCATCTACTACGTCCTCCTTTACTATCCCCTCTATTCTGCTCGGACTTCTAATTTTCATGTGGACTCCGGGCCACTTTTGGGCCTTGGCCCTGAAGTTTAAGGAGGACTATTCTAGGGCTGGAATTCCCATGTTGCCCGTGATAATGCCTGAGAACTTTTCCGCTAAGATGATAGCTCTATCCAACGCATTGATGATACCCTTCGCCTTGGCCCTTTACCTTTATGCAGGAGTAATTTACGGGATAGTGGCAGGAATTCTCTCCGCTGTGCAGATGTACTTCAGTGTTAGGTTGATGAGAAATCCAACTGGAGAAGAGGCGTGGAGATCGTTTAAGTTCTCTTCCCCATATCTAGCTATTCTATTGATTCTTATTATTCTAACCAGATTAATCTAAAAACTATTTTCCCTTAAACGTAGGCTCTCTCTTCTCCAGGAAGGCACTTACCCCCTCCTTCTTGTCCTCCGTAGAAAACACGACTCCCCATCCTACGCTTTCCAACGCTAGACCTGACAGTAGGGGAGAGTCTAGTCCCCTGTTTACAACTTCCTTGATTAAGGCGAGAGAGATAGGAGACTTCTTGGCTATCTTTTCTGCCAGCTTCCTTGTCTCTTGCTCCAAGTTAGCTAGGGGGACAACCCTATTCACGAGACCATATTTCTCAGCATCCTTACCAGGAATACGATCGCCCGTCATCATCATCTCCAGGGCTCTTCCCTTTCCTATAACTCTGGTTAACCTCTGAGTCCCCCCATACCCCGGATATATCCCTAGGTTTATCTCTGGAAGGCCTAGTTGGGCCTCCTCCGCTGCGATCCTTATATCACAGGCTAAGGCTAGCTCTAGTCCACCCCCAAGGGCATATCCATTGATCATGGCAATGGTGGGTTTGCTCAGTGCCTCTATCTTGTCCATGATCTCTCTTCCTTTCTTAGAGAATTTCCAGGCTTCTGCTGGGGTTAACTGGTTAAACTGGGTTATGTCAGCCCCTGCGCAGAAGGCCTTTCCTTTCCCTGTAATGATGATAACCCTAATCTCTGGGTCAGACTCTGCCTGAGAGACTGCCCTATCTAACTCCTCAAGTAATTTAGCGTTTAGTGCGTTTAGTTTATCGGGTCTATTTAACGTAATCCAGAACAAGTTTCCTTCTTTTTTAGTTTCTATTGTTTCAAATTCCATGGTTGATACGAGTAGAGTTATTAAATGGAGTAGTATTAATGCTTTAATTCCCGAGTTAAGTAATATCTAATATGGTTAGTTACGAGAGGGGTACTTTACTGCAGTCCTTTTCTGTAATAATACCGTGGGCAGGGCCTGCGGTTTCAACCTTACTCGTAGCGAGGAGAATGAGGGACTTTTGGAATTCTGCTCCCTATCTACTCTATATAACCCCTCTCTCCTTCGCCTCTACTGTGCTTTTTACCTTTGAGTACATGAAGCATTTTCTACTGATCGCAGCAATTTACTCCCTAGTCTCACCACTTCTCTTAACCTACGCTTTCTCGAAGAAATTTGATTCCATGCAGATTAATGTTAACGAGTACTACATTGAGGTTAAGTTGAAGGTCCCCCTACTGAGTGACCAGGTTATAGACCCCAACTCCCTTTTTGAGAGGGTCGTAAATAAGGCTGTTAGGAGAGTGAGGAATCCCTACTATAATTTCAAGCTGAAATCCCTCAACAACTGCTCCAACCTCAAGGTGTCTCTATCAGAGAACAAGATAACCATGAGGAGGAGATGTGGCGACATAATTGTGGAGGTTATCATTTCAAATAATGACACTGCCGACATGAAACTTTCAATTTCTTACTAGCGGATAAACGCCTCAAGTAGAGCTCTTATCTCTTCATGAATAGCTAGATGTAGATTGATTCGAATCTATCCTCACGGTAGTGTTTGGATCTTCTTCCCTCTATGGGAAGCTTATAACCGCATCTTGTGCACCTCATATCCTCAGTTAGATTCCATTCCAGTATTCTGAAGCCGTATCTCCTTATGGCTACGTTACCGCACTGTGGGCAGTAAGTGTTCTCGAGGGGATGACCTGGAACATTTCCCACGTAGGCGAATCTGAATCCCACCTGCTTTGCTATCTTGTAATGTGCCTCAAGAGTCTCCACTGGAGTCAAGGGTAGGTTGTTCAGCTTGTAGTCTGGGTGGAACCTGAGGAAATGTATTGGAACATCAGGTCCAACCACGTCATATAGTCTCTTGAGAAATCCCTTAGCGAATTCCAGGTTATCCCCTATTTCTGGAATGATTAGGTCCGTAATCTCCACGTGAATCTTTCTTTTAATCAGTTCTGAGATAGTGTTAAAGATTGGATCTGGCCCAGAGGCTCCTGTGTATCTTCTCATGAACTTAGGTTCCCCGTTTCCCTTGAAATCCACAGTAACTGCGTCCAGAAAGTCCTTAACGTAATCCACAAGTTCTTCGCTCCAGTACCCGTTGGTAACCATGGTGTTTAATAACCCAAATTTCCTAGCCAGAACACCCGTGTCGTGGGCGAACTCAGCAAAGATTGCCGGTTCGTTATATGTGTAGGTAATCCCTTCAACCTCATATGCCCTGGCCATATCCACTATATCCTCAGGCATTAGATCTGCTCCATCCACCACTCTCCTCTGACTTATGTCGTAGTTCTGACAGTACATGCACATCCAATTACATCCAAATGTGGAGAACGAAAGTACCCTTGAACCTGGATAGAAGTGAACAAGGGGCTTCTTCTCTATGGGGTCTATGTGAGCAGCTGCGACCTTACCGTATACATTCAAGTATAATTTCCCCGTGGAGACAGACCTGACTCCGCAGAACCCAACCTGTCCCTCACCAATGAGGCATTTCCTGGCACAGGCGTCACATCTGATCCTGCCATCTAACTTGGTGTATAGTATAGCTTCCTTCTGCATCAAACTAAATAGTTCTTTCTGTAAAATAAAAACATAATGGAAAGGTACATCTTGTTCTACCCCATTGATCACATGGTGAGGAGAGAGGGGGAAGGCTATAGGGTGATCGAGATCAGGGAATGTAAATACAGGGAAGTTGATGTGTTGGGTAACCTTGACGAGGTAATCAGGGATCTGGGCCAGCCTCTCTTCTTCGTCAAAGTGGGCGAAGCCAAGACAGAGCTATGGGATCTCCTCAATGATTGTCGCTTCTGGGAGGCACACGAGTTACTTGAGGGTATCTGGAGAGGATCCAACGGTGCAGAAAGGAAATATCTACAGGCCCTGATTCTCCTGTGCGCATCCATGATAAAATATAGAAAGAATAGAGGGGTCTCAGACGAACTCATGGAAAGGGCACTATCTCTTATATCCGAACTTCCTCAGGATCTCCTTCCTCTCCTTTATGTCAGACTCGGACTCAACTCCCAATGGGGTCATGCCGTCAATAACACCTAAGACTCCCCTTCCCTGTTCTGTCTCTGCGACTACGACCTGAAGCGGGTTAGCCGTTGCTGCGTGTATCCTAACAACCTCCTCCACAGCCTTAATTCTATTCAACACATTAATTGGGTATCCGTTCCTAATGTAGATCACGAAGGTATGTCCTGCCGATATCCTTCTGCAGTTCTCTATGGCCAGCTTGGTTAGCTCCTCATCGTTTCCGTCATATCTGATTAGCCTCTTTCCGCTCGCCTCACTGAACGCAATTCCGAACTTCAAACTTGGAGAGGATGACGCTAGGGTTTCGTAAAGGTCTTCCACGGTCTTTATGAAATGAGAATGTCCAATGATTACGTTCGTTCCCTCCGGAATATCTATCTTAACAACATCTAGCTTAATCATAATTCAACTTGGAAAATAAACGTATTAAAATTTAGCTCACTAGATATGCATAAGTGAGGGTGGCCATTTCGTTCTGGGTCAGATCAACCTTGAAGGTGTAGTGCAGGCTAGCGACGTTGACCGTGTATACTCCCTCAGGTAGTGTGAAGGTTGCAATTCCATTAGAGAGCGTGAAATTCCTGTAAAAGCTTCCGTTCTGTCCCGTTACCTGAACTACCGCGTCGTTTAGGGGTTGCTCGCCTCCAAACGGGCCGTAATTCATGATCACCTTAACCTGAAGAGTGTACTCGCCGTTGGAGCTAGAACCCAAAGGCGTAATGGTTAGCCTGGTCTTGTAGGAGGACGCAGCGACTACCCCAGCGACCGTCAGGATCAGGACCACGAAGGCTAACGCTAACAGTACTGTTTTATTCATGGTTATGGGTGTAGAGAAGACTAATATTTAAGTTGAATCAATAGATATCGACGTGTTTGATCGATTCATCGAGGGTTTAAGGTATTCTCTACGTAATGAGAGGCCCATGTTGAGGCGTTACCTAGTACTAGGGGCATTTGATGGTGTTCTCCTCTCTTTGGGCATACTTGTGTCCTCTATTCTAGCAAATGCCCCATCTCGAGTAATAGAGCTTACCGTGGTGTCTGGGATAATTGCCGTTTCCATATCCTCGGCGTGGAACTCCCTCATAGTTGAGGTTAAAGAGAGAAAACTGGAGTTTGACAGGCTAGAGAGACAGATGATGAGGAGTTTGAAGGGGTCAACATACGACTACGGAATGAAGGTCACCATTGTACTTTCAGTTCTGGCCCATGGTCTATCCCCCTTCCTAGGTCTCATTTCCCTTTACGTCACCCTATTGACCAGGGCTTTAGCTTACGGTATTGTGACGTCGCTGGGAGAGCTCTTCCTCCTAGGCTTGGCTTACGAGGGATCCTGGAAGGAAAAGATCAGATCAGGAATCATAATAGCGGTGGGTGGAGCCTTAATGCTAGTTATCTCCTACTATCTTAGCAGGTAGAACTGCGTGGGTTATAGCCACCATCCCGAGGAACTCCAGCAACCATACCTGGAGTAAAGCGTTAGACAAGCTCTTTTATCCCCATTATTGCACTTCTCACATATCTCGGCGTATTCCTTTACCGTGACTTCATCACAGATTAACCTACCACAAATCTCCACACAGGTCTCATACCCGGATTTTATAATACAATCCTTCTTCATTGTAAGACACCTTTTTATACTGTTTATACTCTTTAAATCCAATGTCCAAACTTCTCGTTAGAAAGGATCTACAATCCGAACTAAAAAGGGATGTGAGTGACATAGTTAAGGAGATAGAGGGAGACGATTTAAAGGTAGTCGTCTTCATGGAGAATACGGAACCTGCTCCTAAGGTAAAGCCCAAGGTCATAAGGTTTGGTCCCACCCTTACCCTTCTAGAGAAGCTGGCAGAAAGGGGTCAGGTAGAACCTGGGGTTGCTAAGGTCATGTTTTTCTCGCCCAGCACCGGGAGGTCAAGGGGTCTCACACCTAACATGATGGCCGGTTTTCAGTACATCAAGCCTGGGGTCAGCACCAAGCCCCACTCCCACAACATGGCCTCGATATACCTGGTAGTAAGGGGAAGGGGTTACTCGGAGATAGACGGAGAAATATTTCACTGGAATGAGGGAGATGTGTTCGTGGTTCCAGCCAACGCTGTTCACAGCCACACAAACACAGGGGAGACAGAGGCCATCCTCTTCGATGTTACGGACTCAGGCCTCCTAGAGAACATGGGTATCCTCGAGTTCAAGGAAAAAGAGTGATTATTTTTCCCAAACTAGTTTGTATACCTTCAGGAGCTTTTCGTCCCTCCACTTCGAAATTTCCTGGAAAGTCTTACCCTTTATGAAGGAGTATTCCTTCATTTGCTGTATCGCTTTCGTAACCCCAGTGTAGGGGAACTTGTCGTATTTTGCCAGGGTATGCATCCATTCGTTAGCACCGTACCCAAAACCCCTATTAAAGAAGTACTCAAGCCCTCCTTCTCCACCACCTAGATGGTATGTGAGGAACGGACCCATGAAGGCCCATCTGAGTCCAATTGCCGCTGTCATTACCTTGTCGATGTCCTCCACAGTGGCCACACCCTCGTCTACAAGGTATACGGCCTCTCGGAAAAGAGCAAAGGCGAGCCTGTTCCCTATGAAACCCGGAATCTCCTTCTTGAGCACCACTACTATTCTGTCCAGCTTCTCCATGAGGGACTTCGTCCTCTCCACCACTTCCATACTGGTCTTCTCTCCTGGAACTATCTCGACAAGCGGTAGAAGGTGGGGTGGATTCCAGGGATGGGCTATCACCGCCCTCTCAGGGTGCTTGGACATTGCCTTCTGAACCTCTGTTATGAGGAGACCTGAAGTACTGCTAGCTAGTATAACCTCCTTGTCAAGGACGCTGTCCAAGTATCCAAAGATTTTCTTTTTTGCGTCATAATCCTCAATAACTGCCTCAATGACGAAGTTGGCTCCCCTAACGGCCTCATCCAGATTCGTGGTGGGAGAAACCCTCGAGATCACGGTATTGACGTCCTCGGTTATCTGGGAGTTGTTCTTCATCACCTGAACGTAGTTCCTTAGCTTCTCTATTCCCTTGTCTAGGGTTTCCTTCTTTTCGGTGTAGAGAGAGACGCTGTATCCCTTAGACGCAAAAAGGGTCGCCCAACCTACGCCTATAACTCCTGCTCCAACTACAGATACCTTTTCAGTCATGGGTGCTTATATTGTATAAGTAATTTAAATTTTGTAGTTTCTAAGCAGGCCAAGGTCTAGAAAGCCTTTAATTCAGACCTAGTGTATGATCACCATGATAACCGACAAAATAAACGAGTATATTTCCTCTGTGGAAGAGAAGTTGATGTCGAGATTCGAGAACAGGGAACGCCTGCTCCAGATATCTAGGGAGGTGATCAGGTATTCTGGAGAGACCATATCCCTAAGTCATAGGGGCAGGAGAGATGAGGCTCTGGAGAAGTATGGTCAAGCTAGGAAGAGAGTTGAGGAGATTAAGAACATTGTACAGAACTTCCCCGAACTCCTGTTTGGGGACGTTGGAGTTGCCTTTCAGGAGATCAGCGAAGCGAGCGTAGTGCTCTCCTTCTATTTCAACCTACCTTTGAACTTGCCCAGGGACCTTGGAATACCGGACATCTACTACATCACCGGGTTGGCTGACGCACTAGGCGAAATGAGGAGGGCAGCGCTGGAGAGCCTTAGAAAGGGAGATAAGGCAAGGGGAAGAGAAATTCTAGAGGAAATGGAGAACCTCTACGACATACTCTGGAAACTGGAGTACCCAAAATCCCTGGTTCCCGGGCTCAGGCAGAAAGTCGATGCCATGAGAAAAATCCTGGAAGATACCAGACACGACGTGTTCCTTGCGGAAGTTGTGGGAAAGGTGGATCAGGATTAGGAAAACTTTTCCTTTATGTAATCTACCAGCCTGTTGGGCACATCTATCCCTGTGGCAAGCATGAACCCCTTGAACTCAGGAACGTCATTAAGCTCGTTAATAACGTATCCCCTAGACTGATGTTCCAACACGTCAATTGAGACAAACTCGCCATTTATCACCTTAACTGCCTTCAACACTGTTTCCTTAAGCGCGTCGTCAACCTCCAGAGGAGTTGGAGTTCCTCCAAGGGCAACGTTAGCCCTCCATTCGTTAGAGGGTATGTTCCTGGCGTAGCATCCTAGGAGCTCATTCCCCATCACTATACATCTTATGTCCCTGTTTTTCCCTGTAATGTATTCTTGGACTATGTGAACCTTCAGTGCGGAATTCCCCATCATTTCCCTGTGTTCTATTATGGTCTTCCCCTCGATGATATCCCTGATGAGGGAGACCATCCTTCCCCAGCTACCAATTGGTGGTTTGTCAATGAGGGGGAATCCAATCTGTTCATATGCCTTCATCACCGAGTCCGGTGACATGGCTATGATGGACTGTGGAACGGGTATTCCTGCCCTGAAGAGCTTGGAGTATGTCAATATCTTGTCTCCAGCTACGCTTATCACGTCTGTGGAGTTAATCGTATGAACCCCGGTTCCCTCCAGGACGGCAGCGGCGTATAGTGACCTATACATGCTAACTGCCCTAATTATGGCTACGTCGTATCGACCCAACGCCCTGTTAAACGGCAATGGCTCTTGAGCCACGTTAATTACGTCGTAACTAACCTGCTTATCGTTGAGCGCCTTAACTAGAAGCTTTTCCTCTTGCCTAACTATGTCTACAATCAGGGCTACCTTCATTAGATTCCACCTCCATACCTCCTCATCTCATAAAAGGTCATCTCGTTGAGTAACATTGCCTGGGAGACCTCCTTCCCCAACCTTCCGTTGAGGATGATTGGAATGTTCAGGTCAACGGCAGTTCTCCTGATGCTGTAGTCTAGGCTTTTCATGTAACCGTTAGTCACCACAAGATCAACCTGTCCCTTTCTAATCAGGGATAGTGCCTCCTCCTGTTTAAGCGTTTCAAACCCTGGTACCTCACCGAAATCCAACGATTTTACGACTAGACCATATCTTTCTAGGTTTTTCCCAGCCTCCATTAAGTACTCTCCATTCCCCTTACCGTAAACTAGGGCAACCTTGCCTTGCCTTGGCAGTCTGTTGGGAGAGCATGATAACCAACTCTTGAGCAACGCATCGTAGAAGCTTGTACCAAGGGACGCAGCCTCTCCCGTGCTTCTCATCTCGGGGCCTAGGAATGGATAGGAGTCCTTAAGTTGAGTCCACGAGAATTGGGCTGACTTTACTGCCCATGATTTGCTCTCAGGCTCCATGAACTCATCCAGGTTGAGACCCTGCAAGATGCCCTTAACAGCCATCTCCATTAGGTTGACTCCCTTGGCCTTGCTGGAGAAAGGCATTGATCTACTTGCCCTGAGATTCATCTCTATAACGTAGGGCACGTTGTCCTTTATCACGAACTGCAAGTTGAATGGACCCCTAACTCCAATCTCCCTGGCAAGGGTAAGGGAAATCTTCTTGAGATCTTCGACAACGGGAGTGATTTTCCTTGTGGGTATGGACATGGTGCTGTCACCGCTGTGGACTCCAGCCTCTTCCACATGTTCCATCACGACTCCAAGGACGCCCTTACCATCGCTCACCGCATCAACTTCAGCCTCAAACGCGTTATCCAAGAACTTGCTTATCACCACAGGATACTTTGTGGATAATCTGGCCCTCTGAATGACCTCATCGAGCTCCTGCTCGGTCCAGACAATGCTCATGGACGATCCACTCAGCACATAACTCGGCCTGACCAATACTGGGAAACCAACGTGTTCCACAAATTTCCTTATCTCTTGGGGATCCTTAGCTGAGATCCACTCAGGTTGCTTAATTCCTAGCATATCTAGGAGCTTGGAAAACTTCTCCCTGTCCTCTGCCATGTCTACCGAGGATCCAGAGGTTCCGAAAAGCTTCACCCCTCTCTCCTCCAGCTTCTTTGCAATGTTATTACCCAATTGTCCACCCGCGAATGTGGCAACGTAAGTGTATTTCTCCTTGTTTATTATGTCTAGAACTCTCTCGGCTGATATCTCGTCAAAGTAGAGCTTCCTGGTCACGTCCCAGTCCGTGGAAACTGTTTCGGGGTTATAGTTCAGCACGGCTACCTGGTCAAAGTACTTCAGAGAAGCCTTCATCAACTCCACCACTCCCCAATCAAACTCGACTGAAACTCCAATTCTGAAACCTCCTGCCCCCACTATGAGAAGGTTGTTCCCAGTGGAGTTCAGCTCAATATCATCCTCAGAGCCAACGTATGTTAGGTAAAGGTAGTTGGTGACGGCTGGCCATTCTCCAGCTAGAGTATCAATTAGCTTTATGTTTGGAAGGATGCGATTGGAGGACCTGACCTTCCACACCTCATCTTCGCTGGAGTTGGTGGCCATGGCAACCTGTTCGTCGCTGAAACCAAGTGTCTTAAGGTATTTCAGCTTCTCTAGGTCGAGTTTAGATCCCTTGATCTCTTCAAAAGTTTTCACAAGGTTCTCTATCTTCCTTAGGAAGAACCTGTCTACCCCTGTGGCCTTGTACACCTCCTCAACTGACGCTCCCTCCTTGAATGCCTTAGCTGCCCATATTGGCCAGTAGGGAATTCTCTTGCCAAGTTTCTTGAGTGCATCCTCCTTGGGGGCAGTGGACATGTAGTATCTTCCTCCAACCACCCCTGGTTCCCCAATATCTAGCATTCTCAATCCCTTTTGAAGGGCCTCCTCAAAGGACCTCCCTATGCTCATGATTTCTCCAACGCTCTTCATCTCCGTGCTTAGGCTAGTATCTACTTCCTCAAACTTCTGCAGGTCCCACCTTGGTATTTTCATGACAACGTAATCTAAGCTGGGCTCGAAACAGGCGCACGTCGCCCCTGATACCTTGTTCAGGATCTCCTCCAGCGTGTAGCCTAGGGAAAGTTTTGCGGAAACGTAGGCAAGGGGATAACCTGTTGCCTTACTCGCGAGGGCACTGGATCTAGACATCCTAGGGTTGGTTTCTATAACGTAATAGGTGTAGCTGTTGGGATCCAGTGCGAACTGTACGTTACACTCACCCACTAGACTGATGGATTCTGCCACTTTCATGGACAAAGTCCTCATCTCTTGGAATTCCTTGTTATCCAGCGTCTGGCATGGGGTGATAACTATGGATTCTCCCGTGTGAACCCCCATGGGATCCAGGTTTTCCACGCATGCTATAACTGCGGAGTTCCCCTTAGAGTCTCTCACAACCTCGTACTCTAACTCCTTCCAATGGTGCAGGTACTTTTCCACTAGGACTTCTCCAATGTAGCTCTGCGAGAATGCCCTGTCTATACTCTTCCTAAGGGATTCCCTATCCCAGGCCACCGTAGAACCTCTGCCTCCCAAGTTAAAGCTTACCCTGACCATTACGGGGTAGCCAATCTCCTCTGCCTTCTCTAGGGCTTCCTCAGAGCTCTTAGCGGAAAAGCTGGGAGGAACTGGGATCTTAACGTCTATCATTGTCTCCCTGAACTTCTCCCTGCTCAATGCCTTCTCTATACCCTCGATGGGAGTTCCGAGTACCTTAATCCCATACTTCTGGAGAATTCCCCTCTTGTAGAGGTCAACTCCCACGTTTAGTGCAGTCTGTCCTCCAAATCCGATGGCAATGGCATCTGGTCTCTCCTGCTCAATGACCTTCTCTACGGACCACCATGTTACAGGAATCATGTAGAGCTTATCTGCCATTCCGTAACTGGTCTGAACCGTGGCAACGTTGGAGTTAACCAGTACTGTCTCGATACCTTCCTCCTTGTAGGCCTTAAGCGATTGGGATCCGCTGTAGTCGAATTCCGCAGCCTCGGCTATCTTTATGGGTCCTGAACCAACGACAAGAACCTTCTTAATTCCCTTCATCCTTTATCACCATCTTCTTAAACTTCTGGAAAACCCAAGTCGTATCATTGGGTCCCGGCCTAGCTTCCGGGTGAAATTGAGTTGTGATCAGGGGAAGTCTCTTGTGTATTAACCCCTCGACTACCCCGTCATCTGGATTCACGAACCAGATCTGCGTGTCAGGCGGAATGTCCTCCTTGTATACTCCATAACCGTGATTGTGTGTAGATATGTAGCACTTGTTATTTGAGATATCCGTCACGGGCTTATTTATTGCCCTATGTCCAAACTTCATCTTTCTTACATTGCCACCCAAGGCTAGAGTTGCCACTTGATGCCCAAGGCATATTCCAAGGGTGGGCAATTTATACTCCATGACTGCGGAGAAGTTCTTCACTAGATCCTTCAGGATGTTAGGATTTCCAGGTCCGTTTCCAAAGACTATGCCCTTTGGAGAATAGTTCATGATCTCATCGGCACTGGACTTGCACGGAACCCTCACTATGGTGAAGCCAGTCTTGTATAGCTCCTCTAGTATGCCGTGCTTTATTCCGCAGTCCACTAACACAATAATATCTGGGGAGTTGTTCTGGTGGATGATAGGGGACTTGGGGGAGGTAAACTTAGTGAAGTCTATCTCGTCATACCTCATCTCTATGTATTTCCTAGGATCCTCCACATGTTCCCCGGAGGCAATTACCCCCATCATGGAGCCCAGGGTTCTTACTTTCTTAACCAGGAGTCTAGTGTCCACGGAGGAGACTCCTGGAATACCCTGTTCAGCCATCCACTGGTGAAGGCTCTTGGAAGAGTTCCACTTTGAGGGATCAGTCTCCTCCGTAACCACGAGCCCCTCGATCTGGATCTGCTCTGACTCAAAGTTCTGGAGAATCCCATTTCTCACAATGGGGTTTGGGACACCGTAATTTCCCACGAGGGGATGCGTTATGATAAGTATCTGACCCCTGTAAGACGGATCGGTCATGGACTCTGGATACCCGTTCATGGCCGTAGTGAAAACCACTTCCCCGTACCTCACTCCCTTAGCGCCGAAGCCACAACCCCTCAACAGGGTTCCGTCCTCTAGGTAGATTAACCCTTCAGTTCCCCTCTTGCAGTATGTCATTTTCCATCAACCTCAATTCCCCTTCTCCTTTGAGAGTCCAGTTTTTATATTCTCTTAACAAATTCTCGTCACCATTTAACCTTTCCCTAGCGAGGGAAATACTTTCCCTGACCCTCTCTGGGCTAGGACTTCCCTTGACTGCTTTTCTATAAATTGACTGTTCAGGCGTAATCGTGGGGGAGAACTTGCCCTCCCTCACCGCCTTGGCCACGGCGAAGTAGGCATCCCTGTACCTCATTCCCTTCTCGGCAAGTATCTCTGCCTCATCGGTGGAGAGTACCTCCTTATCTATCTTGAATTCGTTCACCTTCACCTTGGAGAGGAGGTCATGAAGTACCTCTATTCCCGTTCTAGTCTCGTCAATTATCTCCCAGAAGAGTGGGTTGATCTCCTGAAGATCTAGGTTATATCCCGATGGAAGTGATTTGTAAGTCGAGGCAATCGAGGTCAAGTAACCCAGTACCCTTGAGACCCTTGCCCTGAGCACCTCCATGGTTACTGCGTTCCTCTTCTGTGGCATAAGCGAGCTCGTGCTCACGTGGGTGTCCGGTAATTCCAGTATTCCCACAAACTTGGAGGACAACAGGATCATGTCCTCAACCACCCTGCTTAGGGCGAGCATAAGGTTAACAACCTCCATAACGGCAGAGATCAGGTCTGCCCTGGAGGACGTGGCTGAAATCGTGTTAACCAGAACCTCCCTGAAACCTAGAAGGTTGGATTCCCTGTCCCTATTGAGTTTAACTGAAGTGCCCACTATGGCCCCGCTCCCAAGGGGAGACCGATTAACAAGGTCCAGAGTTCTGAAGATCGAGCTCCATCTGGAGGCAACTTCCTCCTCCACGTAAAGTAGGTAGTGTCCAAAGGTAGTTGGCTGAGCAGGTTGAAAGTGAGTGTAAACTACAAAGGGCGTATTGACGTTCTCCTCGGCTCTCTTAAGGATCATCTTCCTGAAGTCTAGGAGTTGTTCCAGAAGGTCCATTAGTTCTTCCCTGATCTCCAGCCTCAGGGCAGCGGCCACATGATCGTTCCTGCTCCTCCCTAGGCCAATTGAGCCTCCAGCCTCACCCGCCGTCTTAATTAGGTGATCCTCGAGTGCCTCATGTACGTCCTCATAGGAGGGATCCACCTTGGTGAAGGAGTTTATACCTTGGAGTAACTTCCTCGCATCCTCCTTGGAAAGATTACCTGAAAGGAAAAGCTCTATTACATGTGCCTTCATGACTTCCTTTACCTTATCCAGTATCCTAACATCCTCCCTCGATGAGGAAGTGTAAGTAACTACCTTGTCCTCCTTTGAACCCCACTTCCTGTATAGCATTAGCCATACCTCGCCTTCCTTGTTAGTAGGGAGTGCATTCCCCAGATCTCAATGAACCCTCTGGCCTCCTCATCCGAGGGATACCATCCCTTGTTGTAGGAGGATATTTTTTCTGAGTATGGCGAGTAAGGAGAGGTCCTACCCACTACCCTGAGACTCTTCAGGTCCACTTCTAGCTTAACCTCTCCGGAGACCCACTTGTTTATCTCATCTCCTGCGAGCTCAAGGGTATTCCTCAGCGGTTCATACCAGAGTCCCTGGTACACTAGATCAGACCACAAGGAGTCAAGGTGTCTCTTGAACCTGAGCTCCAAGGGAGTGAGGACAGTTTTTTCCAGATCCTTATGCGCCGCTATGAGGGCTAGAGCTGCGGGTGCCTCATACACCTCCCTTGACTTGAAACCAACTACCCTGTTCTCAAGGTGTTCTACCCTTCCGAATCCCCTGGATCCTACCTCCTCGTTCAACAGGGAAATGAGCTTAACCGGATCAAGCTTCTCGCCGTTAACTCTAACGGGAACTCCTTTCTCGAACTCCACGCTCAACTTCAGTTTGTCTTGTTTCCTCACAGCAGTCCACTCAAATGCGTCCTCTGGAACCTCTGACGCGGGATCCGAGATTATGTCCCCCTCTATGCTTCTCCCCCAAAGGTTTTCATCAATACTGTACTTACTGCTCTCGGTCTTTATGGGAATTCCCCTTTCCCTGGCGTAGGCTATTTCATCCTCCCTTGTCATCTTCCAGATCCTGGCTGGAGCTATTATCTTGACGTTATCTAACGCTGTCTTAAGGGCCAGGTCAAACCTAACCTGGTCATTCCCCTTGGATGTAGACCCGTGCGCAACATATTCTGTGCCTTCCTTTTTCGCAACCTCAGCGACCTTCTCGGCTATGAGTGGTCTCGCGAGCGCAGTGGCAAGCGGGTACACCTCCTCATAAAGGCCGTTCATCTTAATGTCCTTCAGAGCGAAGTTTTCAGCAAACTCCCTCTTGGCATCCACTAGGTAATGCTTAGCACTTCCAGCCTTGTACGCTCTTTCCTCAATTTTCTTAAAGTCGTCCTTCTGTCCTACATCGACGCTTACGCTTATCACTTCGGCGTGAAAGGTCTCACTTAACCACTTTATCGCAACAGTTGTATCTAAACCTCCTGAATAGGCTAGGACTATTTTCATTTTCACTCTTACGAAGATCTCTGAGTTATAAGCTATGGGGATAATGAAAATAACGTAATTCTTTATAAAGATAAAGTTGAAGGATTCCTTCAATTAGAATTGCGAGAATCCTTGTTTCAGCATTTTCTCATCGAAACTTTTCATGCATTCTTCGTCGTTGAGGCATTCCATCAGCGCATTGATCACGAACTCGGACATGTTTTTAGCACCGGTCTCTGGCATTAGTCTAGTTATCTCATCTAGTATTTCATACTTGATCCTGAAACTTACAGTTTTTTTGTCCATGGCAAGGTAATACTAGCAGGCTTTACATAAAAACTTTGCCTACCTAAATCGTGGAGTAAACTCGAGAAACATTAACTTTATGAGGCGGTGACCACGAGGGCCTTCTCCCTCTTTGCCTTATATTCCTCTAGTCTCTCCATCATTTTCTTGATAGCCAATGAAAGCTGGTCCTTGTGGTACTTCCTGACGTGTTCCTCCGTGTCCTCCCTTGCAACCACGGTGTTGCAGAGTTTGCAAGTGTAGACCCCATTGTCGTTTCTTTCCACAATGGGCTCAATACCCTCAGCAAGATACTGGAGGATCGGAATAACCTTCTTCGCCCTGATCTCACTACCGCTCTTCTCAATGATGCGTTGAGCGTATCCTCTAAGCTGATGCTTTGAGATGTTGTACTTGTGGGCAACGATGGCCGGCCCTTCACCTTTCACTAGATATTCCTCTAAGGCGTTTAGTAGATAGTCGCCTCCTCCTAGTATCTTCAAAGAGACATAATTTACGAGAGATTTTATATCAACTGGCTTCATACTTAGCCACTAGAAACTGCTTTAACATTCAGAGTTTAAAAGGGATTGATAAAATTCTATAAATAAAGAACCTGGGACTTATACGTGGTAATTTTGATCTGACCAACGTTGTCCTTAACCTCGCCAATAATCTGTGATGGGACATAGGGGTTTAATTTCCTAAGAACATCCTCGGCGTTGGTTCTATCCACAAAGACTACCATGCCAATACCCATGTTGAAGACCCTGTGCATTTCCTCGTGCGAAATACCAGCTTGTTCAATGGTCTTGAAGATCAGGGGTGGATCTGGGAGGGTCAACTCCAGTGAGTAGTTGGTTATCCTCCTGAGCTTACTGAAGGAACCCCCCGTGATGTGTCCAGCTGCCTTGATGAGTTCCAGAACCTCGAGGACAGGCTTAACGTAGATCCTGGTGGGTTTCAGGAGCTCCTCCTCCCAATCCTTCCACGATAGCTTCCCCTCATCAAGGAGCTTCCTGACCAAGGAGTAGCCATTGGCGTGAACTCCGTTACTAGCTAGCCCAATAATCACGTCCCCGGGAGAAACCTCTTCCCCAGTCTTCAGTTTATCCACAACGCCCAGCGCGGTACAGGACAGATCGAAGCCGTTCACCACATCCTTCATCGCTGCCGTCTCTCCTCCCACTATCTCAGTGTCAGACTCCTTGGCTCCCTGCACCAGTCCCTGGACTATCTCTGATATCACCTCTTCGGATGGCTGGTCCATGGCAATGTAGTCCACTAGGGCAATGGGCTTAGCACCTATGCTAATGAGATCGTTCACGTTCATGGCAACACAATCTATCCCGACGCTCCGATATTTTCTGGCCCTTTTGGCAAGGATAACCTTGGTGCCAACCCCATCCACGTGAATTGCGAGTTTCAACCCGTTTATCTCCACAACACCAGAGTAGTGCCCTGCCCCCAGCACAGTTCTCCTGTACGTTGAGGAGATCGCGGAAGCTATATCCCTGTGTATCTCCTTCAACTTATTTAGGTCAACCCCGGCATCCTTGTACTCACTCACCATAAACCACCATTTGGTGCCCAGTCCGCTGATACGCCCAGGGAGTTCCTCCTAATCCTGTTCTGGTAGGAGTATCTCACGATCTCCGCCTTCTCGGCCTGCTCCCCAAGGGTTCTGCCAATATCAGTTCTATACACCAGCTCGGTGTTGGCTGAAATCATCTTGGTGCATGTGTCCAGCTTCCTGGAGGCCTCCTCAAAGTCCCCGAAGGCCACGAGCTCCAGTGCCCTAGATCCCCTCGTGATCAGTTTCCCACCTTCATATGACACGGAGCCGAAGTACACTAGACATCCCTTCTCCCTCATGGAGTTAACGTCGAGGAAAATCTCCTTCCCAGTGGCCATTTCCCTTCTCAGTGGATAGCCAAGGGGGGCGATAGCTCTCACCACCGTGGGGTCCTCCCTCACCTCAAGCTTAGCCTGGGACAGCTTTTCCTCAGCAGTTAACTGTAGTAAGTAACCGAAGTCTGAGGATATCCTGGGTATGATCGCAGAGGTCTCTGGATCTCCCATCCTGGAGTAGAACTCTATCACGGTTGGTCCCCATAACTCTGTGAGCATCATCTGCCCGGAGATGAATCCCCTGTAGGGCTCCCCAGTCTCCTCGCGAATGGCCCTTGCCGTGTCCTGAACTATCTTGAGCGTTTTCTCGTACTCTTCCTCGGTAATGAAGGGAAGGAGTCTCCCTGGACCTGACACTGATCCCATACCGCCAGTCTCGGGGCCTATTCCGTCTTGGTACGCGTGTTTGTAATCCTGTGCCAGCGGGAGCGGTAGAAAGGTATGTCCGTCAGTGAGAACGTGGAGGGTGTACTCTGGTCCGTCCACTTTCTCTTCAATAATAATCTTAACCTCGTTCTTAACGAGGGAGCCTATCTCATCCACACTCTTGCTTAATGCCCTCCTCTTCTCGTTAGAGAGATAAGCCTGAATATCCGCAACTACTTTAACTCCCTTTCCTCCAACCTGTTCTGCAGGCTTTACGGCAACTGATCCACCGTATTCCACAATGAACCGTGAGGCCTCCTCGAGACTGGTGAAGCTCCTAAACCTCAACCTACCATCTATCTTGTACTTCCACATGAGTTGTCTCATCCACACCTTGGACCGCTCTATCTCAGCCCCTGCCCTGTTGGGGCCTACAACTGGTATTCCATTCCTCCTAAACTCGTCAGCTATTCCGTGGAAGAGTGGATCCTCTGGCCCGACCACTCCAAAGTCAGGGTTGAACTCGCGAATGGCCTTAGCTACGTCCTCCCTTGAGTTTATGTTGCCTTGAACGTACTTTCCACCAGTCCTGTTCACGGCCTCCCTGATCCCTGGGTTCACGTAGGAGGATAGGGCGTACACCCTATACCCCTGCGGAGAGTTGGCTAGGGCCTCTGCCATCGCGTGTTCCCTGGCTCCGTCTCCCACAAGTAGAACCTTCATTCAGATCACCTTCGGATACTTCTTTGTCATGCACCCAGTACACAGGGTGGATCTAGATATTGCCTTAAATAGCCCCTCAAGGGATAACCAGTGAATCGAGTCAGCCCCTAAAACCTTTGCTATCTCCTCCTCTGAGAGATTTGCTGCTATAAGCTCCTTGTCCTCTGGGACCTCTATACCGTAGGGGCAAGCCGAGATGAGCTTGGGACTGCCTATGAGAACGTGGACCTCCTTGGCTCCAAGCCTTCTGAGGCTCATTATGGTGTTTTTCAGCGTGGTGCCCGTGACCATAGAGTCATCTATGAGGACGACCCTCTTCCCAAAGACCGCCCCCTTGATCGGGTTCAGCTTCAGTTGTACTCCCACTATCTTGAGGAAACTATCCGAGGCCAACATGGTCCTTATGGGGCTACCAGTCCTTGTGAAGCCCAGGTCTAGTTGAAGACCAAGTTTCCTGGAGTATCCCACGGCAAAGGGGAGTGCAGTGTCTGGAACCCCTATTACAGTGTCGGCCTTGATGGGTTTCTCCTCTGCCAGTTGTTCCCCGATTCTCACCCTTGTCTCATACACGCTATTCTCGTTAACTTGGCTATCTATCCTCGCTTGGTAAACGTATTCAATGGAGCAGTAAGCCTTCCTCGGTTCCTTGATCTGCCTTGATTTAACGTTGAGGCTCGAAATGGTTACCATCTCACCAGGCTGTATTTCTCGCCTGAAATCGCCCCCTATCACCGACATTGCCACTGGCTCCGACGCAATTATGCCCATATCGAACCCGAAACCTCCCAGGCTCAGTGGTCTAACACCGGTCTCATCCCTATATCCCACGATCTCACCGTCTCTGGTCATGGCAACAAGGGAGAACGCCCCCCTTGCCTCCTCAAGTGCCTTCTCCCTGTCCTTCGTGAAAGCCTTAAGGAAGCTCTCTGGGTCCCTCAGAACTCCGTCCACTGCGATGGCAACCTCGTCGTTGTGAATGGGGTAACCCCTCCTTGACCCCGTATATCCTATCCCTGCCCATCCTTCCAGCTGAAACTCTAGGTCCTCTGGGGATACATCCTTCACCACTGATCTCATGTCTTGATTTAGCATTACCACTCCGCTTGAGGCGTAGCCCCTGTGTTGGAGCCCAACCATGGAGTAGTATAGGAACTTGGACACGTTCCATACCTTATCGAAGGCTAGGAGACCTACTATTCCTGCCATTTTATCACCTTGCGAAAACGCTCTCCAGAGCGGAGAGGTCATATTTCCCCTTGAGGGGATACTCCCCTGTGAAACAGGCCTTACATAGGGTAGTTCTGCCTATGGCCTGAACCATTTCCTCCACAGAAAGGTACTCGACGCTATCCGCGTTAAGCTCACGGGCTATGGCCCTCTCATCTCCTATGTTTGCCACAAGCTCAGATCTTCTAGGGAAGTCGATTCCCATGTAACAGGGAAACCTAATCATGGGGGATCCAATTCTAATGTGAACCTCCCTCGCTCCCGCGCTTCTAAGCGAGTTCACTATCCTCTTCATGGTATTCCCGCGGACTATGGAATCGTCAACGAGTACAACCCTCTTTCCCCTGACGGCCCACTCCACAATGCCGAACTTCTCCTTAAGCACCTCGTTCCTTTTCTCGTCGGAAGGCATGATGAAGGACCTCTTTGAAGAGATGGTCCTTACCAGTGCCTCCTCTAGGGGTATACCGCTGGTCCTAGAGAAGCCCAGGGCTATGGGCCTGGACGAGTCTGGCACAGGCACTACCACATCTCCGTTGGCTGGGTGATTTCTAGCCAGCAACTCCCCTAACTTAATTCTGGATGCATAGACCGAGATTCCGTCTATCTCTGAATCGGCTCTAGAGAAATAAATGTATTCAAAGGCGCACGTAGTCGTCGGAAGGGAGGAGACCCTCTCCCTGACCACTGTATCCCTGGTTATCTTAATTATCTCCCCTGGGTGAACGAAACCGATGACCCTTCCACCCAACTGCTTGATTGCTGAGTCCTCAGAGGAGACCACCTTGTTATCCCCTATTTCGCCTATAACGAGAGGTCTGAAGCCACGCGGATCCCGCATTGCCAAAATTTCGCCCTTGGAGGAGAGAACCAGGAGGGAGAAGGCTCCATCGGCCACATCCATGAATGCCCTCGCGGAGCTCTCCAGGCTTCTCCCTTGAGACAGCTGGTTCCTAAGGAAGGACAAGATAAACTCGGTGTCAGTGGAAAAGTCTCCGTTCTGGAAGTGGTTGGTTATGGTACCGTTAAAGGAAACAGCAATGAAGCCGTCGTCGAGGGGCTGAGCCTCCTGTAGGGTAGTGGAGCCTGTGGTTGAGTACCTCACGTGGCCTATGGAAAAGAGCGACTCCCCTATCTCCTTGGGATCTAGGGCCTCACCCACAAGACCAAGGCCCTTCCTAGTTTGTATCCTGTCCCCATCTATCCAGGAAATCCCTGCGGATTCCTGACCCCTATGTTGGAGGAGCTTTAGTCCTTCAAAGGTAAGCTTCGTGGAGTCAGGCCCGACAACCCCGAAAACTCCACAGTGTTCCCTTGCGTTCATAGCGATCCCTCCAGAAAGGAGTAGTAGTTCTCCACGATAGAGTCCATGGGAAAGGTCTCGTAATCTAGAACGAGCTTGCTCCCATCCTTGGTCACCTTCCCTATGGCCAACGCCTGTATTCCCATCCTGCCAGCCTGGTACATGAACCACTGCGGATCACTGGTGAGGACTAGAAACCTTCCACCGCTCTCCGAGAACATCTTGCCCAGGAGATTTGAGGTACCGATTACCTGGGAGGAGGAGATCCTCACGGAGAATCCCTTAGCTAGGATTGGGAGAAGTGCTCCGGCTAGACCGCCCTTGGAGACATCCTTGTTCCAAGTTATCTTACCCTCGTTTATTCCCTTTATTACCAGGTTCGACGCTATTAGGTCCTCCATTAATCTGGTTTTGGCCACCTCGCCTCCTCCTCCAAATATCCTGGAGAAAAGGGTTCCAGCCAGCTCGTTCCTAGTCTCCCCAATTAGCACTAGATCTCCTTCCTCTACCCTATTTCTGGCCAGCTTGCCCTCAACTAGCCCAGCCATCACCACCAGGGGTGTAGGCTTTATGGGATTACCGTTCTTATCCTCGTTGTGGAACGAGACCTTTCCGCCCACAACGGGTATCGAGAAGAACTTGGAAGCCTCCGATATTCCCCTCACAGCGTCAATGAAGTCCTGATAGACGTGAGGCTTCCTTGGATCGCCAAACTGCAGATGGTCCACAAGGGCTATTCCTCTCGCCCCAACTGTTGCCAGATTCCTGTAGGCCTCTGCTACTATGGCTTTACCGCACTCGTAAGCGTCCTCGGCACATAGGTCCTGATTTGCATCCCCCTTAAGCGCCAGGTATTTCCCATTGGGCAACTCCACAACCGCGCTGTCACCCTGTCCAGGCTTCACCACGGTGGACGTCCCCACCTCGTAATCGAACTGGGAGTAGGCCCACTCCTTGCTCACAAGGTCAGGATGTGTGAGGACTGCCCTCAGTGCCTCGCCTAGGGCGACTTCCCTTTCAGGCTCTCTTTTCCTCGGCTTCCTCTCAGCTGGCCAGACATTGAGTGGGGGAGATAGGAGAAGGTCTGAGGGTAGCTCCGCCACAGGCTCACCATTATACAGGAACCTCACCTTGGGTTCGGCCGTGATCTCGCCTATGTCCTCACAGGGGTAGTTGTACTCCCTGAACTTGGCGCACACGGACTCCACTTTCTCGGGCTTCACCGCAAAGAGCATTCTCTCCTGGGTCTCGGATATTATGATGTCCTCTGGCGAGAGGTACTCAAACCTCAGTGGTACCCTCTCCAGGTTAACCACTGCCCCCAATCCGTTGGCCATCTCAGTAACGGCAACTGCTAGTCCCCCACCACCGAGGTCCTTTATTGCCTCAACCTCCTTGGCGATCTCAAGGGTTACGTCAATGATTATCTTCCCCGCAAAGGGATCAGCTATCTGAACTGCCCCTATCTCATCCATTCCGCTCAATTTCCTAGAGGCAAACGAGGCTCCCCCTAGACCGTCAAGTCCAGTGAAGCCTGCCAACACGAGCCTGAGACCTGGCTCCCGAACCACGCTGGGGACTATGGAGTCTTTGCTCACTATACCTGCGCAGGCCACGTCCACGAGCGGATTATCGTTATACGTTTCGTCGAAGGACAGCTCTCCTCCGACTACAGGTACCCCGACGCTGTTCCCGTAAAAGCCTATCCCTGAGATTATGTTCTTGAGTAGCCACTTCCCCTTGTCATCCAGTTTGCCAACCCTTATCATGTCGAGGAGGGCTATGGGTTTCGCTCCCTTACTTATGATATCCCTTAGGATTCCCCCAACTCCCGTAGCTGCACCGTTGAAGGGATCTATGGCTGAGGGATGGTTGTGGCTCTCAACCTTGAGGACCAGGGCTAGACCATCACCCACGTCCACGGCACCGGCGTCCTGCCAGTCCTCAACGCTCATTATCACGTTGGGACCTGTACTGGGCAAGCTCCTAAGGAATACCTTCGAGCTCTTGTAGGAACAATGCTCCGACCAAAGTGCATCCACAAGCTTCCACTCAGCTTCCTTGGGTTCCCTCCCGAGAACCCTCCTCACTACCTCCATCTCAGTCTTGGATAACGTGAGGATCATTTCCCAAACACCCTCAGTATCTCGAGTCCGTCCCTTGACCCGTCTGGGGAAATAGAGGGAAAGGAAGCCCTTTCTGGGTGTGGCATCAACCCAAGGACGTTCCCTGCCTCATTTGTCACCCCAGCTATGTTTAGGATGGAACCGTTGGGGTTCGCCTGGGGAGAGGGCATTCCCCTTTCATCAACGTACTGGAAAACCGATAGCCTAGACGCTAGCTCCTCATCGTCCAAGTAGTATCTCCCCTCAGCGTGCGCTATGGGCATGAAAAGTACGTCCTTGCTATCCTTGGTGAATGGGGTATCCTTTCTCCTGACCCTTATCCTAACCCATTTGGTAATGAACCTAAGGTTAAGGTTGGGGAGAAGAGCTCCCTTGAGCAGTCCCGATTCCACTAGAATCTGGAATCCGTTGCATATACCCAAGACAAGCTTTCCTTGATCGGCCATCTCCCTTATTCCCTTCATGGCTTCACTGTTGGCGGCAATGGTTCCAGCCCTTAGATAATCGCCGAAACTGAAACCCCCAGGGATGACTACGCCGTCATACCTATCTGGGTCAAGGGAGTTGAATTTGACTACCTCTGCTTCCGCGCCCACCTGTTTCAGGGCCTTCACGACGTCAAGCTCGCACGTTGTGCCTGGAAACTTAATTACTGCCGTCCTCAACGCGCTCAGCCCTCACCACAATCTTGTGAACTATGGGATTGTACAACCTCTTACTCTCAGCAAGTCTCCTCGTCAAATCCTCTGCCTCTTCTCTAGATGAGGCTTCCATGGTTACAACAACGATTTTACCCACCCTTACATCAGCAACCTTCCCGGGCATTGTGGAGTCGATTACGTAGCGCTTAAGTGTCTCCCCCTCTGGGTCCCTCACTCCATCCTTGTTAAGTATTATCAACTCAACCTTGTACATCATGCTACAGACCTCAGCCTATCTAGAAATTCCACGTAGGATGCCTTCACTTGATCCAGGGGGTACCCCTTTCTGTAGAGGTCCTTATCCAGGATCCTTCCTGTGGGATCCCTCACCCTCATGGAATCCAGGGAGATTTCGTCTCCCACCACTAGTCTACCGTTGACTCTCCCGAACTCCAACTTGAAGTCGTATAGGATTAGACCCATCTTGGAGATCACCTTCGACAGCGTTTGATTAACCCTCACCATGACCTCCTCCACAAGTCTGGCCTCTTCCTCGTTCATGAGCTTCAGGTGTCTCATGTGGTGATAGTTGAGAAGGGGATCGTGACGCGCGTCGTCCTTGAGAAAGAACTCGACAATGGGAGGGTTAAAGGCCTCCCCCTCTTTTATGGGTAACCTCTTTACGATGCTCCCCGTGGCGTAGTTCCTCAATACGACCTCGACTGGTATCATGGCCAGCCTCTTGACAATCATGGTTCTCTCATCCTTCATTCCCACGTAATGTGTTTCAATCCCATCTCTCTCCAGTAACCTGAAGAGTAGAGCTGAGGTCTGGGCGTTTAGGATGCCCTTTCCATCTATTATATCCGCCTTCGCCCCATCCCCAGCCGTTACAGAATCCTTGAACCTAAGGAGAACGTGCTCGTTATCAAGGGAAAAGACCTCCTTTGTCTTTCCCTCTGAAATTTTCTCCATAACAACATTTACGTAGTTAGCTTAAAAATTCGTCTCTAACCCTGTTGAACATTTACTTGAACAAGTAAACTCAGCTATTAAACGATAGGAGTACTGGTTCACGCATGGAAATCACAATAGAGGATTTTCAAAAGGTCGAGATGAAAGTTGGGGTTGTTGTGGAGGCAGAAAGGATAGAGGGGACCAGGCTTCTAAAGCTCAAGATAGATCTTGGAGGGGAGACAAGACAGATAATATCTGGAATTGCTGAATATTATACGCCGGAGCAAATGGTGAACAGGAGGGTGATAGTGCTCACCAACCTGAAGCCCAGGGTGATAAGGGGATATGAAAGTCAGGGAATGATCCTGGCAGCAGGATGTAAAGAAGATGAGCAAAAGGGCGTGAAGCCAGTTCTTCTCGCGCCTGATGGGGACGTGCCCCCAGGTACTAGGATATGTTAAATCCCTTTGAGAGGCTTAGACCCTTACCCAGCGTGGACAGCTTCGTGGAGTCTGAGGCAAAGAGGCTCGGCTCCATAGGAGGGAAGACCGTCAAGGAGAGGGAGATAAGGAGGTTAAAGGACTATAGGGACAGAATAGAGGTTTACGTGAATTTCGTGAGGGCCTTCCCAAGAGTTGACGAACTTCACCCCTTCTATAAAACGTCATTGGAGATAGCCTCTGGATCCCTTGATAGGGTGAAGATGTGCCTCTCCGCAATATCCAGACACGCGAACATGGCTCAACGCATGCTTGAGAAATACATGGTAATGATCAAGAGAGAACCTGAGGAGAAAGCGAACTCTTTGATGAGGGCTGGATTTGGCAGGGCTAGTTCCATCTTGAGGAGGATGAACGAGTGCGTTGAGTGGATCTCTGGGGTCGTTACAGTAGTATCCAAGGGAAAGGCAATAGACCCTGAGCTTCCCACGGTAATGGTTGCTGGACCTCCAAACGTTGGGAAATCCACGTTAGTTTCTAAGATATCCTCTGCCAGGCCTGAGATAGCTAACTATCCCTTCACTACCAAGGAGATTCACGTTGGTCACATGGACTGCGGTGTCAAGGTTCAGGTGATAGATACTCCTGGAATTCTGGATAGGCCTGACGCTGAAAGGAACGTTATAGAGAGGAAGGCAGTGAACGCGCTGAGGAACCTGAACGGTCTCATCGTCTTCCTCTTTGACGTATCAACTTCCTCAATTTATGGGGCTGACGAGCAACTCAACATCATGAGGGAAGTGAAGTCACTGGGCAAACCTGTAATCCTTGCCATGAACAAGATAGATGCTGTTGACGAAAACATGAGGAGAGAGATACTATCGCGGGTGGGGGACAAGGTCCTGGAGATTAGTTCAGAACAGGGAACGGGAATCCCTGAGCTAAAGAGGGAGATTTTTAACTGGCTTAAGTCAATTTCACAAGATCCAAGTGCGGTACTGGATTGTTGAGATATTCACGTCGATACAGGGGGAAGGACTAGTCATAGGAAAGCCCTCAAACTTCGTGAGGTTAGCTGGATGTAATCTCCGTTGCGTTTGGTGCGACACCAAGTTCTCGTGGATAAGGGAGGACGGCGTACCCATGGAACTTGAGGAAATAACTGGCAAGTTGAGCAGGTCCGTTAAGTGGACCACAATCACTGGCGGAGAACCTCTTCTGCAGGACATCTTGCCCTTAGCCTCAACCCTGAAGAACCTGGGTTACAACGTCGCTGTGGAGACGAACGGAACGATAAAGCCAAAACAGGAGCTGAGGAAGATTGTGGACGTGTTCTCCGTGTCCCCCAAACTATCTAACTCGGGGCATAAGTTAAGGTATGACTTCTCCGAGGATTGGGCCACATATTATAAGTTCGTCATAGTAGAACCCAATAGGGACCTCAGGGAGGTGAAGAACTTCGTTGAGGAGCACAGGATAGATCCCGAGAAGGTCATTGTTCAACCAGACGGTAATAGACAGGACTACATTCAAGCTCTCAAGGAACTGTCAGACGCTGTTATGGAGCTGGGACTCCCCTTCAGGGTTCTCCCCCAACTTCACAGAATTATTTCCTATAGATAGAATTGCCTCCCTTAACTGATCCTTCTTCTCCTTCCCCTTGGCAAGGATCTCGTTTGCTACCTTAACAATTTCCTCCATTTCCTCCAGGGTTGGGGGAACCTTGTCCTTTAGGAGGTGGACCATCCTTATCCCAGTTCTGAGTTCCACCAGGACTCCCTTGCGATTCTCCACTAGGATTCCGCTGTGCTTGAAGCCAACTTCTCTAGCGGTTTTCAGAATAGTCCATGCCTCCTCGTAGTCCTTTGTGTAAGCGTGAAGAATAGGACCTTGGACAATGAGCCACAACCTTCTCATGTGTTTCCTCTCAATTATCCTAAGCAACTCGTCGCTTGGAAGCATGAGATGGTTCTTGTATATGACCGAGGAGTCTTTCCTGCTCCATGGGTAGAAGGAATCTATGACGGTTATTCTCCCACTGCAACTACTGTAGGTAAACGTCTTCTCCCTCCCCATGAAGGCCTCTAGAAGATCCCAGATATCAGGGTCCAGATACCCTATCTCCCTATCCCTAAGCAGTCTGGCCCTAGCTTCCTCCTTGAACCTTATCCATTCGGAATCATTAACCATAGCAACTTTACTTGTTTAACAAAATAAGAGTTCTTGGGGGGCAGGTTCATCCCCTACATCTAGTCTGTAAAGGCTAAATTCCCACCCTCCCTAAGTAACACATGAAAGCTAGGGAAGTTGTGGAACTCTACCGTGAGAGAGAGGAGTACAGGGTTAAAGTTGAGTCCATTGATCCAGATAGCCTGGCTGAGCTAGGTGAAATTCCCCTAGAGGTTCAGGTGGTGTTGGAGAGAGGAGAAAGGAAGAGACTTGTGTTCCTTGCTTTCCTGAAGCTAGCTTACGACTGTAATCCAGACTTTGCTAGGGATTACCTAGATCTTAATCTCTCCCTTGAGGATATATACGAGAAGCACGGAGTTTACACGGAACTCGAATACGTGGCACTCCACTGCCTTCACCTCGTGAAGGACGAGGATGCCTCACATGCCCTCAGGAAGTTAAAAGCCTTTATACTCTCTCGTAAGAGTAGTGACCATGGACTTTGATGTAATAGTAATAGGCGGAGGAGTGGCAGGTGTATCTGCTGCTCTAAGGGCTTCAGAACTCGGCAAGTCAGTGGCTTTAGTTGAGAGGGATCAGGTGGGAGGGGAATGCATAAATAGGGCATGCATACCATCTAAAACCCTCATCGACGCAGTGAAAACGGTAAACAGGGTCTCCTCCTCTCCGTGGATAGTGTCCTCGGCAACCTTGGACTATGCTAAACTCAACGAGAACAAGGCAAGGATAATAACTGCAATTAAGGATAGAATGGAGCACAACCTTAACGCCAGGAATGTGAAGGTGATCAAGGGCAACGCCAAGATAAAGGCCCAGGGAGAGGTGGAGGTAGACGGAAGGACTATAACAGGTGACCATCTTGTTTTGTCTACGGGGTCGGTTCCTCTTTCCTTACCCGATTTTCCCCTCAATGGGAGGAACGTTTTGGATCCATGGACTGCTATGAACTTGAAGGAGATAAAGAACAGGATAGTGATCGTAGGTGGAGGGGTTGCAGGGGTTGAGCTTGCGACCTTGTTCAGGGCCCTGAACAAGGAGGTAACAATCCTAGAGTTGATGCCCCAGTTACTCCCTGGATTTGATAGGGATCTGGCCTCAGCTACTAAGAAGAGGTTAGAGGAAAAGGGTATCAGGATATACCTCAACGCCAAGTCGAAGATTGTGAACTCTGAGGGTACAGTGAAGTTCTCCGTTAACTTGCCCAATGCCTCTGAGGAGGTGGAGGGTGACCTAGCAGTTGTCACCATAGGAAGGAAAGCCAGCACTGAGAACCTGAACCTGAAGGAGATTGGCGTTGAGACGGATCAGAGGGGGTACGTGAAGGTTGATGAAAGGGGAAGGACCACCAATCCCAAGGTCTTTGCTGCAGGTGACGTGGCTGGTGTTCCCCTATCCGCTACTAAGGCCTGGAGGCAGGGAATTGTTGCGGGGGATAACATAGGAGGGAAGGAAAGCAAGATGCCGAAGTATATCCCGTCTTCAATTTTCGCAGACATGGAAATAGGAACAGTGGGAAAGACCCTCGACGACCTGAAGAAGGCGGGAATAGAGGCCAGGGAAATAATGGTCGAGATGAGAGACATACCTAGGGCCTGGACCCTCAATGAGACCGATGGGTTCCTTAAGCTGGTAGTTGCAGGAAACAAGATTGAGGGAGCGCACATGATAGGAGAGGGAGCTACTGAGGTCATCAACACTATGGCGTTGGCCATGGAACTTGGGATCACCACCACCCAATTGTACTCGGTTACCTTCTCCCATCCCACTGTGAGCGAAGTGATTGGCGAAGCAATACAGAGACTAACTCATGGAGAGATATATTAAGTATTGAATCGTTAGTAAACATGTAAATGGGTGACGATAGAGAGAGGAGACAGGTAAAGAAGCTTTTCATCTTTCTATTTTTAGCGTCAAGGGGAGGTAATACTAGGATTAGGATTGTCAATGCGCTCCTCAAGTCTCCCCTAAACGCAAACCAGCTGAGCAATCTCCTCTCTCTAGATTACAAGACGGTCCAGCATCACTTGGACGTTCTCATGGAGAACATGATCATAACCAGAGAGGGTTCAGGTTACGGTGCACTATATAAACCAAGTAAGTCGTTCATGATGTACATAGACGTCTTCAACGAGCTAATTTCCGATATAAAGATGCCTAAGACTACTAGGAAACAACCCTAAACTCTCTTAAGCGTTATGCCACAATACTAATGGCATGAAAAGGGACCTCCAGAGACTGTTAGTTGACGTTAAGATTGCCAGGGGGAAGATAAGGCTATGGCAGAACAGGCTCAGTGCTAGGGCAGAACAGTTCAAGAGACTTTCTGCCAACAACGCGACTAAATTCGCTACCTTGGCAGAACAGTACGCTAAGGAATCGGAACAGCTAGAAAATATACTGAACTACATGGATAGGTTGGATGTTCTACTTGAGATGGTTGAGCTCAAACTTGAGACCCTTGTCTATATAGACTATGTATCCCAGGACATGGTCAACCTAATAGAGGCGTTGAGGGAGTTCAGACGAGTTACTCCACTCCTAAGCACAGAACTAAGCATGCTCTTGGACGAACTCTATTCCGGCTTCTATGCCTCTGTGGAGGTGCCCGAACCCATGAGAATAAGGGCTAGGGAGGAAGCCAAGACGATCCTTAAGGAAAGTGAAAATATAGTTAACAGTAGAAACAAGACTAAAGTCGGTGCACAAGCTTAAATATATATAGTTCTATATATGATATGCAGAGCAGATCGTCAAGAAGGATCCAATTAACAGGGGGATCCACTTATATCATCTCCTTACCTAAGTCCTGGGTAAGACAGCTATCTTTAAACCCAGGGGATGAAGTTGAGGTAATTCAGGACAACAACTTTAGGCTTCTCCTAGTCCCTAAGGGGATTCCACAGGACACCAAGCAGAACAGGGCAACCATTACATGTGAAAATTTGAGGCCAACCTTCGCAGTTAGGGAGTTCATCGCGTATTACATGGCTGGTTTCACAATAGTCTCACTGATATGCCCCAAGATGAAGGCTGAGGATAGGGCCATGGTAAAGGACAGCGTAAGGAAAAGATTGCTTGGGGCTGAGGTTATAGAGGAGGACAACTCAAACCTGACTGTTCAGTTCCTGGTTAACGAAAAGGATCTGCCAATCTCGAGGGCCATAAACAGGGCAGCCGTGATCACCCAGAACATGTTAAAGGATACTCTTGACGCCCTGAGGAATAACGACGCGGAGATGGCCAAGGAGGTCCAGGAGAGAGACGACGAGGTGGATAGGTTCTACTTTTACGTAGCTAGACAACTCACTCTAAGCATAAGTTCATTTGAGATACTTGAAGAGGAAGGTTACAATGCCACCCAGATCGTGGACATTTACTCCGCGGTAAAATCCATTGAGAGGATAGCAGATCACGCAAGTAGGATCTCCGGTTTGACACTAGAAGTTGGTCCACAAACGCCTCAGCCAATACTGGAATTTGGGAACAAGGTTCTTGAGGTTTACAAGGAATCCACTAGGGCATTTCTAAACGGCAAGAGGGAGATAGCTAACAAGATCATCGATCAAGATTACGAGCTAGCCATAGAGCATAAGAAGGTCACGGAGACAATCTTTAGGTCAAGTGAGGCCATGAAACCCTCACTCTTACTTATCACGGACTCCTTCAGGAGGATTAGCAGGTATTCTTTGGACCTTGCTGAGACTACCATAAACCTGCTGGCAAAAACTAAGACTATTGAATCCTAGAACCTATTCAATGACATGACCAGGTTGGGAGCCCTAAACGAGTTATAGGCAGTCGTTAGATCCTCGAGTCTTTTAGCCTTCTTCACCTTGTTTGCCAGTGAAATCAACGCATCTCTATCTTCAATGGTGTAAGGTCCGTTCCTGTACACAATTAGGGCACATTCTGGATTCATAACGCCTATACTGAAGTACCCCTTTATGAACAAGTTATCGGCAGTCTCCAGATCGGGGTGTGAGAAAAGGCAAATACCTGGGTGGGTATGGGCCGACGTGATACCGTGGGGCATGGGCAAACTCACCCTGTTCTCCTCCCCCTCGAAGATCACGTACTCCCCTGTATCCAGAGTGAAGGAGATGAACTCCACACCATTCCCCATTGTTCTCTTGGAGTAATCCATGAAAACCTCTTTTAGGAAATTCAAGTGCGTCAAGAAGATCTCACGATAGAGCACAGTGTAGGGATATGGGCCTTTTCCTGATCTGACTCCCTCAAGCGGGATCTCGGAAAAAAGCTCCTCCAGATCTGTGGTACATGTTATATCATTCTCCTCATAAATCTCCTCTGCCTTATTCACGAGATTAGAAAGCTTGGCGAGCCTTACTGACGTCTCATGAACCCCGATCTTTTGCTCCTTCACAGGAACTCAGAACCTCCTCCTGGGACCTCACTATCTCCTCCAGCTTCCGAACGGGATCGGCTGACTGATACACGCTCCTTCCCACTATCTCGTAGTCTGCCCCATGGCATAGGGCAATTCCAGGTTTCGCCCCCTGTGTGCCTACACCTGGAGATATCACCAGTTTGTCCGGGAAATCTCCCTTAACCCTCGAGATCATGGAAGGTCTAGTTGCAGGTGCCACAAACCCCTTTGGATTAACCCTTCTTGCCACTTCCCTGAGGTACGGATAGAAGGCGTCGTTCCACCCTGGGTGGGACATGGACAGGACCAAGAAGAGGTCGACCCTCTGGCTAAGGGAGGCAAGACTTCCCTCCACTCCCACAAAGGCATGCGCTATAAAGGAGTTCGTGATGTCCTTTAGCTCGTCCACTATTAATATCATGGTGTTATCTATGTCTGCAAGTTTCAGATCGAGGATTTTGATCCCATCAACGAGGCCCACAAGTTCCTTAACTTTCTCCTTACCCAGGTTAAGTAGGAGAGGCCATCCCACCTTAATTCCAGCCACTTTCCCATTAAGTTTCCTTAACGTCTCTTCAGGGATGGGCGAGTCGAGGGAGAGTATCACCCTGTTCACTTAGTTCCACCCAAGTATTCCTCTATGAGCTTTCTTTCGTTCTCGCTCAAGGTACTGGAGAGCGACCTCAGGATATCGCTTATCTTGAACACAGAGATGAAATCTATCCCAAGACTTCTCAACTTCTCAGACGCACCTTCTTCCCTATCCACGATAACCAGCGCTCCCACTACTTTGCCTCCGCTCCTGACTATCTCCGCAGACGCCCTTTCAAGGGACCCTCCAGTCGTCGCCACGTCGTCAACCACTAGAACCTTCCTTCCAGTGACCTCTCCCTCCACCAGTTTGTCGGTCCCATATCCCTTCCTCTCTACCCTGACGTAACCCATGGGGATGCCCATCCTACACGCCAGAAAGGATGCAAGGGGCACGCCACCTGTTGCTACGCCCATGATGAAATCGAAATCCACTTTCTCAACCTTCTTGATTGCCTCATCCACTACCTGGCGAAATTCGGGATAGCTGGGAAACCTCCTGAGATCAATGTAGTAGGGACTGGTTTTCCCGGACGTTAACACGAAGTTGCCAATAAGCAAAAGTTTCCTTTTCACTAGAACTTCTCCTATATCCATTGTAACCCAGTCTAGATACTAGGAAAAGAGTTTAAATATAGTTCGAGTCAATAGTTTGAAGGGCATTACGTGAGAGATGTAATTTCGGTCCTCGATTTTTCAAGGGATGAGATTCTCCAACTTTTCGAACTCACGGATAAGTTTCTTTCAGGCGGGTTTAGGCCAAGCCTTGAGGGTAAAATAGTAGCTACTGCGTTCTTTGAGCCGAGCACAAGGACTGCGTTAAGCTTCACAAGTGCTGCTCTATCTGCAGGAGCAAAGGTCCTAGGATTCTCCTCGGATGAGGCCACATCAGTGTCCAAGGGTGAGAACCTAGCCGATACCATAAGAATGCTGGAGAACTACGCTGACTGTATCGTCATGCGCCACAAGTTGGATGGCTCAGCGAAGTTTGCTGCTGAGGTTGCCAAGAAACCAGTGATAAACGCTGGGGATGGGAAAAGGGAGCATCCCACACAGGCACTAATAGACATGTACACCGTGAGGAAACTCTTTGGGACTCTGGAAGGCCTAACCTTTGGTTTCTTAGGAGATCTTAGATACGCTAGGACAGTGAACAGCATGTTGAGAATCCTGACCCTGTTTAAACCCAAGATTGTGTACCTGATCTCTCCCCCACAACTCAGGGCTAGAGCCGAGATCCTAGAGGAATTAAACTACCCTGTAAAGGAGCTCACTGACGTTAAGGATGTCGTGGGCGAGCTTGACGTGCTCTACGTGACGAGAATTCAGAGGGAGAGGTTTCTAGACGAGGATGAGTACGAAAAGGTAAAGGAAAGTTATCGTCTCGACTATAGAACTGTTGAGAGGATGAGAAAGGAGTCGGCAATTCTACATCCCCTCCCAAGGGTTTCAGAAATAGACAGGAGGATCGACTCTATGCCTCAAGCCAAGTACTTCTTAGAGGCATCCTACGCGGTTCCCCTAAGATCGGTGTTACTTCACGAGGTAATGGCCGGTGATTGAGTTGAAAAGCGGTCTTCTAGTGAGCAAGATAAGGAACGGAACAGTTATAGACCACATACCTGCAGGAAGGGCCTTAGCTGTTCTCAAGATTCTCGGAATAAAGGGGATAGAAGGGTATAGGATTGCCCTAGTCATGAACGCTGAGAGCTCCAAGATGGGGAGGAAGGATATCCTGAAGATAGAGGATAGGGAGATAGAGGAGAAGGAGGCAGAGCTTATTACCCTAATAGCTCCCGAGGCCACAATAAATATCATCAAGGACTATGAAGTAGTGGGGAAAAGGAAGCAGGAAATACCGCAAGAGGTAGTTGGCCTGTTAAGGTGTACCAATCCTTCCTGCATTACTAACAATGACGTAGAGGCAATAACTAGATTTAGAACCCTCAAGAGGAGACCACTTCAGCTGGCGTGTGAGTACTGCGAGACAAGGCTTACAGAGGACGAGGTCGTGAGGCAGATTTTAGGATGATCTCCAGAGTCCTTGAGTATCACGTGGAGGCTAATTCCACTAGGTTTACCCTGGAGTATCACGGTATCCCACCGAAACCGGGACAATTCGTAACTGTGTTCATTGGCGAGAGGGAGATTCCGCTGGGGGTTTCGGACTACAGGGAGGGGGAGATAGAGGTTTATGTGGATTCCAAGACATTGGCCCAGAAGCTAATGGGTAGCAGGATGGTACTGGTGGATGGACCCTTCGGTAGGCCTCTGAAACTGGGAAACATTAGGGCGATATCCACAGCTGAGCTCTATCACGATGTTCTTTTCCCTCTCAGGGAGGCGAGAAGGAAGGGATTTGACGTTACCTTAGAGTGCATTGATCAGTGCAATGTCAACTTCCCCTCTAAAAAGAGAGCATGGGATATCACGATTGCCTCCGTGCCCAAGGAGAGGATAAGGGATCTACCTCAAGGTACACTAGTTTACGTTAGGTGGGTGAAGATGAACTGCATGAGAGGGGTTTGCGGTGTATGTCAGATAAGGGGAAACCTCGCGTGCTTTGAGGGACCCTTTCTGGAGGTAGAGAGGATTGTGGATTAAGGGAAAGCTTTTCCTAGGAGAGATAGTGGAGGGTTGCGTGGGATTTGATAGGAGGATAAGGGAGACCAGAAGGGAATGTAAGCCTGACCTGAAGCTACCTGAGGACTCCCTCATATTTCCTGCTGGAGTTGACATGCACGTTCACCTTAGGGGACTTCAGCTTTCTTACAAGGAAACCGTGGCCTCTGCCACCTCTGAGGCAGTGTACGGTGGCATAGGGGTTGTGGTAGATATGCCCAACACCTCTCCGGTGATCAACAGCGAGGAAACTATCAAGCTAAGGCTCGCTGAACTGGCGAATCATTCGAGGTGCGATTACGGTATTTACTCGGGGGTAACCAAGGAGAACGTGGATAACATGCCCATAGCAGGGTACAAGGTATTCCCTGAGGATCTCGAGAGGGAAGAGGTGGAAAGGGTATTCTCTTCACCCAAGCTCAAGATTCTTCATCCCGAAATCCCAATGTCACTACGTCCAGGTAGGGGTAACAGGCGTCTTTGGCAAGAGATAGCCTCCCTCTTCCTCATCAGGGGAAAGTTTCACATAACACATGTGAGTAACCTTGAGACCCTGAGGATTGCAAGGAGCTTGGGCTACACAACAGACCTAACCATGCATCACCTTCTCGTTGACGGGGAGAGGAATTGCCTTTCGAAGGTTAACCCACCCATCAGGGATATCACAGAGAGAAGGAAATTGCTCTCAGCCCTATTCGAAGCAGATGCAGTCGCAAGCGATCATGCTCCACACTCGAGCTGGGAAAAGGGTTTACCATTTGAGGTATGTCCGCCTGGTATCCCGGCAATGTCCTTCACTCTCCCCTTCATTTACACCCTCGCGTTTAGGGGAGTGCTTCCCATCTCAAGGGCCGTGGAGTTAACGGCAACTGGGCCAAGCAAAATCTTGGGGATCAAGGCCGGTGAGATAAGGGAGGGTTACCTGGCCAACTTCGTCATCCTTAGAAAGGATAGGTGGAGATACTCCACCAGGTATAGTAAGGCCATACACACTCCGCTGGACGGTTTCGCCCTAGACGCAACCGTGTATGGAACAATTGTAGAAGGAAAGGTAGCTTATCTAGAGGGACATTCCTATCCTGTGAGGGGATCCAATGTATTCGACGAGACTGGCAGGAGTTGAACTAGAGGACCCGCTCATTATCGCCTCAGGGATAATTCCCGACGTTCCGGAGTACATGTCACGCGTGTGTAAACAGTATAAACCATCTGCCATTACCACAAAGACCTTCACCCTTCACCCCCTCGAGCCCCATGGACCGCCTACCCTGATCAGAGTCGGAGACGGATGTTACATGAATGCCATAGGTCTTGGAAATCCAGGAATTAGTGAGCTCAAACCGGTGGGATGTAAACTCTTCGTGAGCGTCGGCGGATCCTCTAAGGACGAGATAGTGAAGACCGCGTCCTTGGCCAACGATCTAGCGGAGATCATCGAAATCAACGTGAGTAGCCCAAACAGAAGGAGCTACGGTGCTGATATGGCTCAGCAGGTTAAGGAAATAGTGAAAGACGTGAAGGGGGTAACCACGAAACCAGTTTTCGTCAAATTAGGACCCTGGGATAACGTTCAGGACTTAGCAGGAAAGGCACTTGAGGGAGGGGCAGATGGTCTTACCCTCATAAATACACTGAAGGGAATGAAGGTCGACGTGATAAGTGCCAAGCCGATACTCAGTTATGGAACTGGTGGAATCTCTGGGAGGTGTATACACCCCCTTGCAGTTAGGGTGATCCATGACGTATATAAGGAATACTCACCAGAGATAATAGGGATAGGGGGAGTTTTCTCTGCAGAGGACGCATTGGAGCTCATGGAGGTAGGAGCTAAGGTTGTGGGAGTTGGAACGCTGATCATTGACCAGGGACTTGAGGCGTTCGAGACCTTGAGGCGTGACTTTCACAGGTTGGTTCAAGAGATGGGAATAAATCTAACCGAAGTAATAGGATCTGCAGTGAAAAAATGACAAGGATAAACATGAAAGGCAGGGATATGGAGAACCTAGTGTTCCTGGGCAGGGTCAAGACTGTGAACGTAGAGTTTTGTAACGATAGCAAAACCATGGCCAAAGTTGTAGCCACCCTGGATACGAGCGAAGAGGTAGAGACAGAGTGCATTCCCATTAGGGCTGCGGGCAAGATCTCAACCGTGATGAAACATTATCTCAGGCTCGGTGTGGGAAATTATATAATTAAGGAAGGAGAGATTACTGGAAACGTGGATACGGAGGGAGGAGATGAGGATGAAACTCAGAATTGATAAGTTACCTAAAACAGACGAGGATATAGAGGAGATACAAAGGGAAGTTGAAAGCACCCATCACCACGAGCATGAGCATGAGCATCATCACGAGGAATCGGACCTGGAGTCAATATTGGGAGAACTATACATGAATTATCAGAGCTTAGACTCTAAGGCCAAGGAGCTAGAGGAGGAGAACGCGAGACTTAGAAAGGAAATTTCTACACTGTATAGAATTCTTTCTCACGTGGTAATTGCCTTATCCACTAACAATGAGAAAGAAAAGCGCAATGCTTTAAGTGAGATCCTTTCTGTACTAAACAATGATAATAGATAACGTCCTCGTGATTGCAATCAAAGTTTTTGCGGTGATGGATCCTTTCTCGATTATACCCTACATCCTCTCGATCTTTGAGGAGGCCACTCAGGGCGGAGAAAACATGAAGTGGTCCTACCTTGTCAACAAGGTGGAAGTTGCGGTTGTGGTATTACTTTTGCTCTTTTCCGTTATAGGTAGATTCATTCTAGAATTCTTGGGAATACAACCCTACTCCCTGGAGATAGGAGGAGGTATTCTACTCGTATACCTGGGAATAGATACTCTTGGTGGATTCCAACAACTCAAGTTCCTGTCCAAGAGATTGGAGGAAGCAGTCGTTACGCCCATTGCCACGCCCCTAATCGTAGGTCCAGGTACCATGACTGCATTAGTCTCGCTATCTGTGCAGAACAGCATCATTGAACTGGCCATAGGGAGTTTGATAGCTGCGCTTCTAACGTACCTAGTGCTCATGATAGGACCGCTTCTCATAAAGATCCTTGGAAGGACTGGAACCGTGGCCGCTGGTAGGTTTACTGCTATCATCATAGCTGCCTTTGGAGTACAGTTAATTATACAGGGTATATCACAGGCAAAGGTTGCATGACAATTCCTTCGGAGAATAAAAATTTTTTAATTAGAAATCATAAAGAGCGGAGGGTTTCATGTCAAACGGTGGAAGAAAGAAAGTTGAGCTGGATACAGTTGACAGGAGGCTTCTTATTGAGCTGTTAAGGGATTCTCGAGTCAGCCTTAGGAGGCTGTCCGAGGAGATGAGTGTATCCCCCGCTACACTCCATAACAGGCTTACCAGACTTGTCCAGGAGGGAGTAATCAAGGGATTCACTGCCCTCGTGGACTACACAAAGCTTGGGTATTCGCTTTCCGCAATTATCATGGTGAAGGTGAACGGAAAGTATCTCGTGGAATTTGAAAAGGAGATCGCTAACACAGATAACATTGTCGCAGTCTATGATGTTGTTGGCGAATATGACGTGGTATTAATTGCAAAGTTCAGAAGCGTAGAGGATCTTGACGTCTTCCTGAAACAGCTTCTAAAGAACAACAAAGTGGAAAGGACCTACACAAGTATTGTGCTCAATGCGGTTAAGGAGGATCCAAGGGTTAAGATTTAGACTAATGTTGTACTATTTTATTCTTTTCTTTATATTAATCTAAATTCTATGAAAATCACGTATCCCCAAAATCCTTAAATAGGAATCCTAGGGCTTACCTAATATATGGTGTTTTGATTGAAGTTCTGTCCAAAGGATGGAGGTATAATGCTACCTGCGAAGAAGGGTGACAAGGAAATCCTGAGATGTAAGAAGTGCGGATATGAGGAACCATTGGATAAAAAGACGAGGAAAGCATATCAGATAAAGGAGGATAAGTCCAAGTCCGGGAAAGTGTTAACTACGTCCATCGTAAGCGAGAAGGAAGGTAGAAGGAGAGAAGACGATGAATGGGAGCAGGAGAGGGAGGAGTACTATAAGGAAATTGGCCTGGATTTGTTGAGGGATGAATTAGAGGGTTCGGAAGAGCACGAAGAGGAATAGGGGCAGTCTCCAACCTTCTTCCATCATCAACATGTTATCTTCACAGGCCACTCTACGGAGATATGAATTATACCATGCTTTTGGAATAATACTTTTATTATGTAATATTAAATGTTATAAAATATTTAGCTTCTTCGATGACCCTTGATATCCTACTTTAACACCGTAAACATTATATTAGCAATCTCATTATTCATTGACTTATGAGAATTTCGGAAACTACGAACAAATATTTGCTGAGGAAGGGCAATAAGGAGCTTTTCATTGAAGAGGTGAAGAACGAGAAGGGTGAGAGATTTTTTTCCGTAACTATGATTAGAAGAAGTAAAACAGCAAATGGAGACGAATGGACCCTTGACGAAAGCGGTTACAAGACGATAGATAGGAACAACATTGACGCAGATCTGAAGAAGCTCCTCCAAAGCCTAGAGTAAGGAGGGGGAGGAAATGGAGAACTTCGACTTCATCTTAACCACAGATCGCTGTTTGATGACGAACCATCACGGTAAGGAGTTCCTGGGATTTCTGGGAACAGGGCCCGCAGTGGGTGTCCCTGAATCTGCGTGGAAGTGGCTAGCCTGTCCCAAAATGAAAACAGATGACATTGGCAGACCGTGGGAAGCCCCCTATGGGATGAGAAAGGTTGAGGCGAAACTCATAGATGAGGGGTTTAAGGCAGCAATAATTGATCCAGATCACCTAGCTCCCCATCTCAAAAACGCCAAGGCTCTCATGTTCTCGCACCACGACTATTTCGCGTTTGGTCCACCATCATCCACATGGTGGGGAATAACCAAGCAAGAGCCGGTGAATTACAAGAGCTTCCAGGAGCTAATTAACAAGCCCGAAGTTCAGGAGGCCAAGAAAAGAGGCGTGAAGATGATCGCTGGAGGTCCGTCAGTGTGGCAATGGCTTTGGAGGGAAGACATGATAGAAAAGGTAGGCATTGATACCCTAGTTGATGGTGAGGCGGAAAGGGTCATTGGAAAACTGGCTCAGATGATCCTAGATAATGAGGACCTCCCCAGGTACATGTATGTGAGTGGAGAAGACGTCCCAGGGATAGAGGACATCCCTGACATTAAGGGGGCTAGCGTTAATGGACTCATAGAGATCATGAGAGGATGTGCCAGGTCCTGTAGATTCTGTTCAGTGACACTAAGACCCACCAGGTACTATCCGCTGGAAAAGATAGAAAGGGAGTTACAGGTGAACGTTAGGGCTGGGGTTAGGCATGGGGTTATTCACAGCGATGATGTCCTGTTTTACGGGGCAGTGGGTATCTTGCCCAGGCCTGAGCCATTGATAAAGCTTCACAAGATGGTTAAGAAGTACTACAAGACCATTGCTTGGAGCCACGCAAGCTTAGCTGCCATAAGGTTCTCTGAGGAGAAATACGGCCTTATTTCGAAGTTGTCTGAGATAATTTATGAGAACGGATCCCAGAACTACCTGGGAGTAGAGGTTGGGATTGAGACTGGATCCCCGAGGCTAGCGAAGGAAATAATGCCAGCAAAGTCAGCTCCATACAAGCCCGAGAGCTACCCTGAGACAGTAGCAGAAGCTTTCAAGATAATGCATGAGCACAATATAATTCCAGCCGGTACCATGATAGTTGGCTTGCCAGAGGAAAAGGAAGATGACGTCATAAGAACAATAGAGCTCGTGGATAATCTCAAGCCTTTCAGGAGCATTCTGGTACCTATGTTCTTCGTTCCCATGGGATACTTCAAGAACAAGGACTGGTTCACAAGGATTCAGCTAAGTCCCTCTCACATTGAGCTGTATAAGAGAGTGTTCTGGCACGACGTATATTGGGCTGAAAATATATTGAATAGCTTCTACATGAAGGGACCAGTCTACTTCCCGGTCAGAATGGTGCTGAAGCTGTTCCTGAGAGTAGCAAAAAGAAGAATGAAGCAAGTCGAGGCCTGGCTAGAGAGCCAGATGAAGGCCTAACTCTTTTTTCTAGGTGTTATGTAGTCTTTAGGAGCTCTCTGGAACCTCTCAAGATAAGGCCTTAAAACCTTGGGAATAACCACTGAACCATCTTCGAGCTGGTTGTTCTCAAGGATTGCAGTTATTGCCCTAGTTGTAGCAACTGCAGTGCTATTCAGGGTATGCACGAATCCCTTTCTATTCTTCTTCCTGTCCACAAACCTTATTTTCATTCTAAATGCCTGCCAATCCGTACAGTTACTGCAGCTCACCATTTCCCTAAACTTGGCCTGTGCTGGCATCCACACCTCCAAATCATATTTCTTTGCTGCACATGCTCCTAGATCACCGGAGGCAATATTCACCACCCTATATGGTAGCTCAAGACCTTGAAATATCTGTTCAGCGTTGCCTAGCAGTTCCTCATGGAATTTCCAACTGTCCTCAGGTAAGGAGAAAATGAATTGTTCCACCTTATTGAACTGATGAACCCTGAATATCCCCTTAAGGTCCTTGTTAGCAGCCCCAGCCTCTTTCCTGAAAGCGGGACTTAAGCCGACATATCTGAGGGGGAGCCTCTCTGCCTCTATTTCCTCCTTAAAATACAGCGCAGCTATGGGATGTTCCGCGGTGGCTATTAGGTAAAGGTCTTCTCCCTCGATCTTGTAAATTGCGTCCTTGAAAGTGTCTAGGTCAATCACTGACTGTATTACCTCTCCCCTTAGCATGTATGGAGGAATTACCAGGGAATAACCCTTCGAGGTTATCACGTCCAAGGCGTAAGCTATCAATGCCTGTTCTAACCACGCAACGTCCTCAAAAAGATAGTAGAACCTGGATCCAGCAACTTCCCCTGCCTTTGCTGTATTACCCAGTTTGAGTACTGCCTCAAGTTCATCAGCGTGACCCACAGGCTTAAACTTGATTATCTCGTAATCCGGGTTAAGACCCTTAACCTGTGATAGGAACTCGTTGACGTCCTTTTCGTATACCCTGAACTTACCCCATACCTTTATAGGAACGTTATACGAATCATCTGGACCGACAGGCACACTCTCATGAACCACGTTGGGTAAAGTCCTCAGGATGTTATCTCTCTCCTCCTCTATCGTCTTCAGTTCCTTTTCCTTGGCCTCTATTATCGAGAGTAGGTTTCTCGCCTCCTCAATTTTCTTTTTCCTCTCCTCTGGCGAGAGTCTCGGAATCTGTGAACTGACCACGTTATGTTCATGCCTAAGCTTCTCGACCTCTTGGAGTATGGCCCTCCATTTCTTGTCAAGCTCCACAGCCTTTTCTGCCAGTTGAGGGTTAACATTCCTCTTTCTCAAGCTTTCCATTAACGAATCTGGGTTGTTCCGTATTAGCTCAAGTAAACTCCAGGACACAACACAATAAAAAGGTAAGAGGTTTTATCTTCTATGGCGGTTGGGTGAAGGTTATCCACCTAAACTAACGGGAAATTAAAAGAAGTTCAGGATCCCTGATTCTGCGACGCGTTCTGCTCCTCTGGAAGGCCATAGGTCTGTATCCACATTTCCACTATATCGTAACCGTAAAGCTTCTTGAACTTCTCCCTTCCCTCAGAGCTCATCTTCAAGGGGCTCCATTGGGTTTCCATGTCTATGTCTACATCCACATTCCTGGCCGGAACGGTCTCCTTTACCACTTCCTGCACGGTGTAAACGAGATCGTCAACCACCGGGCAACCAGGCGCAGTTAAACCAAGCTTCAGGTAGACATCTCCCTCATCTGAAATCTTTAGGTCATAAATCAGACCCAGGTTTACTATGTCCACTGGAATTTCTGGGTCATAAACCTCTTTCAAGGCTTCCATCAGTTTCTTAGTCCACTCTTCTTTGTTAACTGTTTGTGTACTCATGTCAATCACAATACATTGTTAGCGAAGGTTTTATTCTTTTTTTCCTAAAAACCATCTATTTCTAAATGTTTGAAGAGAATAAAATTCCTACTCCTTCAGAAAATTGGAGGAATCCCTATAAAAGCAGGTCCTGTTGCCGGTGTGGCATACGGGCCCTCCTGACTTAACCATAGCTACAATAGCGTCACCGTCGCAGTCTATTTTGAAGTCTTGGAGGTACTGGAAGTTCCCCGATGTCTCCCCCTTTAGCCATAACCTATTCCTGGAAAGGGACCAGAAATGAACTAGGCCAGTGGTCAGGGTTAGAACCACTGCCTCCCTATTCATGTTGCCCACCATGAGTACTTCCTTGGATTCCACGTCTTGTAGAACAGCAATCACGGTGTTCATTTCATGTCTATAGTTCAACTTCGACGCAATGGCCTCCGCAGTTTCCCTATCCATCTTCATGCTTTTAGCCACCTTCTCAGGTTATTGAAAAAGATCTTTCCAGTTTCTCCACTTTTTTCTGGATGGAACTGAGTTCCCGCCACTCCGTCATCGCACACTAGCGCTGGAAATTCTACCCCATAACGGCTAGTCATGGCTGGAGGATGAGGCGTATAGGCCACGTAGCTGTGAACGAAGTAAGCATATTTCCCATCAAGTCCCTCCGACAGTATACAGGGGCTCCGTTCCTTGAGGCTATCCCATCCTATGTGGGGTAGCTTCGGAGCTTCCCTAATCAGGTCAACTTGGCCAGGTAACCAACCCAGACCTCTGGTTTTACCGCCCTCATTTCCCTCCTCAAACATGATTTGCATGCCCAGACAAACCCCCAGAAATCTAACTCCTCTTCGTCGAAGGTCGTTCAGGGTAGCTTCCCATTTTCTCATGAAGTTTCCCACAGCTGAGAAGGCCCCAACTCCAGGAAGAACAATGAGATCAGCCTCCTTAGGTTCCTGCGAGATCTCCACCTCAAAGTCGGCCCTCCTTAGGCCTGCGGAGATGCTGAACAGGTTTCCCACACCGTAGTTGAGAACGATAGCCCTCATTTCATTCTCCTCCTCAACTCATCTCTTACCTCATCCAAGGATATCCCCTCCATGGCAAGGAGGACTAGAAGGTGATAGATGAGGTCTGCCGTCTCGCTTACTACCCTTTCTCTTCCCTCGGAGAGCGATGCCACGACTACCTCAACGGCCTCTTCCCCCACTTTCCTGGCCACATACCCCTTTCCCTTCTTAGCAAGGGAGGCCGTATAGCTTCCCTCCGGCATCTCCCTAAGCCTTTGAGCTATAATACCTGATAACTCCTCGAGAACGTCAGTCATACCTAACACCTATACTTTTGGCGTGATGCTTAAACCCTTCATACTCTGCGAGTATCTCTGCTGCCTTGACTAGTTTTTTGTCGACCTTCTCGGCATTCACATAGGAAACGGGCTTTAGGAAGTCGTAAACCGTAACCCCTCCCCTGAATCTAGCCCAACCGTTGGTCGGGAGTATGTGGTCGGGTCCAGCAGAGTAATCAATGAGTGCAGGAGGCGTGTTTCCAAGGGTAATAGCACCAGCGTTCTTAACCAGGTGAAGAAGCTCCCTAGACCTTGAAGTGTAAAGGGATAGATGTTCTGGCGCTATTTTGTTTGCGAGTTCTATCGCTGTCTCCAAGTTCTCCGTCTTCACAAGGTAGTACTCGTTTTCGTCGTTAAGAAGCTCGGCAACCTTGTTTAGGAGTTCCTCGGAATTGGACATGAGCACTAGAAGAGATGAGGAGCCATGCTCCCCCTGGGCCATAAGATCTAGGGCAATACTCCTTGGATCTGAGGTTTGATCAGCGATTACCACGAGTTCAGTTGGTCCCTCAATACCGTCTATTCCAATTTCTTGACTCACAATGAACTTAGCGGCCTGGACGTACACGTTCCCGGGTCCCACAATCTTATCCACCTTGGTCACGCTCTCTGTTCCAAAGGCCAAAGCGGCTATGGCTTGAGCTCCGCCCACAGGGTAAACTCTCTTAACCCTTAACTTGAAGGCAATGTAAGCTATGGCAGGATCTATTTCTCCCTTCACAGGGGTGGCCACATGAATTTCCTCCACTCCCGCTATCCTAGCAGGTATACCGGCCATCATAAGGGTAGACGGATAGGACTTTTTCCCTCCAGGGACGTAAATCCCGACCCTTTCGAGCGGTCTCCAAAGGACTCCGTATTCAACGTTCTTGCTCCCGCCGCCTAGACTGGGAGGCTTTATCAATTCGTGGAACGAAACCAGTTGGTCCCAGATCTCATCTATGGCTCCCTTCACCTCAGGCTTAATCTTGGAAGCTGCGTTGGCCACTTGCTCCTCGCTTAGGACGAGCTCCTCAAGTTTAACGTTGTCAAACTGTAGGGCAAATTCCCTCAATGCCCTATCTCCTTCCTTCCTTACCTTCTCTACTATCTCATTTACCTTATCTAGAACTTGAGAGAAAGACTGTACTCTCCTTGTTGGAAGTTCCCTCTTTATCACGTTCTCACCTCTATTCCTGCATCTTTTAAATAATCCTTCAATTCACGTATCCTGATTACCCCATCATGAAATATACCCGCTGCCAGGGCTGCATCTGCTCCAGCTTGCCTAAACACGGAAAGGAAATGATCGGGTTTTCCAGCTCCTCCGCTGGCTATTACAGGAACCTTGGTGGCCCTAACCACGGCCTTGGTGAGCTCTAGGTCGTAGCCATCCCTGGTTCCATCTCTGTCAATGCTAGTGAGAAGGATCTCTCCGGCTCCCATTTCCTCAACGCGTTTAGCCCAGTCCACCGCGTCTAAGCCTGTGTCCTTGGTCCCAGATCTCACGAAGACTCTCCAGCCATTTCCAACCCTCTTGGCGTCTATGGCCACTACCACGGCCTGAGCTCCAAATTCCCGCGAAGCCATTGAAACCACTGAGGGGTTCTCCGCCGCGACCGTGTTGAGACTAACCTTATCTGCTCCGTTAGACAACAGGTTGGACACATCTTCAACAGTCCTCACTCCTCCTCCCACAGTCAAGGGAATGGATAGAACGCTTGCTGTCTCCCTCACCTTCTCTAGAAGGGTCTTCCTTCCCTCCACCGTGGCTGATATATCGAGGAACACTATTTCGTCCGCACCTTCCTCCTCATACCTAGAGGCAAGCTCAGCGGGATCACCCTTCAGCTTCAGGTCGAGAAATCTGACTCCCTTGACCACCTTTCCGTCCTTAACGTCAAGACAGGCTATTATTCTCCTTGTGGTCATAGTGATCCCTTCGTGCTCCTGATCCCCTCTCCCTGAATGGAGCATGCCTCTCCCAGGGCAAGTCCCACTCCCTTGAAGGCTGCCTCAACTATGTGGTGCTCGTTTACCCCATCAAGTTTCCTCACGTGTAGCGTGATCCCAGCGTTGGTTGCAAGCGACCAGAAGAAGTGAGCCACGTTCTCGGTGGATAGATCTCCTATCTTCTCTCTCTTCAAGTCCAGGTTAGTAGATGCGTATCCCCTTCCTGAAACGTCCACTGCCACCAGAACCAGTGCCTCATCCATGGGAATCACAGCACTGGAGAACCTCTTAATCCCTCTCCTGTCTCCCAACGCATCCTTGATGGCCTGACCTAGGGTTATTCCAACGTCCTCCACTATGTGATGATCGTCGTAACCCTGCTTATCCTCTCCTAGGATAGTGGCGTTGACCTTCATGTAAAAGAGCATGGAGTGAAGCATGTGGTCAAAGAAGGGAACTGGGGTTCTGATCTCCACCTTTCCCTCTCCGTCTAGCTCCAGCTTCACTTGGACCTTAGTCTCCTTGGTTTCCCTGACTTTCTCAACATACCTAGACACTGGTTACACCCCTAAGAACTCCTGCATAGAGCGACATACCCACTATGGCAAAATGGAACCCCATCTTATCTAGTTCCTGAAGGTCCTGAATTGAGCCTATTCCACCGGCGTATCCCTTCTCCCCTTGAACAAGGTTGACGTACCTCCCTATTTCAGGATCTATTCCGTTTCGGGTTCCCTCGTTGCAAACGTATGTGAAGATCACACCCCTCACCCCTAGGGAATTTACGTGAGAGATTGCCTCCTCAAAGGACATGGCAGACTCGTTCCAGCCCTTGATTAGAACCTTTCTTTCGCAGTAATCCACAGACACCAGTACCCTGTTCTCGTACCCTGCCACGACCCTCCTGAAAGTGTCAGGTTTAGTAAAGGCAAGGGTGGACATGACAACCTTGGTTGCTCCGGACGAAAGGAATCTCTCCAATCTAGATCTGTCCCTGATACCTCCACCAACGGAGATCTCTGAGAAATCCTTCATAACTCTCTCTATAACCTCCACGTTATCACCCTTTCCCTCCGCTGCGTCCAGGTCCACTAGGTGGACAGAGGTGTAACCCATGTTCCTTAGTTCCTCTGCTATCTTAAGGGGATCACCTAGAACTAGTCCAGTTCCCTCCCTTCCCCTTACCCTCTTCACTGCCATTCCCTTACTGATGTCGATGCTTGGGACCACCTTCATTTTATCACCTTCTCTATGTTAACCACTACAATATCCCTTGCACCGGCCGTCTTGGCCTTGGCTATGACTTCAGGCAACATTTCCTCGTCAGTCACAGTGACAACTTCCCAGGCGTTCGAGTTACTCAACTTAGAGACCGCTGGAGCTAGCATCGCGGGAAGCGAGGAGACCACTGCCTCAAGGTTAACGTCATCCACGTTCATGAAAATCATTTTCTTCCCCCTAGCACTGAGGGCACCTTTCATCATGGTTAGTACTAGGTTTATTCTGTCAGCCTCCTCAGATTTCATCCAGTTCTTGTTTCCGATAACCATTGCATAACTCTCGCTCACTACGTCAATGGGTTTGAGGCCGTGAAGCTTCAGGGTAGTTCCAGTGCTGGTCACGTCAATGATGGCGTCTGCTGCTCCTAGGGACGGCATTATCTCGGCAGCCCCGCTAATCTTCACCAACCTCGCCTCAATTCCCTTTCTCTCCAGGTAAGCTCTGGCTATGTTGTGATACTTTGTGGCTATTCTCACGTTCTTGGGCATATCCCTTGGATCCTCTATGTTCCAGGACATGGGAACGGCTAAAACTAGTCTAGATTTCCCAAAATCCAGCTTAACCAGTTCCTCAACGTCCGCCCCGGACTCCATCACGTAATCTAACCCAGTTATTCCAAGGTCTACCGCTCCGGTCTCCACGATGTTGGGTATATCCTCCGTCCTTATGGTTACCAACTGGACTCCTTCCCAGCTGGTGGGTACCATAAGGGCCCTGTCGTCATTGGCCATTGGCTTGATTCCCACGGAGTTCAGGAACTGGAGGGCCGGACCCTGTAACCTACCTTTGTTTGGTATCGCTATTTTCAAGTACTTCACCCAGTTTATTTAGGAACAAATTACACTGCTCTTTTGTCCCAACTGATACCCTATAAAATCCCTTTACTGGGTTCCTTATGGCTATCCCTTTCCTCATCAAGGGCTCGACCAGCTCCGCTGAATGTTTAAACAAGAGGAAGTTGGTAATTGACCTGTAAGCCTTCACGCCGAGGGAAATTAATCCCTGGTATAATCCTTCCCTGTTCTCCGAGATCTCCTGAGCAATCCTGTGTGCGTAACCTGGATTTTCCAATGCGGTTATGCCAGCTATGAGAGAAGGAAGAGCAACGTCAAAGGGCGTGGATCCCTTCTCGAGGGCCTTTACCACATCCCTGTTAGCTATGAGATAACCCACCCTAAAGGAGGCAAGAGAGAAGGCCTTACTCATGGTCCTCACAATCATGAGGTTCGGATACTTAGACACCAGCCTTGAGGCAGTGTATCCCGAAAACTCGTAATATGCCTCGTCAAGAAGGACTATCCCCTTGGTCGACTCCACCAGTTCCCTCAATCTTTGCTCGTCCCCCATGATCATGGGGGAGCCAGTTGGATTATTGGGGTCGTCTATTGCCACCAATCTAGCGTCTCTGGCCTCAGTAACTAACTTCTCCCAGTCCTCCTTCCACCACTCTCCCTCCTCCCTAAGGGGAACCCTAACCTGGTTCAACCCCCTAAAGGAAGAGTAGACCGAGTACATGCTGTAGCTGGGATAGTTCAACACGACCCTGTCCCCAGGCATGGAGAGATTAAGGAACACTGACCTTATGGCTCCGTCTCCACCAGGTGTTGGAAAGATCTCCCCAGGTTCAACCTTATTATACTCGGCAGCGAGCTCCTTAAACCTCTTGGTTAGATCTGGATGCTGATACCTGTTCCCTTGAATTAAATACTTCTTTACCGCATCTAGGACGAAATCGGGAGGCGGATAGGGGGACTCATTCAGGTGTAGCCTGATCCCATCCTTGATATCCGAGAAATCGTACTCCTTTGCCTCCTTTAACCATGGGTATATAATGTCCTTTACATCGGTTGGTGCAATAAGAATCCCTCGGGAGGAATAGTTTTTAACCTGTTTTAAGCTTTTTCCATCACATGTTTCTCGAGGAGTTAGCTTCAGGAAAGCACCTTCTTGTCTCATATTATTACACCGCTAGCCTTACGGTAACGCTGTCGTTAGCAAGGCTCCTTACACAGAGGGGGGAGGAAGTATGTATAGTGAACGAGGATAGGGTAAAATGGAATATTGCCCCCTTCTCCGTGGAACTGAGGTGCACTCCCAAGTCAGTTAACCTGGTATTCGACGCCATGTCTGAGGCTGAAGTTCCCCCCAATTACCTCCTTGTTACCTCGAGTAGGCATCTCAGACTGCCAGGGGCCAGGGAGTTAAAGGTGACAAGGATAAACGACGGGATCTTCATGGCGGTTGGTGAAGGTAGTAAGTTTCTCTTCAAGGTAACCAACACTGGAGTGGAGGACGTGAACTACGAGAAATCAAGTGTCCTCTCGGTTCTTGAGGATTTCGGCGGGACAGCACTGATGGGTGAGCTTGTGGAGGCAGCCTCACGGAAGCTGAACATGCCCAAGGAACAGGTAAGGGAAGAAATAGCCTTTCTAATCAGGATAGGCAAGTTGAGGGCGAGAAGAAATTTGATTGAAATTGTTAAGCAATCGTTTTATTAATTACTTCACGAGTATTGCTGGCCTGTAGGGCAAAGCGTCTTTGTTTAATTTCTGCTTCACTTCCTGAGTGTAGGCCAAAACCTCAATCTCTAGGTTCAGCTTATACCTCAGAAGTGGCACTCCCTTTCTCGTTACTTCCATTTCATTGACGTTAGAGTAGATTAGTTTCTTCACGGTCTCCGGCATCTCCGTCACGTATTGCATGATCCTCTGAAGTACCCTTGCCTCCTCCTTGCTCTTTGGCGTGTTCTTCTGCATGAAGTCCTTCATTGTCCCTCCACTGTTCAGCACGTCCAGAGCGCTCTTCACGACCTGATTCAGACTCCCGTCGTGAACGTATAATAGGACGGAGGAAGGCTTACCCTTGTACACGTTGAGTATTGCCCTTATGTCCTCTATTAACAGCTTATGATACTCATGTTCCAACTCTATCTGGTCATTGATCTTGCTATTGTCTGGGGTTGGCCAACTCTCTAAGGACAGGAAGGTGTTATGCCCCAGTTGATGCCACATCTCCTCGGTAAGGTGAGGGGCGAAGGGGGCCATTAACTTTGTCCAGGTCTCCACAACCTCCCTGATCACATCCCTATTGTACTCCCTGGACTCCGACCTCACCATTTCTAGGTATTCGTTGATGTAAGATGATAGGTTGAAGAGCAGCTCGTTTATCACCTCCCTGAACCTCATGGACTCCATGAGCGGAGTGACGTCTCTTACTAGCCTGTGTAACTTCGATCTCAGCCACTTCTCAGGAGTTCCATCAATCGTGGAGCCATCCTGCATCTGCATCAGTTCGTAAAACCTCTTCAGGTTGTCTGCGATTGCCCTGGCCCCTGCCTCGGTGAAGTTAGCGTCAGAGCTCATATCAACCAGAGAGGAAAGGGCTATCCTTATCACGTCTGCTCCATACGTTCTTATGGCCTTCCTCAGCGGAACTATGTTCCTCAGGGACTTGCTCATCTTCTTCCCCTCGTAGAGGATGAAGCCGTTTACGGCAACGCCCCTTGGCCAGAGGTTTTCAGGAAATATCCCAGCGTGATTGAATATGAAGAAGCTCAGGTGGTTGGGGATCAGATCAGGACCGCTATGCCTTAGATCAAGCGGATACCAGTAGGTGAAGTGTCTCCTCAACTCTTGTAAGGCATCTACTCCTATCTTGTTTCTCTCCGATATGGCCTTGACGTCGCCTTCTCCCAGCATTATGTAATCCCAGGTCTCCTCAGTGAGTTGAGAGGGATGAAGTCCGAACTCCTTTATCTTGTGGGAGAGGGTATAGTAAGCCATGTAGATAGTGGAATCGGATAGGCTCTCGATGATCCATTTCTTGTCCCAGGGGAGAGGGGTACCTAGTCCCCTTGTCCTTGCACAGGCTCTCTTTTGCAACCAATCGAGGGCGTATTCGAAGTCCTTCCTGGTCTCCTCGGGGATTACCCTCATGCTGTCCAAGAGCTTTTTAGCCTTAGCCTTCCACTCGGGGTTGCCGTAATCCAAGAACCACTGGTCCTGAAGAATCTTAACAACCACTTCGTTACCGCACCTGCAGTACACGGGCTTGTTCATTATCTCCAGCATCTTCGTGCCAGCCTTCCTCTGAATCAAGATATCCGTGACCATCTTCCTGGCCTCAGGTACCTGTTTTCCCGCTACCACTGAAAGCTCAGCCCTGAGCTCGTCTTTCACTAACCTGAGTATGTCGCTCCTCATAAGCCCCTTGTTAAACTCCAACCTGTACAGCTGTTCAGTGAGCTTCTTGAGATCAGCGTCGTTCTTGGGATGGGACGACTCAACTAGATCCTTTGCTGGAGCATCTCCCTGTCCCTCAACTGCGACCACGGGTATGGGTTCTATGCCAACCTTGGCCTTCTTCAGGTAGAAGTAGTCAAAGGGAGCATGTGCTGGAACACTCATAACGACGCCCGTGGCAGTTGTGGGGTCCACGAAATCTGCAGGAAGGATTGGAATCTCCTTCCCCGTAATGGGGTTTATCGCCACGATCTTCAGAAGGTCCGATCCGCTGACCTTTTCGAGCACCTTCACGTCAGTCTGGAACTTCAACTTCTCGGCGGCCTTCTCCGAGACTATTACCTTCTTACCCCAAATCTCCGCAACCGTGTACGTTGCCTTAGGGTTTACCCAAACTGCTACTGCCCCAAAAATGGTTTCAGGCCTTAGGGTCGCAGCGGCAAGTGCTCCCATCTTACTCTCGAAGAATATCACAACGTACTCTCCAATCTCAGGTTCCATGTCTCCCTTGGTATCATGCATTCCAACGGGGAGGTTGTGAACGGGACACCAACCCACGGGATGGGTATCCTTTACCACGTAACCTTTCTTCTGTAGCTTGGAGAATTGCCACACTATGAAAGCTGAGAATTGTGGGTCTATTGTGGTGAACTCCCTCCTCCAATCTATGGATAAACCTATTTCCCTCATGGCTGCCTTGATATCTTCCTTAAAGTAATTCGCCATGAAGAGCGGGTCGGACAACTTGGGTATAACGTCAGCTGGTATCTCGTAAATGTTCTGAAATATGTCGAGTAGGTCCTTATCACCCTTCGCCACGTCATCTGCCATGGTTATGATCGGGGTACCAGTAAAGTGAAAGCCCATTGGGAAGAGGACGTTATATCCCTTCATCCTCATGAATCTAGCGTAAACGTCACCCGTTACGTATGTTCTACCGTGTCCCAGGTGAAATGGAGAGTTAGGATAGGGAAACGCGACAGTGGTGAAGAACTTCTTCTGATCCTTGGGATCAGCCTCAAATATCCTGTTCTTGCTCCACTCCTCTTGCCATTTCTTTGAGATTTCATTCAATAAATCTGTGAATTCGTGCGATGGAATCGTAATCACCAAAACCTATTTAAGAACAACTTTTTTAAGTTTATTAAATGTTCACAAGGACTGGAGATAAGGGAGAGACTTCTGTACCCAAGGGTAGAATCGGGAAGGATTCTCCACTAGTTAATTTCCTTGGAGATGTTGATGAGGCTAACTCCTTCATTGGGTTAGCAATTTCACGCCTTCCTTGGGATGACATGAGGGCTGATCTGGAGAAAGTTCAGCTTGACCTGTTTGCCCTGGGAGAGGACTGGAGCACCGGTTCTGAGAAAATCACCATGGAGAAAGTGAAATGGCTTGAGGAGAGAACCGTAGCATATAGAAAGGAGAGCGGTCCAGTGAAGCTTTTCGTGGTTCCTGGGGGATCGGAGGAAGCGTCATCACTTCACGTGGCTAGGGCCGTAGTGAGAAGGCTTGAGAGAAACGCCGTAAAGTACTCGAAGGAGCTCGAGATCGCGAACAAGACCACCATCGTGTATCTCAACAGGTTATCCTCGATGCTTTTCGCTATGGCCATTGTGGCAAACCTCAGAAAGGGCGTAAGGGAGAGATACTACGATATTGGAAAGTATTTCTAGTCATGAGCTAACTGGTCTAAGTCCCGCAGAGATGAGAAGTTCGCAGTTCTTACAGTATTCTCTTCCGAAGCTCGTTGGTTCACCGCACATCTTACATGTGGGAAGGGTGGTAAGTTTGCTCTCCCTTCTTACCTCTTCTCCAATTCTGTCGAAGTTCTCCACCAACCTGAGGAGGAAACCCGGTGATTTCTCCTCCAAGGCGTACATGAGGTCCCTCACCTTAGCTCTCATGGTAGGTCTCGCCGAGATGTAAGGGCACTCCACTTCCTGAAACTTAAAACCCTTCAAGAACGCGTACATCGTGGTCTCCCATTCGTATATTTTCCTGAGGGGTTTTACCCTCATGACAAATTTATCGCTTAACTTGAGGGGGCTTTCCCCAACCCTCATTAGTTTCCTAACATCTCCGCGAAGTAGGTTAATGATAATAGTCTGGGCCTCGTCATCTAGGTTGTGGCCTGTAGCCACAAGGTCGGCCTTCACATCCCTCCCAGCCTGATTTATTAATTTCCTCCTAAACCCGCCACAGAACGTGCAGGCAGCTATGTTCAACCCCCTAGCCCTTGAGGAGCTAACCATCTCATCAAGGGAGTAGCCAACCGAGGTCTTGAATGAGGTTGATATTAACTCTATTCCTAGGTCCCTCAAGTAATGATAAAGTTCCTTGACCTGATCCTCCCTGTTATACCCCTGGATGCCCTCAACTATGTTGAAGGCTATTAACTTACTTGGGTCCATCACCTTCGATAGCGTATCAGCCAGCACAAGGCTGTCCTTTCCACCTGAGACAGCTATGAGAACCCTTGAGACCGAGGTTACTCCCAGTTTCTTTGCTTCCCTCGCTACTCTCTCCTGCACATCAGACAGGAAACAATCCCTGCAAAGCCTTTTCCCCGTGTGGGGCTGGAATACCTCTGCCTCCCTTACTCCACAGTTATCGCATTTCATTTACCACGTCTCCCTTCCACAAGCCTTTTACCACTGGCAACCTCGTCTATACTGTGAATTGCACAGCCCTCCTCCTCTAGAATGTTTTGAACCTCCTTAAAGTCCACATCCTCGCCCTCGACCACTACCATAAGCCCCATGGTTTCAACGTCCATGTCCGAAACGCTTATGTTAACTCCATCTACTCCCTCCAAGTTGTCCAGTCTCTCGGCCAAATCCACAATGGACGAACCCCTTATGGGTTTGAGGACATCTAGGACAATTCTTCTTATAGTCAAATTACATCAATACCTCACTTTATTGCTCTCCCCGTTAAATTTCTGACTATTTCAATGTTACCGATAAACAGGGTTTAAAAGTCTTCATTACTAAATGAACGTGAAGAGTTTATTAACCCCCCGGGTAGAGTTGGTTAAGTTTAAATATAATAACGTATAGGGGGTATATAAATGGGGGGTCAAAACATGATGGGGGTTGAATTAAGGGGTACACCAAGAGTTGTGGGCAAGGAAGTCTTTGGTAACCTTTATGACTGCGACACTGAGATACTCAAGGATTCTGAGAAGCTAAAGCAGATAGCGGTGCAAGCAACAAAGGAGGGCAACATGACTTTGCTGGACGTGAGGGCTTGGAAGATAGGGGAGGGCGTTAGCGTTGTCGCCATAGTCCTCGAGAGCCACGTCACCATACATACTTGGCCTGAGCATAATTTCGCGACTGTTGACGTTTACTCCTGTGGTAGCCACACCGATCCAAGAAAGGCCTTCAATTACATTGTGACAGAACTTAAAGCCAAAAGGTTCAATGTTAATGAGGCTGATAGGTCATCGGAGTTTTAATAGTAGGAGGAGGTATAGCTGGACTCCTATTGGCCCACAGGTTAAGGGATAGGGATCCGAAAGTTTTTGATAGGAGAAGAAGCCCCGGAAAGCAGTGCACTGGAATAGTGAGCAGGAACACCTTCGAGAAGCTTTCTGTCTCCAAGGAATTTCTAGATAGGGAATTCAAGGAGATAAGGGTAGTTTACAACTCAGTGGAGATATATATAAGGGGAGATTTCGTCAGGCTTGGAAGGGAGAGGCTCGAGAGATGGCTGGACTCCGACCTTGGAGTGATAAGACCAGTTGACGCTGTGATAAAGGGAATGGATGAAGTTGTGGTAGGGAGTTCCGTGTACCGTGGAAAGGTATATGATGCGTCAGGATGGAAGGGAAAGGCAAATTGGGTTAAGGCCATAGAGTATGTAATGGAGCCAATCAACCAGGAGGAGATAGTAGTTACCCTGGATCCCAGGAATCCCGCAGGTTTCGGGTGGATAGTCCCTCTCCCCGATAGAACACTGGTGGGGGCACTATCTAGATCCGATCCCAGGCCCTTTGTCCCTAAGCTTCAGAGAAGGGTTCTAAGCGTGCATGGGGGTGCAATTCCCAGGGTTAAACCTACGCCCACACCCATACCTGCAATAGGGGATAGAACTGGCCTCATCAAAACCTTCACTGGAGGAGGAATCTTCGGAATAGCCGAGTTGCTGGAGGATTTCTCGAACTTTAATAGACTGAGAAAGGAGATAAGTAGGCAATACACAATTACTTCCCTTCTTGAGAAGACCTGGAGATTGGGGCTAACCTCCCTGAGGTTCATGAACGGGAAAACCCTGAGTGTGAACCAGGAATTTGACTTTCATTCCTTCCTCTTCTCTCTTCGAAAGTTATAGCATCCCTCTCCCCTAACTATAATACCCTGTCTTATCAACTCCGCTATAACCCTTTCGGGTTCCCTTATTCCTAGACCCTTTAGGTCCCTTACTGCAACTATTTCCCCCACAGAGAGGTTGGTCTGGAAGTACTTCTTAGCAATCTCCAGTTCCCTAGAATCCGACATGCCGTAGTTTTATTTTCCGCACTAGGGATTTAACTTTAACTTGAACCCTTTCCTGAAGCTCGTAAGAATACACAACGTGATAGGCGCGGGACTAGGTGCCTTTACAGGTTACGTAGCTTCCTCCATGTGGAAGATAGACCCCACGGAGCTCATCCTTGCAGTTCTAGTGGTCGCATTGGTTGATGCTGGAGGTAATGCAATTAACGACGTTTATGACGTGGAGATAGACAGGATTAACAAGCCCGACAGGCCTATCCCCTCGGGGGCCGTATCGTTAAGGACTGCGACCTCCCTCTCTTACGGTTTAATGGGGGTGGGCGTAATCCTTTCTGCGTTACAGGGATACCTCCAATTTCTAGTTGCACTGCTCACCAGTGTGGCTCTGATTTTCTACGCTAGGGACTTGAAAAGGACTGGGATATACGGTAACCTGGTAGTTGCAACGGCAACGGCGCTCTCCTTGTTTTATGGAGGTCTATCCTATCACGAAGGAGACTGGCTTCAAAGAATCTGGATTCCTGTGCTTTACACCTTCCTTCTCACCCTGTCCAGGGAGATAGTTAAGGGTATTGAGGACTATCGAGGGGATCTGGCCAACCACGTTAATACTCTCGCCACGACCAGGGGGATAGCGAGTGCGTGGAGAGTAGCTAGGGTGGCCTTAATAATAACAGAGGTGACATCCCCTCTACCCCTGTTTCTAGGGTATAACATTCTCTACGGCATAGTCCTTGTGCCGTTCCTCTATATTACAACAAAGGCGGTTCTAGCGGAGACCTCGGAAGAAGGAGCGTCCAAGGCGAGATCCCTTCTCAAGGGATCAGCCTTCCTAGGAATGGTGGCCTTTGCACTAGGCAGTCTCCCTTTTCAATTCCTTTTCCACTATCTTCCTTAAACCTGCCCTCATACCTACGCTCCTAATATAGATCAGACCCTTTTTTGCAGGTATCTGGATAACACATTCTGTCTCTCCTCCTCTAGACAAGTCATTAAGGGTCCTGAAGCCCACAGTTACTCCATTAAGCATAACGATCAAGGTCAACCTCTCAATATCGACGTCGCCCTTATTTACTATTCTGATTTGAAGGTTATTACCAGACAGCTCTGGAATCAAATCGAAATCGAGGCGAGGAGTCTGAGACGCGTAAGAGTAATGAAGCAGAATCTGGGTAACGGTCCTTTGCCCTTCGTTGGAGTTGAGAATCCTCACGAAGTCGCCCTCGGCATCTATCTCCTCGCATTCATGCCCAAGTTCCAACATATCCTCCTGGCTTTTGCCGTTGGATATCTTGACCTTTCCCCTTGAATTGCTCCTGACCACTAGGTAGCTCCTCCCCATGGACTTCAGCTCCATTGCCTCACCCGGTTTGAGCTGAAGCAGACCAGCCCTCAGGGAATACCTAGTGAAGAACCCGTCAGATCTCACTATCATGGTCGCATTTGCAAGCCTTATGGTGAGGGGACGAGCACTGTTGTAGTTCACGGTAAGCTCGTTCTTCCCCTTTGCCAGGAGATGTGTTACGTCAAAAATGTGAAAGTGCAACTCTTTCCTTTCATCCGTGACGTAACTTAGGTTAGGTTTGAATTCCTTCGTGAGCGAAAAGTTGTTTAGCCACAGCCTCCATTTAACGTAGTCTGGAGGGGACTCCGTTATCACTAGAAGGTATCCCTTGACAGGTTTATCCTCCGCATAGAAGGAGAAGGAGTAATCCTTGAGAGTGTTGCCCAGGGTGGCAGACTTAGTTGAGCTCTGGTAGTCCAGGTAACCGGTGACCTCTCCCTCGTCAAAAGGCGCAAAGTTCACTGACATACGTTATAATGGGGAACACCCAAAATAAAGCAAATGCTGAAGTTGCTAAAATCAGTGATATCCAAGTCAGACGTAGTCATGGAGGTTCTAGACTCGAGGGAGCCTGAGCTGACTAGGTCTAGGAGGATCGAGGAGATGATCCTTCGGTCGGGTAAGGAACTTCTCCTCGTCATCAATAAGGCCGACCTCGTTCCCCTGGAGATTCTCAAGGGGTGGAAGGAATACTTTGAGGATAGGGGTCTTCGCTCTGTGTTCGTATCCTCAAGGGAACACCAAGGGACCAAAATTCTAAGGAACTCAGTTAAGGAACTCCTCGGAGGTAGGGAGGGCGTAGTTGGCGTTGTGGGCTATCCCAAGACAGGGAAGTCATCCGTAATAAATGCACTCAAGGGTAGGCACGCCACCTCAACTTCCTCTGTCCCCATGTCTACTGGATTCACGAAATCCCTTCAGCTCGTGAGAATAGACTCAAGGATATACGCCATAGATTCCCCTGGCGTTATACCTCCAGATGGGGATCCCTTCGAGAGGGCTCTGCGCGGGAGCAGGCCTGAGGATCTGGAAGATCCCGTGAAGGTGGCAATTAAACTAATTGAGAGGATCACTAGATTTAACCCCGATTCCCTAACCCTTGCCTACAAGATAGAGTTCTCATCTCCCCTAGATTTCCTGGAGAAGCTAGCCCTAAAGAGGGGCTGGATATACAAGACGGATAGGGAACCCAACATAGATCAGGCTTCAGTTCAACTTATAAGGGACTACCATGAGGGTAAGATAACTTACTATACTAAACCTCCGGGTTTAAAACATGATAAAACTAGTGATATTTGATGCCGATAAAACCCTCTGGGATCACTACAATATCTCAGAGTTTGAGGAACCTTTTCATTTACCAGAGAGAGATATCCTAAGGGATAGCGAAGGAAGAACGCTCAAGCTTTTCCCCAATGTTAGGAAAACACTGGAAGAGTTGAAAAGAAAAGACGTTAAGATTGCTATGGCCACTTGGAACTTCCCCCATAAAACGGAAAAGGTATTGAAAGCTCTAGAACTCGACAGCTATTTCGACGTCGTAGTCTCCAGGGATTTTCCGTTCAAGTTCATAATGATCGCGGAAATCCTCAGGAAGTTTGCTGAGAGCGGTATTCGATTTAGACCCGAGGAGATTCTCTTTGTCGATGATAGGAGGGCACATTTCGGTAATGTGTGGCTTTACCTAGGGAGAATTCAATGCCTCGAAATGTGGAAAGACATAAACGATCACCTCGAGATAATCTCAAAATTGGAAAATAGTCAGACATGAGCAATTGTTAAGAAAACAATATCTAATCTTGTTAAAGTTAATACATCATAATAAAGTTTAAAAACCTTGATTCTTTCCTATATGGTCGTGATAAGGATGATCGGTGGTTATACCCTCCAAGTCTAAAAACTTTCTCAAGAGTTTCTTGCCTTTCTCGTCGTTATTTAGATCTAAGTATGAAGGTGATTTTGTATGCCCTCAGGTGCTAGATTAGTAGTTGATTCTCTCAAAAGAGAGGGAGTCAAGGTAATTTTCGGAATACCTGGTCTAACCAATATGCCAATATATGACGCCTTTCTCGAGGACCTTCAGAATGGGGAGCTCAGGCACGTGTTAATGAGACACGAACAAGCTGCAGTTCACGCTGCGGACGGATTTGCTAGGGCCTCAGGAAGACCTGGAGTGTGCACAGCAACTTCAGGCCCTGGTGCCACAAATCTAGTAACGGGAATGGTTACAGCGTACTGGGATAGCTCTCCAGTAGTGGCTCTCACAGGTCAGGTGGTTAGACCAGTTATTGGAAAGATGGCCTTCCAGGAGGCAGACACTCCTGGGATTTTTGCCAACGCCGCCAAGTATGTGGTACAACTCAAGAATATCTACGAAATACCCATCTGGATCAAGAACGCCTTTTACATAGCTTCTACGGGAAGACCAGGTCCGGTAGTAGTAGATATTCCTAGGGACATTCAACTGGAAAAGATTGAGGACGTAAAGTGGCCAGAGAGGCCAGAGGTCAAGGGTTATAGACCTTTCAGAACAATAATAGATCCAGTAAAGATTAAAAGGGCAGCGGAGATTTTAGTGGAGGCCGAGAAGCCAATTATCCTAGCTGGAACTGGGGCAGTGTGGTCCAACGCTACTCCCGAGATCCTAGAACTTTCTGAGCTCTTGGCCATTCCCATGGTTTCAACACTACCAGGTAAGTCTGCAATTCCTCACGATCATCCTCTGTTCCTGGGGGCTATGGGATACTATGGAAGGGCAGAGGCCTCCATGGCTGCCCTCGAGTCCGATGCCATGCTAGTGGTGGGAGCTAGGTTAAGCGATAGAACGTTTACCTCTTACGATGAGATGATTGAGACAAGGAAGAAGTTCATCATGATTAACATAGATCCTACGGACTCGGAGAGAGCCTTCAAGATAGACGTTCCCATGTATGGGGACGCCAAGGTCCTCTTGAGGGAAATAATCAAGGCTGTGAGGGAATTGGGAAGAAAGAGGGACAACTCCGCATGGGTTAAGAGAGTCAAGGAATTGAGGGACTACTACGCCCAGTTCTACTATCACGAGGAGGACGGAAAGCTAAAACCCTGGAAGATCCTTAAGACCATAAGGAACTCAATTCCTAGGGATTCCATAGTGACCACGGGTGTGGGACAGCATCAGATGTGGTCAGAGGTTTTCTGGGAGGTCCTAGAGCCCAGGACCTTCCTTTCGTCCACAGGAATGGGGACGATGGGCTTTGGACTACCAGCAGCCATGGGTGCCAAGATGGCTAGGCCTGATAAGGTAGTCGTGGACCTTGACGGAGATGGATCCTTCCTCATGACTGCCAATAACCTCGCCACTGCTGTCGATGAACATATCCCCATCATATCAGTGATATTCGATAACAGAACCTTAGGCCTAGTCAGGCAGGTTCAAGATCTCTTCCAGAGCAGGAGGGTAGTGGGAGTGGATTACGGACCTTCCCCCGATTTCGTGAAGTTCGCTGAGGCCTTTGGAGCCCTAGGATTTAATGCCACAAGCTATGATGAAATAGAGAGATCCATTAAGACGGCCATAAAGGAGAATATCCCCGCGGTGATTAGGGTTCCAATAGATAAGGAAGAGTTGGCTTTGCCTACCCTACCTCCAGGAGGAAAACTTAAACAGGTGATAGTGCGTGACCCAAGGAAGGCTACTTAGGGTAACGGGTTATTATAGGGACCCAGGATTCCTTGAGAGAGTGATGGGGACCCTCAGGAAGCTATGGGTAGACGTGGAATGGATAAATGCTAGGAGGGTTAATGAGGAGGGGCTATACGAGATCTACATGGAGGTAAAGGAAGGAAAGAACACTAACCTTGCGATTCTGAACCTCAGCAAGATGGTAGACGTGGAGAAAGTTGAGGTTCTTGAGGAGGGAAAGGTTGTTTCATACTCCTTTAACAACAAGGGTGAAATCAGTGATAATCCCGATGAGGAAAAGATGATAGTTTATGTACCAGTTTACTCTAAGATTACAGGCTATAGTTGGGGTGAGTCATATAGCAAAGATCTACACGGATAAGGATACAACTCTAGATCCCATGAAGGGAAAGAAGATAGCCGTACTTGGTTACGGTAGTCAAGGTAGGGCCTGGGCTCTGAACCTCAGGGACTCCGGCCTTCAGGTAACTGTGGGTCTAGAAAGGGAAGGTAAAAGCTGGGAACAGGCTAAGGCTGATGGCTTTACGCCTAAGAAAACTGAGGATGCGGTCAAGGACGCTGACGTTGTCATATTCCTGGTTCCAGACATGGCCCAAAGGCTGGTTTACAGGGAAAGGGTTCAGCCCTACCTGAGGGAGGGGATGGACCTAGTTTTCGCCCACGGCTTCAATATCCACTATAGACTGATAGAGCCTCCCAGCAACGTTGACGTATACATGGTTGCACCAAAGGGGCCTGGTCCCATAGTGAGGGATTTCTACGTCAAGGGTGGTGGAGTGCCAGTTCTGGTTGCAGTTCACCAAAACCACTCAGGCAAGGCACTGGAGAAGGCATTGGCCATAGCCAAGGCCTTGGGAGGAACTAGGGCAGGAGCCATAGAGACCACTTTCAAGGAAGAGACGGAAACGGACCTAATTGGAGAGCAGACAATCTTAGTGGGAGGAGTAATGGAACTCATGAAGGCGGCCTTCGAAACGTTAGTGGAAATGGGCTATCAGCCGGAGGTTGCCTACTTCGAGACCATCAACGAACTCAAGATGATTGTTGACCTGATATATGACAAGGGCTTCATGGGAATGCTCAGGGCAGTTTCGGACACAGCGAAGTACGGCGGATTTACAGTGGGTAAACAGGTGATAAATGAGGAGACTAGGAGGAGACTTAGGGAGGCAGCTGAAAAGGTAAGGTCAGGAAAGTTCGCAGAGGAGTGGATTGAGGAGTACGGAAGAGGAAGTCCCACCCTGAGTAAAGGCCTTGAGGAAATGGATAAGAGCCTTGAGGAGCAAACCGGTAGAAGGCTCAAGGAGATCATAGAGAGAGGAAGGCCTAAATCCTAAGATTTCTTTTTATAATCTGTGAACCAAAGGAAAGCTCGAGGTTCTAACGTAGAGAGATATATTCTATCCCTTCTGAGGGACAGGGGCTTCGCAGTTATAAGATCACCAGCAAGTGGAAGTAAGAGGAAGGATCCCGCCCCGGATATCGTGGCCTTGAAGATGGGGGTCATACTCCTGATTGAGGTAAAGAGCAGGAAAAGGGAGGGACATGTATACATTACAAGGGAACAAGCTGATGGGATTATGGAGTTCTCAAGAAGAAGTGGTGGAGAACTATTCCTTGCCGTGAAAAATCCTAAGATGCTCAAGTTTATCAGGTTTCAGGACCTCAAGAGGACTGACGGAGGTAACTACGTCGCAACTCAGGAGGTTATAGAAAAGGGAATAGATATAGATGGGCTTAGCAGATATGTGGAGTCCAAGTTCAGTAAAACACTTGATACTTTCCTTTAGGACTCCTTATCCTGTAGCTTTACTCTGATCCTTATACCGTGCTTCTTCTCCAGTTTTCTCAGCTTCGTGTTAATCTTTCTATTGAAGCTGGAGATGCCCTCCCTGGGAATCTCCACCACGTACTCTCCATTCTCCTTCTTGACTTTCGCGTCTGGAATGACCCCTGATATTGCCCTTGTTATTCTGTTCTCCAAGGTGTTAAGGTTAAGCCTACCCACTGGAACTATCATGGTTTGCTCGCCGAACACGTAAATCTCATACTCCACCCTGTCATTCAGGAAGTCCTTTATTTGAACCACAGGTCTAGCTAGGTCAGCCTCTCTCAAACCCTCTGGGACCTTCACTGTCATCTCTAGGCTATACACCTTCTCTACGGTTCCCTTATTTATGAAGAGGACGGTGTCCAGGATCCCTGGGACAGTTCCTAGGTCAACCCTGTTCAAAAACCTGTGAATTGCATCTATTGCCGTGGTAGCGTGGACAACTCCTATCATGCCTATTCCGGCTAGCCTAAGGTCAATGTAAAGCCTGAAGTCCTCGTCATTTCTCATTTCGTCGTAGACAGTGTAATCTGGCCTACTCAGTAGGAGTATGTCGTGGAGTTCACCAATCTCGGCGTAATTCTTGGAGTATTGGGTTATGTCCGAGGGAAGGTGCATGTCCCTAGGGGACTCTATGGTCTTAACTATCTTGCCCATTTTCATGTAATACTCGGCAAGGGCCTGCGCGAAGGTAGTCTTACCCATTCCAGGGGAACCCGCGATGAGTATTCCCTCTGCCCTCTCCTCCAGCCTTTTCACCAGTTCAGGGTTCAGGGCGTAGTCCTCCAGCTTCTTCCTTGCTACAGGTCTTGTAGCTGTGAGTTCCCAACCGTCGGACAGGGGAGGTCTCGTTATAACTATCCTGTAAGTGCTCAATTGAACTATTGTTGAGCCCTTCCTCTCGATCTCTATGAACGAGCCCTTGGTCCATCTTATGGAGTTGAGTATTTCGGACACAATCTTCTTTATTTCTCCTCCTGTAACGGGTGTGTCCCTGATAATCCTGAATTCCCAGTCCCCAGGTTTCCCCTTTTTAGCCTTAGGTACAGCGTCCTCCTTAAGGTGAACACTCATGGTAGACTCGTCAAAGAAGGTCTCTATGGTTAGGGGCTCAGGCAGGGGATCTAGGAAAGTGACTCCAATTCCCAGAAGGTCTGCCATTTTCTTGGTCAGTTCGTCCGCTGTTAGTAGGTTACATCCCCTCTCTAAGCAATAGTTTCTAAGCTCCTGTTCCGTATCCCCATTCTCCTTTCCCACCAACTCCACAGCGAAGAGATACCTCTCGGATAACTCCTTTAGTTTCTCGATTTCCTCTAGGGCTATATCACTGGTGACTAATCCCTGCTTGGACTCTTGCTCCAACTGTCTAAGAAGGGCCCTATGAATTAGAAACGTTCCGTTAATCAGGTTCTTCTCTATGTACCTCGTGACGCCCTGGAGCAGAGAGCTCTTGTCAACCAAAAACTCATTCGGCAAAAGATTATTCCCCGTTTAATCCTAGTTTTGAGTAGTAAAATAAAACGCTATCTCTTCACCATCCTGAGGAAGTACTCATGGATGGATGTCGTTCCTGATAGTTCTGGATGGAAAGTAGTGGTAAGGATTTGATCCTCTTGCGCCATAACTATTACGTCGTTGAGAGTGGCAAGTGCTCTAGCCTTTCCCCACACCTTAGAGATCGCAGGGGCTCTTATGAACACGAACCTCTCCTTTCCACCCTCGATTTCCTCTAGGTCTACCGTGGCCTCAAAACTCTCCCTCTGCCTGCCGTAATAGTTTCTGATCACCGAGGCATCCATAACTCCTATCAGAGGCTGACTCTTTTTGCCCACCTTGGCGTCCGTAACCTCCTTGGACAGCATTATGGCACCAGCGCAGGTTCCAAGTACAGGAATACCTTGACTGATCTTCTCCTTCAGAGGGTCTAGAAGGCCTAGCCTAAGGGCTACTTGACCAATTGTAGTGCTCTCTCCCCCAGGTATGATTATTCCATCCACGTCGAGGTCCTTGGCTCTCTTCACTGGAATAACTTCTCCCTTTCCTATCTTGTCGAACACCCTCTTCACGGAGAGGGCATGTTCCTCAAAGCTTCCCTGATACGCAACAACTCCTATCTTCATGCTCCTCTCACCTGCATTAGCTCCTCAGGTTTCAAGGTCTTTATGTCAATACCCATCATGGCCTTATGCTCACTTATCATTTTCTGTGCCTCCAGAACTATTTCTGGGTCCTCCCAGCCTGCAGTTGCCAGGACAATAGCCTTAGCTCTCTCCAGTGGATCCTCGCTCTTGAAAATTCCTGAGCCCACAAAGATACCATCTGTGCCCAACCACATCATGAGAGCAGCGTCTGCTGGGGTAGCTATTCCACCAGCTGCAAAGTTCACCACAGGTAACCTGGCATATTTCACGGTAAGTTCCACAAGTTCGTAGGGAACCTGTAACTCTCTGGACTTCTTCACCCTATCCTCCTCTGCCATGCTCAGTAGTGCCCTGAGTTCCTGGTTAACTATCTTTATGTGCTTCACGGCTTCGCTCACGTTTCCCGTACCAGGTTCACCCTTTGTTCTTATCATGGAGGCTCCCTCAGAGATCCTCCTGAGTCCCTCCCCTAGATTTCTCGCTCCGTTAACGAAGGGAATCTTGAACTCCCACTTGTTAATGTGATGCTCCTCATCTGCTGGGGTAAGAACCTCACTCTCATCAATCATGTCCACACCCAAGGCCTCCAGAACCTTTGCTTCATAATAGTGCCCGATTCTCACCTTTGCCATGACTGGGATCGTAATCGAGTTCATGACTTCCTCGATGATTTTAGGGTCTGCCATTCTAGCCACTCCTCCAGCTTTCCTTACATCGTAGGGGAGCTTGTCTAGAACCATCACTGACACCGCGCCAGCTTCCTCTGCTATCCCTGCCTGTTCCACGCTGGTCACATCCATTACTACGCCGCCCTTCTGGAAGATGGGGAAGGCATGCTTAACCCTTGTGGTTCCCTGAACCTGACCAGTGAGGGAAACGAGCTCGGGAACGTATGACATTAACCCAGAGTCCTTCACTGTGTCCCTCAGTTCAGCTAACTTATAGAAGAACCTTTCCACTTCATCAAATGAGAGCTCGTATAGCCTCATAAACAAATAGAGGGTAAGTGAGGTTAAAAACTTAGATTTCTGATCCTTCTTAGAAGAGCCTAGCCCTGGACTTTCTCTCGTTCTCAGCCCTTATCTTGATCAGACCAAAGTGAACAGCGCAGTTTACACAGTAGCACTTCGTGACAGGGTATCTGGTTATTATGGCACCCTTCTTCTCCAGTTCGTTGGCTAAGGAAGCATCAACGGGGCTGTAAGTCCTTGTTACGCATACGGCCTTGTCCTCTGGGACCCTGGCGCCACAGTTATCGCACATCACGTATCCTACGTGACCTTTATCTCCTTTCCTTCTGCCTCTGTTCTCCCTCTTCTTGGGCAATACTTTAGCACCTCTCCTTCTTTCACCATGACCTCTAATAAGTTTTTGCTATTCGAAGGATGTTGGTTGAAGGTTTTCCACATACGACGCAGTTACCGCTAGGTTCAGGTTTCAAGGGAGTACCCAAAACCCTAGCCTGGACCTGTTCCTCGATCTTAAGTCCGCATGAGTCCTGTCCGCACCATGGAACCTCAGCTATGCCTCCCCTGTTCTCCAGGAACTTTTTAGCCTCATCCAAGCTCTGGAACCTCTTAACCCTCTCCTTGAACTGTTCCCATGCCCTCTTCCTAAGGTCGGCGGAGATTTGATCCTCAAGGTTCCTGAATTCCTTTACCAGTTCCTCCCTCTTCACGCTTTTGCCCTCTAGCGTATCCCTCCTCTTAAGGAAGGCAGTGCCAGAGTTTAGCTCCCTAGGTCCTATCTCTATTCTGATTGGAACGCCCTTTAACTCCCAGATATAATACTTCTCTCCAGGAGTCTTATCCTCAGAGGCGTCAAGGGCCACGCGGATTCCGCTGTTCTTGAGAACGGACTCCACTTCCATGGCATACTTGTTGATTTTCTCGGTGTCCTCTTCACTCTTTCCAGGTATCGGTATGATGACACCCTCAATGGGAGCTACCACAGGTGGTAGTATGGGGCCGTGATCATCACCGTTTATGGAGATCACAGTTGCTATTACCCTGTCAGATATCCCGTAACTTGTCTGATGTGGATGAACGTGAGAACCATCGGCCCTCTGGACCTTGTAGTCCATTGCCTTGGTGAAGTGCTGGCCCAGATGATGCGCCGTCCCTATCTGTAGAGCTCTTCCATCGGGCATTATGGTGTCGAGAGCTATGGTGTACTCTGCCCCAGCGAACTTATCCCATTCCGGTCTCCTAGAGATGAGGTATGGAATTCCCAGAATATCAAAGAACTTACTGTAAATCTCTACTGCCTCATCCACTTGCCTGGCCGCATCCTCAAAGGTCTCGTGAACAGTATGGGCTTCCTTAAACGTGGAGAGCTCCCTAACCCTGATCATGGGTCTTGTGGCCTTGGTCTCATACCTAAACACGCTAACGATCTGGTAGAACTTTCTTGGTAATTGCGAGTAACCCTTTATCCAGAGGGATTCCATCAGGGTAATCGCAACCTCTGACGTTGGTCTGAGGGCAAACCTTTCCTCGAGTTCGTCCTCCCCTCCGTGAGTGACCCAGAAAACTTCCTTCTCGAAGCCCTTAATGTGTTCTGCCTCCTTCTTGAGGAGCGTCTCAGGAATAAGAAGTGGAAAGAGCACCTCCTCATGACCTGTTTCGTCAAGTAATTTCCTAATGAGGGTGGTCACGTTCTGCCTTATCTTGAAGCCGTAGGGCATCCATACGCCAGATCCCTTAACGGGGTATCTTCCATAGTCGTATATTTCAGCCTGAGAGATAACCCAATCAAACCATTCGCTAAAATTAGAGGACCACTTCTCCCTTGATATCTTCATGGGAGGAATCCAAAAAACTTGACCTAAAAAGTTTGGGGTTTTAGAACTTACCGAACAACATTAACACAGCGAACAGGATACCGTATACCGCTATTCCTTCCCCTATGGCCACGAAGATAAGCACTGTACCGAACATGTCCCTTCTCTCTGTTAGCACACCGATTCCAGCCGCAGCTGCCATACCCACAGCCATACCTGCACCAATTGCCGCTAGTCCCACAGCGAGACCTGCACCAATGTTTATTCCTGAAAAACCTGTTGATGTATCAGCGGGAGACTGGGCAAAGGCCACAGCTGACCCCATAAGTAGAGGTAGAAGGAGTATTACATATTTCATTCTCTTTGAATATTCCATGTTAAATCCACCACTGTTTACTTTGGCAGTTCCTTTAAAGCCTTTCTCCTTATTTCCTCCATGGCCTTGCGTTTTGATTCTAGAATCGAGGAATACTCCTTGTTAAGTTGATCCTGAATCTCCTTCATTTTTTGGTCGAGCCTCTTGTTTAGATTTGAAATGAAGGGGTTAGCGTCCATCTCCTCTCCTCCTCTGTAAGATCCTTCTGGTGACTTTAAGCCTTACGAACTCTTCCCTGCTCCTGTCGTTCAGAATTGATCTAATGTACTTCACGGAGTTATTGTAGAAGGGAAGGATTGAGGTATCTATGGCGTTAATCAGACGTTGTGTTCTTCTAAGCTCTGCAACGAGGGACCTAATGGTAGACTCAAGCTCAACAAGCTTGATTACCTTAACCATAGTCTCCCTCATCCTGTCATAGGCCTCAGAAAGATAGGGAGATGTTTCAACTTCACTGAAGGGCTTTGGAGGGATACTGGCTTCACTTAGCTCAGTGATAGGGATCTTGACCCCGAAGATGACCTTGGTGGAGCTCTTTAGCTGGAGGGAACTGTTTTGAGAATTGGCTATGGTCTCTATGTTCCCAATACCCTCGTCAACCACGGCCTTCATGTAACTGTCGTAGACCTCCTTTAAGGCCTCGTTAACCTCATTGTATATTTTTTCGTACTCATTTACGTAGGTCCTGAGATATATTAGAAGAACTTCCCTCTTGTTCTCTAAGAGTCTTTTGATTACCCTGATGAGTTTGAGCTGATTCCTCATGCTAATGAGGTTTATCTTTGTTGGTAGTACCCTCCTAGAACTCATTTCTTACCACGGTAGGCTGGATGATACTTCTTGATGTAGTCAACCTTCACATTCGTGAGCTCCCTTTCTGGCAAAATGGAGAGTACCTCCCACCCAATATCTAGGGTCGTCTCTATATCCCTGTTCTCGTTCACTCCTTGACTTACGAACTTCCTCTCAAAGGCATCCCCAAACATTAGGTACTTCTTGTCTGTGTCAGATAGGCTATCCTCTCCAATGATTGCAGCTAATCCCCTAGTATCTACTGCTTTTGCGTAGGCCGCAAACAACTGGTTAGATAAGTCCTTGTGATCATCCCTGGTCTTACCCTCACCTATTCCGTCCTTGGCAAGCCTTGACAAACTCATGAGGACGTTAATTGGTGGATAGATACCCTTGTTGTATAGGCTTCTGTCTAAGGTAATTTGCCCCTCCGTGATATAACCTGTAAGGTCTGGAATTGGATGGGTAATGTCGTCGTTTGGCATTGTGAGAATGGGCATCTGAGTAATGGAACCCTTCTTTCCTATCACTTTTCCTGCTCTCTCGTAGGTCTGGGCAAGGTCAGTGTACATGTAACCTGGGTAACCACCTCTACCGGGGACTTCCTCCTTTGATGCGCTGATCTCCCTAAGGGCCTCACAGTAATTTGTCATATCGATAAGGATTGCCAACACGTGCATGTCCTGCTCAAAGGCCAAATATTCCGCGAGGGTAAGTGCTGTCTTGGGAGTTAGTGTCTTCATCACTGGTGGTTCGTTAGCTAAACTCATGATTAGGGCCACCCTATTGATTGCCCCGGTTTCCTCAAAGAACTTCCTGAAGAACAGTGCCTCGTCATATCTTACACCGATGGCACCGAATACAACGGCAAAGTTGCTCTCCTCTCCTCTCACTGTGGCCTGTTTAGCTATCTGTGCAGCAAGTATGTTCGCGGGTAAACCGCTTCCGCTAAAGATGGGAAGCTTCTGACCCCTGAGAAGGGAATTTAGACCATCTATTGCTGATATACCAGTCTGAATGAACTCCTCTGGGTAATCCCTGATAGCAGGGTTCAAGGGTTCGCCATTGATGTCCCTCTTCTCCCCCTTTATCACCATGGGACCATTGTCAAGGGGATCTCCCAGGGGATTGAAAATTCTGCCAAGCATTTCCTCAGAGATCTTAACCTCTAATCCTCTACCTAGGAACCTCACGGTGGTTCCTACTGGCGATATTCCCCTGGTTCCCTCAAAGACCTGTACTATGGAAATTCCCTTCTGGCTATCTACAACTATCCCTCTCCTTCTCTCCCCATTGGGCATCTCGACCTCTACAAGTTCGTTATAAGCTGAGTCTGCCACTCCCTGAACCATCAGAAGGGGTCCCTTAATCATTGAAATGTTCGAATATTCCCTTACATTCATGGATGACTCCATTAAGCACCAGCCTCCTTCAAGAGTTCATCGAACTGAGCTTTTAACTTGTTCTCTAATTCGTCGTATTTCTGAAGCTCGTTGTTCTTGATAGTAGCCTTTGATCTAATTATGTCAGGAACCACAGTTATCTTGTCCACAATCTTTTTCACTGGTATTCCCCTTTCCACGGCGTTAGTTGCATATTGATTATAGTGGTAGATCAACTTCATGATTCTAGCCTGCTTCTGGGGTGACGAGAAGGCATCTATGTCATCATATGCGTTCTGTTTCAGGAAGGCTTCCTTGATCAGCCTTGCAACCTCCAACGTTAGCTTATCCTTTTCTGCAAGGGACTCTGGACCCACTAGCCTCACTATCTGTTTCAACTCATCCTCTCTTAGAAGTGTCCTAACCATGAAGTCCCTCATAATTCTCCAATCTGGGTCGACGTTCTTGATCCACCAGTCAGATACCAGGTCAACGTAGGATGAGAACCCCTGGAGCCAGTTTATTGCAGGGTAATGTCTGGCCTGAGCTAAGGAGACGTCCAATGGCCAGAAGACCCTGACGAATCTAAGTGTTGTGCTAGTAACTGGTTCAGTAAAGTCACCGCCTGGTGGTGAAACTGCAGACGCTAAGGTAACTGAGCCGTACCTCTCTGGATTACCTAGAGTTCTAACTCTTCCAGCCCTCTCATAGTACTCAGCGATTCTGGAGGAGAGGTAGCTTGGGAACCCTTCCTCGGCTGGCATCTCCTCCATTCTCCCTCCTAGGTCCCTTAGCGCCTCAGCCCATCTGGAGGTCGAGTCAGCCACGGTAAGCACGTCGTATCCCTGGTCCCTGAAGTACTCAGCTAGGGTAACACCTACGTAAATGCTTGCTTCCCTAGCTGCTACGGGCATGTTACTGGTGTTTGCCACCATCACTGTCCTCTCTAGAAGGGGTCTTCCAGTCCACGGATCCTTCAGTTTGGGGAAGCTTCTTAGCTCGTCAGTCATTTCGTTTCCTCTCTCTCCACATCCAACGAAAATGACAATCTTAGCCTCACTCCACTTGGATAGGCTTTGTAGAGTTACTGTCTTTCCACTCCCGAAGGGCCCTGGAATCGCCGCAGTACCTCCCTTTGCTATGGGGAATATAGTATCAAGTATTCTAACCCCAGTCAGTAACGGCTGGCTTGGATCTAGCTTTTCCTTGAAGGGTCTTGGAACCCTAACTGGCCACTTCTGCATCATTTTCACTGGAACTTCGTCACCGTTCATGTCCACAATTGCGACGTTGTCTTCAACCTTGTAATCGCCCTCTGCAACAACCTCCTTTAATTTTCCGTGAACGTAAGGAGGAACGAGTATTCTGTGCTCTACAAGTCCTGTCTCCTGTACCACTCCTAGAATATCACCTGGCTCTACCTTATCTCCCTTCTTCATCTTTGGGACGAAGTGCCATTCTTTCTCCCTATTTAGTGTTGGTAACTTTATCCCCCTCTTGATGAAAGGTGACTTAGTAATTTCCTTGATCTCTCCTAGAGGTCTAAGTAGACCATCAAACAGTTGACCGAGAAGGCCTGGACCTAACTCCACTGATAGGGGAGCCCCACTCCCAAAAACTGGCTCACCAGGTCTGATTCCGCTCGTGTCCTCATATACCTGTATGTAAGCCCTGTCACCCTCAATCCTTGTTATTTCGCCCACTAGCCTAGGCTCGCCCACTTCGACTACTTCAAACATCTGCGCATCCTTCATACCCTCGGCCACAACCAGTGGCCCGTTCACCCTTGCAACTTTACCCTGCGCCATTTACATCTCACCGAATAGAATCTCAGCTATCTTGGGTTTTAGTGACTCAAAAACTTGATCTAGTATAAGGTTAAGGGAGTAATCCCTCACTAGTCCAACGTCCGAGTACTGTATCTTGACTCCACCCATTATCTTGGGATCAGACCTCACCTCTGCCTTCGCCTTTAATCCCTTGATCATTTTCTGGACTTGATCAACTTCATCCTCGGAGCAGTACACAATGGAACCATCCCTAAGCTCCCTCTTCAGTACCGATTCAAGGCCTTGCTTATAACCTTGTGAGTTCTTAACCGTTCCCAACGACTTGATTGTACCCTCGTAGACCTTGTTTAACCAGTAGTTCTTCTCGCCAAGTACTGCCCTCTTAACTTCTATGTCGAGCCTAGCTCTCTCTCCCTCAATCTCCTCCTTGGCTTTTGTTACCATTTCTTGCATCTTTGCAGTATAGGTCCTTTCTACGCTGTCCCTCTTCTGTTTCACCAGGTTAAGGGCCTCCTCGAGAGCCTTGCTTAACTCCTTGCTAATGACCTCCATCTCCGAATCTATAACCTGTCCCATTAATTCCTCTACAGAGACCATATCATCACCCGAACCCTAGAGCCTTTAAAACCATCTTCTTAACGTCAATTGGCTTGGATTCTGAGAACGGGGATGGTATGATGGTAACCAGGGGCTTTGTGAGATTTGAAATCATTGAGTCTACCTTTTCCTTTACTGGTTCGTAAACGTCCCTAGTTATTAGCACTAGGTCTACGTCTTCCCTCTTTTTCACAGCATCAATCTCCTTCTCTAGGTTAAGGGGATCCTCGATCACTTCACCTTCAGTCCCCATCATTTTAAAAAGCGAAACAGTGTACCTATCGCCCAATAGCAATATTTTACCCATGACGTGCTCTCATTTGCTATGAAGATTAAATATTTTTAAGATATAGCTCATACTACTCCCGATAGTGTATTGATCTTTCCTGAAAACATGGTAAAAGTAGAAATCATATCGCCAGTTAACCAAAAAGACAAAGTAACCACGGAGATACTCAAGTTCGGTAAAATGGAGGTAATAGAGCCAGCCCATCCTATCTCCAACTCGAGGTATGAAGATGCTAGGAGGGAATTGACAGCAATCCAAGAACACGTGAATAAGGTCAAGCTGATCATGGAAATAGCTGGAACACCGCTGGAACCTAGGGGCAAGATGAAGGTTGACTCCACATGGACTGACGTGGCCAAGAAGCTTTCAGAGGAGGCATCGCTTGAGGAGTTCAGATACAAGGAGCTCCTCGAGGAAATAGGGAAACTGAAGGGTGAGATAGACCTCTACCAGGCACAACTCAGGGAATTGGAACCATTCAGCGGGATTACCACCGATCTATCCACCTTGTACTCGCTAGAGACGTTGGATGTAGCACTAGTAGTTCTCACGGAAGACCAGTTAAACAAGGTGAAGTCTAACAAGAACGTTGTGGTGGAGACAACTCCGCTGAAGGATGGTAAATATGCCTCCGTGCTTATCTCAAGGAGAAACGTTGTGTCACTAGATCAGGTACTTAAGGAACTGGGAGTCAGGAGATTTGAGACTAACGAGGGGAAATCTCCCTACGAAGTGTATAAGGTGTTAAGCGAAAGGATTGGCGAGCTTAGGAAAATCCTTGAGGAGACCAGAAGTAGCCTCATCAAGAAGATAAGGGAAAATGAGAGGGAGTTCAGCGAGTTATACGGAAAGCTTCTAACGGCGAGGGACGCGCTTTCCCTCCTTTCCAAGGGGAGAATCTCAGACCACTTTTTCCAGATAGAGGGATACGTTCCCGAGAGGGACTGGAAAAAGCTGAAATCTGCCTTAGATCAGGTTGCTGTTATCGAAAGTGCTACCCCAAGGAGGTTCGGAGAGGAAGAGGAGCCCCCTACGTACATCCGACTTCCCAAGAGTATCTCGGCCATAGAGTCTGTTGTGGAAATCTACGGTACACCGTCGTACTGGGAGATATCACCGCTGGTGTTTCTAGTCATTACCTTCCCTCTCCTGTTCGGGCTAATGTTTCCAGATGTTGGGAATGCCCTTGTGCTCCTGATCTTTGCCATCTTCTTCCATAGATACGGCGTCAAGAAGGGAAGCAACAACATCAAGAACCTTTCCCTCATTCTAGGTTACTCCTCAGTCGTTGCCATGATTACTGGTTTCCTAGCTAGAGACTTCTTCGGACCACTTCCCGTGGGAGGGCTCAAGGAGATGGGTATAGCCAACGTGAGCGGTCCCCTGGATAGCGTATGGCCAGTACCAGTGAGCGTAACGGAGGCGTTATCCCCACTACTTCCATTTGGTGAATACAGCACTAGCACCTCGATTGAACACACAATAATCCTTTCGATCCTCCTGGGAGCAATAGCTCTCTTCGTAAGCTCCCTTCTGGGAGTCATAAATGCAGTGAAGAAGAGAGATCCTGAATTTCTTGTCTTCGAGAAATTACCACTCCTGGTGCTATACACAGTTCCCCTGGTGATATTTGGATACGGTGTAACGGATCCTTCCCATTACTTCAGTACTGTGGGAGTCCTCCTAGGTGATATCCTCCAGAACTTGCTAAGCGGGATACATCCTGACCTGAGCAATCCTACGTCGGCCTTGGCGTATGGGTTAATTGTATGGGTAGAGATAGGACTAATATACAACTGGATATCTAAGGCTATAATCCTGAAGAGACACGATCACGCATCCACGGGAAGTGCCCTTGCCATGGGATTCATTGAAGGAGGTTTCGAGGCTGCTATCCTACTGTTATCCAACACAATCTCTTTCATAAGAATTCTAGTGTTTGCACTGGCTCACTACTACCTTCTGTACGCGTTCTCATACATGGCCTATCTAGTGGTGGGGCATCCAAGCCTCCTAGCCTTGGGGACTAACCCGGCCTCGATCGTGATCCTGATAATAGGAAACCTCCTTGCAATAGGACTAGAGGGACTAGTGGTGTTCATACAGGACATGAGGCTCCACTTCTACGAGATGTTCAGCAAGTTCTATGAGGGAAGAGGAAAGAAGTTCGAACCCCTAGTAGCGTCAGTGGAACTGGCTACTTAAGAAGAGTAGGTCTTCTTTTTTCTACTTCCTTTCTCACTTTTTCCAGGATTTCGTTAAGGTTTTTCTCAAAGTCCTGCGGAAGCTTCTTGAAAACCGGGGCAGGCTTCCCAACAACGTGACCTGGTTTAAGGGGTTCCTTGGCGTTATCCCATCTCTCCTGGGTTATGTCTAGCCCCAACTGGTCGTAGATTAGTTTAGCCTTCTCTGGTATCACAGGGTAAAGCATTAGGGCTATTGCCCTGATGGCGGAGCTTGCCACGAACAAGGTATTGGATGCGTCCTCCACGTCGCTCTTTACCTTGTCCCATGGGGCCTTCTCATTGAGGTATGCGTTCGTTTCCCTGGCTAGAGTCAGGACCAGTTCAGTTCCACCCTTTAACTTGCCCTTCTCGAACATGAAGCTAACCTGATCCAGGGTTTCGCCTACCCTGGAGAGAAGTCTCATGTCCACCTCCTTCAGGTTCTTGGGTTCAGGTATCTTGCCTTGGAAATACCTGTTCACCATGGTTATGACCCTGTTCACGAGGTTTCCAACGTCGTCATTTAACTCGCTATTCACTATCCTGATAGCCTCGGTCCAGGTGAAGTTCATGTCCTTCTCTTCCGGTCTCATCCTTATGAGGAGGAATCTCCAATAGTCCACCTCCATGATTAGGGGGGCCTCATCTATCCAGATCCCGATTTTCCTGCTCTTGCTAAACTTCTGCCCCTCATACATGAGGTACTCGGTGGCAGCTATCACCGTGGGAAGAGCGTAGTTCTTCTCAGAGGCTAACAACATAGCCGGGAGTATCACGGCGTGGAAAGGAATGTTATCCTTTCCTATGAAGTAGTAACTCCTCACTTTACCGTTCTCCCAGAATTCCTTCCACCTCTCCGTTTCCCCTCTTCCCTGGAAATATTCTAGGGTGGCAGATAGGTAGCCCAGGAGGGCCTCAAACCAGACGTAAATCGTCTTTCCCTCCGCCCCTGGGAAGGGAGCTGGGATCCCCCACGAGTTATCCCTGGTCAGGCTCCTGGGTTTTAATCCCTCGTTGACCCAGCTCAGCGCTGTTCCCTTCACGTTCTCTGGCATATCCTGGGAAGAGGTTATCCACTCCCTAATGGGTTCAGAGAAGGGCCTGAGATCGAAGAACCAGTGTTTGGTCTTCCTGAGAACGGGGGGAGTACCGCAGATGGCACACTTCGGATTTATGAGAAGGGAGGGGGTCAAAAGCCTACCACAGCGGTCGCATTGATCACCCCGTGCATCCTCAAATCCACAGTAGGGGCAGGTCCCCTTCACGAACCTGTCTGGGAGGAATAGCTTGTCCCTTTCACAGTAGGGGAGTTCCTCCTCCTCCACCTTGATGTACTTGCTGACTCCCAGCAAAAACTCCTTCACGAAGCTCTTATGAACCTCGGACTCCGTCCTGGTGTAGTTGTCGAAACTTATGTTCCAGGTGTTCAGGAACAGTTGTCTGTCGTACTCGTGGGCCTGATCTGTGAGGGACTTTGGGCTCACCCCTCTCTTTATGGCCTCAATCTCTATGGGGGTTCCATGCTCGTCGCTCCCGCTCACGAAGACCACGTTCTCCTTTCCGTACTTTAATCTGGCATAGCGCGCAAAGACATCGGCAGAGAGGATTGAGCCTATAAGGTTGCCCAGATGTGGAACCGATTGCACGTAGGGCCAGGCTGACGCCACTAGAATCTTCAAATAATCACCCTAACAGATTCACCTAGTTCACTTATTAAAGGAATTCACAAATACCCCAGTAAATTGGTGCTTGACTACAACAAGTATCCCTTCATGGTCTCTGTTGACGAGGTAATCAAGAGAGAGAACGCTGTCGACCTTTACACCCTACTCACCACTGATGGAAAGGCTATCAGGGAGGCAAAGAACAGGATAAGGGAGATAGTCACAGGCAAGGAGGTTAAGAGGCTCAAGGAGTACACCTCTCCCCAGCTGGTGTTCTTCGCGGAGCTCCTCATCCTGGGAGTCCTGAATGACAAGAGAACCACGGAGAGAGTCCTTAGAAAGGAAAAGGATCTATTCATGAGGGACCTTGAAAGGGAGGAGGACGCAGACCTCCTCACCGTGTTCAAGTGGCTAGGGTTCAACGTTAAAATGAGTAGCCTAAAGTATCACGAGGTAACAAGGGGAAAGGTTCAGCCCAAGAGACTAGACTATTCTCTCCACTTTCTGGAGTACCTCAAGGCGATAAAGGGGAGCAAGGAGTTCCCCCTGACGCAGAGGATACTCCACAAGGGATACGTCTACATGGATAGATCAACTCTCCTCAAATTGCTAGGTTTCAATCTCTTGAAAAGGTTAAGGGAAACTGTGAAACCAATCCCCATGGAGGAAGTTCCAGAGACGCTCGTGGACATCATAATGATGAGAGGAGGGAAGACGCCCCCGTGCATAAGGGCAATCCAGGAGAAGAGGGAAAGATCACGGGAGGAGGCCCTCGCCCTGGCAGTTTACATGGCCAACACGGGTTCCAGCGTGGACTCAATAGCCCTAGTCCTGGAGAAGAATGGGGAGGAGAATCCCATGGAACAGGTTAAGAGGATCTTCAAGGAGAAAATGGTGATTTACTCCTGTCAGAGAATGAAAGAGTTGGGCATGTGCGTTTCAGACTGCGGGACTAGATCTCCTCTTCAGTTTTATTACGGTAGCGCAGACATCACCAAGTGAAATCTCTGCCCCAGGGTTATTATGGACGCCACAAACAGCCCGTAGAAGATCACGGTGGAGATCAGTGGAAGGAAAGGAAGGAAGAGGAGTATTAGCCCCACCAGGATTAACCTCTCCCCCCTCTCAATGAGTCCCTTACCCTCTGCCTTTATTCCAAGGGACTCTGCCTTAGCCCTCAAGTAGGAGATTGATAGGGAAATCCCAACAAGTATTGCGGTCAACAGTGGAGGAAACCCCAGCAGGACCAGAGACCCAATGAAAAGGGTATCCTCAAGCCGGTCAAAGGAGGAGTCAAGAAAGCTACCCTTAGGTCCTGCAAGACCCCTCATCCTGGCAACTTCCCCATCCAATGCATCTAAAAGGGAGGATATTGCCAGGGTCAACAGTCCGAGCAGGGGATTCCTAGTGAAATAGATTACTCCCAAGTATACTAGGGACATGACCAACCCCAAAGCAGTGACTTGATTTCCCGTGAAACCTGCCTTCACCAGGGCAGATGCCATTGGCCTCAAAACCTTCTTGGAGGCGCTCCTTAGATTTGTAATCATGGTACCACTACCGTTTTAAGCTGTGGAATACGTTGAGACTTGGTCACAATGAAAGCTAAAAAACTGATCCTCGTGACTTCCGAGTCCCACCCCAATCACAAGGGATTTCTAAGCATAGCTGAGTCCATTGCCAAGGAGTTCAACCTTGAACTAGAGACCAAGCTGGAGGACTACGCCTTCCTCTCAGACTACGGTGAAAAGGATGAGTTCGGAATGAGTTGGTTACCTCAGCTCTTGGTTCAGTTAGAGGACGGAAGAATTTACCCAATCCTTACCCAGATGCCCATAGGCAAGGACATAAAGCCAGACCCCGAGGCCGGAAGGCAGGAAGCGATTAACAAAATTAAAAATCTCGTCTCATGAAGATTACACTAGTGAGATAATTGAGCACACCACATAGGGAAGTTCCACACGTTCCATTTGTGCCGACCCCTGAAAAGGTAGTGCTGAAAATGCTGGAGGTTGCAAAGGTAGGACCAGAGGACATTGTTTATGACCTAGGATGCGGTGACGGAAGGATAATAATTGCTGCAGTGAAGAATTTTGGGGCTAAGAAAGCTGTGGGCGTTGACCTAAGCGATGAAAGGCTTAAGGAGGCAGAACAGAACGCCATACAGAACGGAGTTAGGGACAAGATTGAACTCAGGAAGAACAACTTTCTTGACGAGAACGTATCTGATGCCACTGTGGTTACTCTCTTCCTGTTGACCAACGCTAACGAGCTTCTAAAGCCGAAGTTTGAGAAGGAACTTAAACCTGGGACCAGGGTGGTTTCCCACGAGTTCGAAATGAAGGGCTGGAAGCCCAAGGAAGTAATTAAGGTTGAGGACGGGAACATGCACCATCTAGTTTACCTTTACGTTATTGGTGAGCATCAATGAAGATTGTTGTGCTTAAGAGTGAGTCAGGAAAGGTAACCTCTGATGCCCTTGAGGAAGGGGAAATAGGTGATGTCGTTAGGAAGACTGCAGAGAAGGCACTAAAGGAGTGGAACGAGCTTACCTCAGACTTCATCATAATGAGGGACTCGCAGGAGGCTAGGATACCTCTACCCCTTAAGCCTGATATGTACGAGAAGATGAAGAACTTCCTTACAGGAAAGGATAAGACGTCTGCAATAGTCAAGTTACCAATCTTCATCATTAGCTTTGAGAACCAGTGGAAGGAAGAGAACTTCCAGGACAAGAAGGTTTACGTCATCTCCTACTATCTAAATGAGGAGCTCAAAAAGGAATTAACGGATTACGCTGCTCAGGTTACTTCAGAGGAAGCCGAGAAGGAAGAAGAGATAGAGGAAGAGGACGAGGACTTAGAGGAGTAGTTTTTAGCTTTAGTTGCTAGGAAACCTTAGCTTCCCCTGAAAATCCACGCCTCTCTAAGTCTTGAAGAACGAGTCGATTGATGTCGTGGACTCTATTCTATCCCAGCTCACATTGAAGCTTTTCAATAACTGTTCGAAGGTACTTCTCACGCTCTCATAGTATTTATCCACATCAATCTCTGAAAGCTTAGCTAGCTGGACAGGTTTAACTCCCTCCTTAGTCTTTACCTTTACGAAGCTAATTATATCCCTTGACATCACTTGTACGTTCATCTCCGCCAGCTGTGCCGCAGCCTTAACGTGCTGTGGGGTGTTCTTCTCATAGGACTTCACGTCCCTGGATAACATGACCCTGAAGGCGAGCTCATCCAAGTTATATTCCTTCATCTTAAGCTTCCTGTACACCTCCTTAACCTGCGCCGTTAAGTCTTGAATTGCCTTTTCGAGCTCCTCCTGGTTCTGAACCTTCGCTAGCCTCTCCTTAGCCTCATTGAAGGCCTGCTTCAGAAACTCTGGGGTGTTCCTCTTCTTTGCCAACATGCCCTTTATGTCAACCTTGGAATCCTTGAACACACCGAAGTAGTTCTTCTTAAGACCGGAGAAGGCAATGAACCTGTAAGTTTTGTCCACCTCTAGATCAAGCCCGAAGTTCTGCCTGGTCCACTCCACCAGTTCCTCCAGCTTCTTCTTATCAGGCTGGTGAATGAAGAGCGAGTCCGTATCCCCGTACACAACCTTCAGCCCAAGCTTGTTAGCCATTTCCTTGGTGGACGTGATTACGTACCTACCTAGGGCTGTAACGCTCTCTGCAACTGCTGGGGCGTACAAGGGGAAGGTCTCCGCACCGAAGACGCCATAGGTCGCATTAATGAACACCTTCATGCCCCTCTGTACCACGTCGTACAACATCTTTCTCTCCTCGTCTATGTTGCTCTGTTTCCCTTTCTTCTTGTAAATTTTGACCCTGAAGTCCCTAAGTAAGCCAGTTACCACTGCAGTAATCCCGGGCCTGTCCACGCACACCTCATGGATTTTCGCCCCACTCTCATCCCTTATATCCCTTTTCTTGTTACATTCCTTCACATCAACGGTTTCATAACTGAGGTTCCAGTTCCTGATGATGGAGGGATACAGTGAGGCGAAGTCCAGAACAACTACGTCAAAGTAAACCCCCACAGGTGGGTCTATGACCACTGCGCCCTTGTATCCCTTTCCCTTGATAATGGCAGCTGTCTTCAACCCAGAGGAGCGTTCAAGGATTTCCTCCTTGAGGGGGATTAACCAGTTCCTTTTCCTATGTTCCCAGTAGTACAGGTTCTTTACCCAGGCTGATATCTCTGTCCTAGTTAGCTCCTCTATACCAAGCTTGGAAATTCTGGAGAAGAGTACAATCAACTTCCATACTAGTTCGTTGTTGAACGTGGTCAACTTCAGCGTGATCTCCGAGTCCCTGTAGTTGTACTCCACGAGTTTAGACATGTTTAGGTCGCTAATGGACTCGTCCAACTTGACCTTGGAGAGACCCAAGAGTGCCTGGGCTACGGTGTCAAGGTTGTACTCTGAGTACTTCCCCTCAAATGCATAGTTCCTGACCGCCTTGTTGAAGAAGAACCTGTACAAATCTATGTGAAATCCATATCTGAACTTCGCGTCAGGTTTCCTGCCAAAACTAGAGATCTCGAAGGGTATCTCATCCTGTAGTAACCCGAGCTTGAAACCTCTGAAGATCAGGTATGGGATATCGAAGTCGTCTCCGTTAAAGGTCAGAACCATGGGATATTCCTTAAGAATGTCAAACAACCTGGAGAGAAGCTCCCTCTCTGTGCGGAAGACCTCAACCTTGATATCCTTACTTTGAATCGGACTATCTCCCCTATCAAGGACTAGGACCAGTTTCAGGCCATCGCTCCCTGCTAGGGCTACGCTTATCACGGGGTACTCGGCCTTTACTGGATCCGGTACCCTACCCATCATGGGAGTATAAACCTCTATATCTATTGCGACCCTCTTCACCGACGGAATCTCGGACTCAAAGAGGGGAGCCCAGTCTAGCGCCATCTCTTGAGCTATCTGGTCAGCATCCTTGAACGCTTCCTTTACCTCTTTGACGTCAACCTCCGGCTTAAGGGGGACTAGCTTCCCCTTCTTTACCACGTAGGGCATCCCTGGTATGAGGCTGAAATCGTAAATATAATTGTTAAAATATTTTATATGAGCTTCATAGGCCCTTGGGACATATTCTCTTAGGCGTCTCACAGCGAGGGGGTCATTCACCACAATCTTGGTTAGGTTAATAGGTTTCCAAGTGTAGGGGTCTATTTTAGTGGTCTTCTCAAGCCTAACAAAGGACTCATCCTTAACAATCTTTGGAATTTTTTGGATCTGATCTGGCTCTAAATCCACAAGGAAGTATGACTTGTGACCCGTGCTGTCGTAAAGGACGTGTAGCTCACCCGTTTCAGGATCATAAAGCTTGCAGACAGCCTTCCCCATTTTACCATCATAGTCTACGGAGAGAAGAAAGTACTTTCTCTCCTCCTGCGCCTGTTTAACTGTGTCCTTTCTTAGCCTCGCTGGCCTTTCCAGAGGCCTCTCTTCCTCCTGCGTCTTCTCTTCCTGTTTAACTGGTTCCTCTCTCTTGATCCCAGAGAAGTCAGCAAGGGTAAGCTGTCTGGCCATTATACTCATATTGGCTTAAACTTCTTTAAACCTTTGAGGTGTTCAGAAAATGAGAAATAGGTAAAGTTCAAATCAAGGTATTCCACCCTTAGCCCTTTGTGGGACCATGGGAAGTTGAGTAGCCGTCCGTGAATTCGTGTGAGAAGCTAGGACAATATCTCGCTACGGAATAGGCGGACCCGCCGGGATTTGAACCCGGGACCTAAGGCTCCGCAGGCCTTCGCTCTGTCCTGGCTGAGCCACGGGTCCAATTCCTAATCTGGGGTCTTACCCTACATCCTCATCTCTCTCCCCAAGATAAAAGTTTACTATACGCTCTAAGGATTGCCATGAATGTTCCTCATTTTCACGACTCAATCCCTGATTATCCTAAACGTATCAGGCATCCCAGAGTTTAATTCTCTTTGTCGACTTAATAATAGTTGCAAATCTAGACTTCCAGTAATTCCATCCTGCTTAGTATACTTTCTTGATCCAATAAAGAAAAATTTAAAACATTACTTTATGACTCATTCTTATGAAAATATCGATTCAGATATCTAGCAAACATGAACCCAACGTAATACTATCTCTATTCTCTGACCCAAAGTTCTTCTTCGAGACTCTTCTACAGTTCAAGATTATGGACTTCGAGAATCAAAACACTTTCTTTGTTTATGGGGAACTAACGTCTCTCTTTTCACTCGTGGACATAGAGGCCAAAGTAACTAGATATATTTCAAATACAGGCGTTATATACGTTCTTAACGTGGCTCCAGGACTGGTCAAGTTGCCTCCTGGGAAGGAACTAGATAGGTCTTTCAAACCAACCCCGCCAAAGGGTAATGGCAAGATCACCATAACTAGAACAGCTTCCTCAATTAATGTCGAATTTGACTATGAAGGGGAAAGGGAAAAAATGATAGTAAACTCGTTAAGTAAAAGGTTCAAGTCTATAAGAAATCTCGATGATATCATTTGGAAGGAGAGGGTATCAAGACATCTATAAAGGCTTACAATTCTAAAATTTTCCAGATAGTGTTAATAAAATACAAATTATTTAAGAATGTAGTGTATCAGAGATAAGATTATTCATTTCAACGCGATGAACTATGACACAAAATAAAATAATCATGTAAATATACGGAAAAATACAATATAAAAATGCCTTTACATTATTTGTCTATGTCTAGCGGGAATAGTCTGGCCTACGTGACGAACTTATAGCTAAGTTACATCAACTCTGGCAAAGTCAACACCCAAGGCACTGGCTTTACGAAGGACAGATTAACAACCGTTCCATTGCCAACCAGCAATGGATCATGGAATATGTAGCCATAGGTTCCGTTCTTGGTAACTCCCCAGGTCCACATTTGAGCTTCCATGCTTGGAGTGGTAATGATTGTTATGAAGGGCTTCGATGCTGTATACGAGAACGTAACATTACCGTTCACAGCATATGCGAATACTAGAGAAGGTACTTGTCCGGGCGCAGGTGAAGTAACGTTCTGAGGATCGTAGAACACCACTGAGAAGTTGTAGTTGTCAAGCTGTCCCACGGGAGTACTTATTGTGGTACCGGGTTGCACCACGGTGATAATATTCCCTGCCACTATTACGCCTCCCTGCTGAGAGTTAATTACCTCAGTGTAAGCGTTTATTGGTGTTAGGCCATATGCCGTCGATACTCTCACACTGGACTGGGATGCAACAGGTCCTTGAGGCGTCTTTCCAGCCTCAAATATCCATATCACGGGCTTGAAGAACTGCGTGTTCACCATTACTCCGTTTCCGTAAATCCAGTGGTCTGCAAACTTGTAAGACCCGCCAACGTACGTGGTTCCGTTGAAAGTACCGCCGAACCAAGTCCAACTCGTCCAGGTGTTGGGTGCATAAACCACAGTTATTGCCGCATCAGGTCCCTTTGTGCTATTCACAAGGGAGTAGGCTGGAGATATGTGCCCGTTAATTGCGAAGGCGAAGGCATAAGTTGGGGTCAAGTTAGTGTAATCTGGTGCTGGAGGCAGAACTGCCTGAGTGCTCAGGAGAATTAACGAGAAGTTATAGATGCTCGCCATGCTCCCATTAGGAAGTAGTGCATAAGTTCCTGGCTTAACTATGGTCATCACAGGTCCTACCTTGAGAATTGCTCCTTGCGTAGCGTTTACTGTAACTGTCTGCTCTCCAATCACGTTAAACGTGGGAGTATTGAGGTTATAATACACGGTGTCACTCATTGAGGGCACTTGGGTCACGGACCAGGTCTGTTTTACTATCTGCCACTCTCCGGCTGTTGAATTGTACATGAGGTAGGACACCATGTTCACGTGGATGTCGTATATCCCTGGGAACCCTGGCTGTCCCTGGTTCACGAAGAGCATGAATGGAGTATCGTTGGCTATGACCTCTGCCATTCCTGGGTTAGTAGCGTTTAGTACCACGTGCACCTGCAGTGGGATGGCTGTGCCATTGGGCAAGAGGTTCTGGGAGTACTCCATAACGAAGATAGAGTAGCTATCCCACGTGTTAAAGAAGTTCTCTATGGAGGAGAGGCCAGAATAGGTGCCGTTCTTGAGACCTGGAGGCAACTGCCCAGTTATGGTGAGGGTAGCACTAGGTGAGAAGTATTGTCCCGTAACTTGACCTGGGAACTCAGCTCCCAAACCGTTAATCTCGGATAAGACCTCGGAGAGAGCTGTCCACTGTGCTAACGCGTGCTGAGAGGGATAGCCTGCTATCACGGTAGAGGGAGGCACCTCGTTTCCAACCCAGGTCATCTTGGTGATTAGAGGAGTACCTTGTATGTACTGGACTGTAAGGGTAATGGAAGCATTGAATACCTGCAGGTAGATTGGGTCGTTGGTGGGTGCAACGAAGTACTGTATCACGGTGCTGACCTGATAGGTGTTATTGTTCATTGCGGTGATGGTGGGAAGAGCTGTAGTGTAGAAGTAAACAGTCTCGTAGTTACTAAAGAATGAGCCTAACCAAGTGAGATTGAAGGAACTATAAGTGTAGGTTCCTGGGAAGGGTGCTCCCATCACGTTTGCAGTGAAATTCGTAGCAAGGTATGGAGTTACATCTGCAAAACTCTCAATGGCTATTCCATCCCAGAACTTGAATGCAGTGTTTAGGGCTGCCCCCTCCTTGTATGATGCGCCTCCAGTGCTCACTTTAGACAATAGTTGCTGGTACATCTGTTTGAGCATGGTGTAATTGCTCTCGGCCTGATTAAACATAGAGAGGTACATCATGTAGAGGTTATCATACTTAGAGGCATTTTGCTCTGCAGCAGTTAGCTGAGTCTTGTAAGTCTGTAGGGATGAGTTAAGGGAAGCTATCTGAGAGGAGAGTGTGGATATAGTTTTATTCTGCTCACTAACAGTGCTTTGAAGAGATGTTAGAGACCCTGAAGCCGTTGAGTACTCATAAAAACCGACTACTGACGCAACGAGAAGAACTATTATAGCTACGGAAAATCCTACAATTTTACCATCCATCTTACATCTAACTGCACGTCTTGAAAAGGCTTAAAAAGGATTTACCCAAATCTTTTTTTCTTATCTTGAACGTCGTGAAAGAAAAAGCTCTTGTCTCTCTAGAGCGTAGAGGCGAGATCAGACCTCACACGGAAACCATCACATATCAGGCCGGGGTTCACTCATCACTTCAGGGCTTGAATGAAATTGATGAGACTAGCCCTAGTATCTCCACCTACTTTTCCGTGGTACCCCTTAAAGTAATGGGAGCATATCTGAGGAGGAGATCCACCTATACCCCTATCCTTCAACAGCTTTGCGAGCCTAATCAGGTCGAGGAGAGGTGCCACAGCGTTAGGCCCATCCAAGCTCTTCATGGAAACGTCAATCCTTACCTTAGCACCTAGGGCATATTCTCCCTCTATCACCATGTAACTTACCCTTCTATCCCCTAGAAATTCTACGTAGTCGGAAGTTCCAGCAACCACTTCAACTCCATCTTGCTGGCTGGAGATGTATGATGACTTTATCCTCTTCTTGAGTTCCTTTCTGGAATCCTCTAGGGTCACGAGAGTCTCAGTGGTTCCTGAGATATCAATCTGATAGGACCTAGTTACCTTTACCCCCCTCTCGGTAAGGAAGTTGATTATACCTGCGTGAAGAGCAGTTCCACCTATCTGGCTTATGAGGTCGTCACCTAGGAGAGGTAAACCAGCGGATTTGAACTTCTCCTCAAACCTCTCCACTAGAGGAGCAGGCGAGGCATTAACTAGGGAAGAGCCTGCCTCCAGCGAGTTAACTGCGTAGTACTCGCTCGCCCTCTCAACCCCCGTGGGAAGAAGGTTAACAACCACGTCTACCTTGTTCTCCCTGAGAACGGATTTAACGTCCACTGGCCTCTCCTTGGACTCCTCAATCACCTTACCCAGTATTCCCTCAGTCCCGTCCAGGGTAGGTCCCCTAAGCACGACAACGTCAGACCTCACATCCACGTACTTTTCCACGACGTTAGGTTTCTCAAAGATAGCCTGGGACAGCTTCTTACCCACTTTTCTCGCATCAATGTCAAAGGCAGTAACAATATCAATTTCCTCTGGCCTATACTCTAGGTCAAGTATTCCTGGCACGCGTCCTCCTTGCTTAACGTATTCCACGCCCTGAACAAGGGAGGAAGCAACGTTTCCTACGCCCACTATGCCAACTCTTATCAACCGAACACCACCAACACCAGGGGAGCCAATATTCCCACTACAATACTCAGAACTGCAGCAATTATAACACTGTCCCTCTCGCCCGATTTCACAACCTTCACAGATCCTTCCCTGAACATCTCCCTAATGACAGGTATATAGTAACCTGCGGAAGCTGCGCTGTTGATCACGGCGATGACCACTAGCCATGGGAGAGAGTAGGCGGACTCGAACAGGAAGAGTTTCCCCCAGAAGCCAAGGATTGGTGGGATTCCAAGTAAACTCAAGAGAAGTATAGAGGAGGAAGCAGCCAATGCCCTATCTCCCTTGGCTAACCCCCTAAGTCCCTCTAAGTTGGTGGTACCAGTGAGCTTCTCAAGGTGACCAAGGAAGTTGAACAAACCTGCCTGCGCAATTACATATGCAAGTATTTGGGTAAATATTCCAGCCTCAGCCAACGCCGTGTTGACCTGGATCACGGCGAAACCAATGAGAATGAACCCAACCTGGGCAATACTACTGAAGGACAGAATTGAGGCTACGTCGCTCCTAGAGTACGCTACAATGTTACCCACGATCATACTAAGGATTGAGATGGTTACAAATAACGCGATCACAGCTATTTCCTCCTCATAGCTCGGGTCACCTAACGTGAGTATCCTGAGAAGTGGAACTATGCCCACGAGTTTCCCTACACTGGACACGAAGGAGATCGAGCCCCTATCAGCCATGGTATAAACGTCGGGTAACCAGCCCTGGAAGGGGAAGGCTCCGATCTTGAATAGGAATGACATTGAAAGAAGTGCTATGCCCAGAACTAGGAGGTCTGGGTAACTCAACGAGGAATAGGCGAGTGACAATGTTCCCGTTGCCACAACATAAGCTGCGAAACCTAGTATCATGAATGAGGAGGAAACTAGTCCTAGGATCAGGTATTTTATTCCTGCATCCACGGACTTCCTGTCCTTTCTCAACATAGTTATGGCGTAAGTTGCAGCCGAGGAGATTGCCCATCCCGTAAGTATTATGAGTACGTCATAGGCGAAGGACATGTAGATTACGCCAAGGTCAGTAAGCATCATGAGGGATAACATGGAAGATCTAGTTTTCCAGTCCCTCATATGCCCTCCTAACCCTGCTAGGGCTATTAGCGTGCCGACCAGGGTCACGATGGAAAGAAGATAGCCAGGAACGTCTAGGTATAGGGATCCTGTGAATATTGAGTAGCCATACAACTTTAGAACTAGGGATATGCCAAGGATAGCCAATGATACAAGGAGAGTCCCAGCAGTGAGACCCACGGAAGCTTGATATCCCCTGTCATCCTTGTCCATGAAGAGCACAGTTAGGGAGGAGAAAAGGATAAGGATAGAGGGGATTACAACAGGAAGGTAAAGAAGTAGGTTCATTAGATCACCCCGAACACAAGTAGGACTATGACCATCAAGAGGATCAACCCACCCACGTAAAGTCCGACGTAATCCCTGAGTAACCCAGTCTGAATGTCCTTGAAGTACTTGTTGCCAGCAGATATCAGGACTGACGGAAGCTTCACATTAAGTCCCATGTCGATTGTTCCATACTCGAGGGCCCTATATGTGGCCAATGCACCCCTGTACAACGAGACGCCCAACCTATCTAGGGCAGGGTAGATGTACCATCCATAGTAGAGGAAGTTAATGAGAGGCCTTAATCCCGCATATCTGGCAAAGTCCCTAGGTGAAAGATACAACGCGACCGCGATGACTATACCGACAAGGGAAAGTCCCAACTCTACAAAATCGAAGCCAAATCCTACCGCGAAGAAGTGAGATGCCATAAACCCTGATAGGAGGGAGATTGAAGCACCCAAGCCAATAGACGCCAGCACTAGGATAGTGGGAGATATAAGCATCTCTGGGTAAACATGTCCCTTCTCCTCTTCGTGGGTCTCTCCCTTCCACAGGAAGGTTTTCATCACGTACCTTACAATATATATTGCTCCCAGAAACTCCAGGAAGAGATAGAACGTGTTTAGCGGAGCGCTTGCCGAGGTTAGGGTTGAGATATAGGAGTGAGCCCAGAAACCCACTAGAGGAGGCACGTTAGCGAGGTTGAGGGCAGCTATTAGCTGAAGAATAAAGACCCACTTTAATTCCCTGTATAGTCCTGATACCGTGCCCATGTATCTCGATTCCGTGTAATGGATCACGCTACCAGCGTTCATGAACAGGCTTGCCTTGTAGATACCATGAGCTATCATCTGGATTAACCCAATTGCTATCCCAGAGAACAGGAGAATGAGGTTACCATCCAGGATGGCTAGCACACCTCCCATGGAGGACGCGAAAATCATGAGTGATATCTGATCCGCAGTTGAGTTGGCTAGAACTACTTTCTGCTCGTTTGACACCAGGGCATTGAGGCTGGTGTAAAGGGCTGTGAACAGGGAAATCCCTGCCATTACCGAGAAGAAAGTGAGAAGAGTTCCCACGTCTTGACTGTTAGCTTGGAACGCAAGGTAAGGATAGGTAAGGAATGTGAACATCGCCCCTAGATTGACCATGGTGGCCGCGTGGATTAAGGCACTAACAGGCGTTGGACCTGTCATGGCTGTCACCAACCATTGAGTGAAGGGGAACTGGGCGCTCTTTGAGAGGCCTCCCAGGAAAAGTAGAATCAGCATAGTCAACCCGAAGGGGAGGGTCGCCATCTCACCGAGTACCTGGAAAACACCTGGCAGGGATCCAACTTGCGTAAAGAGCATGGTGGATCCAGTGAGCGTGGAGGTCGAGGTTAAATACACCAGATACCCAAGGCCAAGTAGGAGGCCCACATCGCCTACCCTCGTGAATATCATTGCCCTGATTCCAGAGGTTGTAGGCTTCGAAAGGAACTCCATGTTGAACACAAACCTACCCTTATCACCTACCACGTTCTTCTCGTTGTCATCAAGCCAGTAACTAATTAGACCGTAGGACGCAAGACTAGTACCCTCCCAACCGGCCATGAAGAGGAGAATATTATTGGAAAGAACCACAGCGAGCATGGAGCTCACGAAGAATCCGAAGAACCCCCAATATCTCCTTAACACGTTATCCTCTCTCATGTATCCGACACTGTAAATACCAATGAAGAACGACAGAGTAGACACGAAAACTGCCAGTATTGACTGAAGGAGTGAGGAGCTAAAGGAAAGGTAACCAAACATGGTGTAAAATTGTGATGGAACGAAGAAGGTCCTATTAACCAGCAAGGTGGACCCAAGGTTTAACCAGGCTAGGATCATGCTAATACCTAACATGATGTTAACAATCCATCCCCTCACATCTCTGCTTAACTTGGACGTGGTGATAAGGGCTAGAAGCGAACCCAAAGCTGGAAGGAAAACTATTAGCGGTAGGTAGATGTCCTGTCCTGACACGGACTGGATAAAGTTAACTAGGGACTCCACACTGACTTGAGGGAAGAAGAAGAGGACAACGCTAAGCCCCGCCAAGATGAGCATGGGTACGCTATACTCCGCTATCTTGTCCAGCGAAACTGGATTTTGGGGTTTCCCAGCGTAGACCTTCTTAAAGAGATAGGTGGCGTAAGCTGAGGAGAGCCCAATTGCAATGAACAACGCCACCACGACTACCAAGAACCAGGATATACCCACCTTCTGCACCAGTTCTCCAGTCGCAAACAGGAGAAGGACTTCGCTGATAAGCCCTACAGTAGGAGGAAGACCAAGTATGTTCAGTAGTCCCAGGAATGAAAGAGTAGTATGAAGGGGAGAGGTCTGGTACAGTCCTCCCAACTTCTCTATATCCCTCTCGTGGGCCTCAGTTATGTTAGCCCCAGCGCTCATGAAGAGGAGAGCCTTTCCGAAGCCGTGGGATACGTAAATCAACGCTGAGGCAATTATCCCAAGTGGGAGCGAAACTAAGGTCAGGGGTAACCCCATCAGGAACGCAACTCCCGCCCCCAGCATCATGTAACCCATTTGCGAGACGCTTGAGTACGCCAGGAACCTCTTGAAGTCCCTTTGAGCCAACGCATTAATTCCACCGTAAATCATGGTGAGTAAGGCCCAACCCACGAAGATTGGGGCAAGGAACGACATCCCGGGGAACATGTAGAAGTAAAGGATAACCACGAAGACGCCAAGTCCCACCATGTTGGGACTAAGTAACACGGAAATGGGAGTTGGAGCCTCGCCGTGGGCATATGGTAACCACACGTTAACTCCAGCCTGAGCTCCCTTCACCATCATTCCTATAACCGCAAGGAGGAAGATGGCAACGGCGTACCCCACGGTAGAGTAATCGTGAAACACGTTCAACGCGGAGTAAACGTCCATGCTACCGGTCTCTAGGCCTATCACTATCACCGACGCGAGCAAAAGCACCGTACCCACGTGGGTCCAAATGAAGTAAAGCAGGCTTATTCTCCTCCTGTCTCCATATCCGTAGAGCATGATGAGGAGGAAGGACGTCACGAGGGCTATCTCCAGGAAAATGTAAATTTCTAAGAGGTTAGTGGACAACACAGTGTAGAGCATTGAGACGGAGAACAGAGAGTAGAGCCCGAAGAAAAGACCCCAGTTTCCTGAACCAAGTTCGTGGAATCTTTCCTCCATATACCTCAAGGAGTAGGGTATGGTGAGCAGGGTTACCGCAAGTATGGTAATCACGAAGGGGAAGTTCAGATCCGTCACCGTCAATCCAAAGGAGCCAATGGTCTTGGCCACGAAGAAGTTCTCAAATAGTCCCCTCCTGAACAGGAAATAGCCGTTGAGCGCTATCGCTATTCCCGTGAGAGTTGTAGAGGACTTCTTGTCCTTGATGAAAAACACGAGGGAGGAGAGCACGAGTGAAGCTACCAAGAGGTAAATACCTAGCATTTAATCCACCTCCAACGAACCCTTTTGCCTATAATACAGGATAATGGAAGCGAAAGCTACCACGACCTCTGTGAGGGCCATACCTATGGCAAACACGGAAAAAATGAGAGGTGTATATGACTTCCCAGCTAGGGAAGACATGGAAAAGATTAGAAGAATTGAGGCGTTAAGGATGATCTCGGAGGACAGAAGAACCCTTATCACGTTCTTGCTGTTCAGAAGTCCGTATATCCCGATTGCCACCAGAAGACTAGCCACAACTAGAGCCGTATCCACAACAATGGGATTCATGTTAATCCCTCCTTGCTAGGGAAAGCGCCTCAATCATTGTTGTGAGCAAAGCTATCACGAGTACCACTGCAGGGAACCAATACTGCGACACTATTTTCTCACCTACCACTGCTAGATTGAGGGGTTGTATCTGAACTGGAGTGATGGAGCTGGTGGAGAGAACTAGAACGGCGAAGAAAGCTACAGCCGATAGGAGGGCCATTGCAGGAGCCCAAGGAGTTCTAATTTCCTTGACCTCTAGCCCCCTGAACATTACCAGAGAGATCGAGAGGAACACCACGGTTGCCCCAACGTAAAGGAGGAGGTGAAAAGCCGAGTAAAGGGAGTAGGCCTCAGGGTCCAGATCTGCTATCAACACGGCCACAGATATCCCCAGAAAGGCTAGGGACACCGCGGAATAGAACACGTTCTTTGAGTTCACGATGAAGAGAGCTGTAGCCAGGGCGAAGATGGAGAAAAGGAAGAATATCCCTATCTGAAAGTCACTCTGTGTCAGGTACATACTTTATCCCCTTGTCCTCATCTATTACCGCCTTTACTTTCCTCACCACAGGTCGCAGGGGAGGTTGATCGAAGTCTTGGTCAAATCTCTCTGGATTGAATATCAGCTCCCTTCTGTTAGAGAAGGCAGCATCATGTACCCCTGTCTCCTTAAGTGCGTCCACGGGACAAATGTCCACGCAGAAGGCACAGAAAACGCACCTACCGTAGTTGATTGTGGGGAATTTCTTCCCCTGGTCCGTGACCATCTTCATGGCATCCGCGGGACACACCATGGCACACAGGGTACAGCCAATGCACACGTCCTTGTACAGCCTTATCATTCCCCTGTAACCTGTGGGAAGGGACATTGACTCGTCCGGGTACTTCAGGGTTATCCGCTGGGGCTTAACGAAATACTTTATCCCAGCCCCAACGGCCTGAAGATGCCCGGAGACCACGTTAAATGGAGACTCTCCCTTTTTGTATTCCTTTATTTTTACTGAATCCATAGGTAACCCACCACTAAACCTAGAAATAGGGAGGCTATGGCCAAGGGGAATATATATTTCCAGCTTCCCCTAAGGGCCTGATCCAATCTATACCTCCCGTAGACTGACCTGAGGAACACCGAGAAAAACACGAGAATTGAAGCCTTAATAACCGTGAGAAGGGCTCCTGGGAATCCTGAAAGCGGGTACCAGCCCCATAGGAACATGTCAGTAAACACCAGGGCGTACACAAAGTTCCCCACGTAGGAGCCTGCCATGGTTAACACAAAGAGGAGACCGCTGTACTCCGTCGCTGGTCCAAGAACGAGCTCAGTATCGGCCTCAGCTATATCAAAGGGGAACCTCGCACTACCGATTATCATTGCAATGAAGAAGGTCACTGCTGCAAGAGGATTGGCAAGAATTCCGGGTACCCCCGTCTGAACTATCTTCACTAGATCCAGCGTATGATACTCCAGGGCCATGGATATGGTGGACATGAGCAAAAGCACGTCATAGGACACGGAAAGGTAGGATTCTCTGACTGCCCCAACTATGGCAAACCTATTGTTGGTACTCCAGGCCATTAGGATGATCATCGCTGGATAAATGGACTCTATTGCCAGGATTAATAGCATGTTATACTGGGTAAATAGACCCACCAAAACTCCTAACCCCACGTTGGGATCGTAGAAGTCGTGGAAATAGATCGAGAAGATTGAACCAGAAGGTGGGATCACTGACACTGGTATCACTGCAAGGGGGAGAAAGGACATGGCCACAACGAGCACTGGCGTCAGCGCGAACAGGGTTGGGTTAACTCCCTCGGGCACTATAACCTCTGAGAACACGAATTTCAGAGCATCAGCGACCAACTGAAGGTACCCTCCCAGTCTCTTGGAAGCGTAATAGGGACCAATCCTCATTTGAACCCTCGCAGCAGCCTTTCTCTCAAACCAGATAGTTGTAAGGAGGAGTATAGCAGTGAAAATTAACCCTGGAAGAATTATTGGAGCGAAAAATGATGGGTAGAGAATATAATATCTGATATCGAATAGAATATTCATTATCTATCAGCCTCCGGTGGGAAATAGTCTAGGCTACCGTAAATCGAGACCAGATCCGCGTATCTAGCCCCTTTCAGGAGATTCTTCATCACGTATATTGACCTGTATGACGGAGTTATCATCCTCAACCTATAGGGTTTAGCTGAGCCGTCGCTCACCACGTAATACACGAGTTCGCCTCTCCCTGCCTCAACCCTTGAAATCGCCTCACCCTTAGGCGGCCTGAAGGAGGCGTAATAACCTGGCATAACGATCCTCTTTTGTCCTTCCCACCACTTTTTCAACCTGGTGGGCGGAATTTGCTTGAAGAACCTATCGCTCAGGATTTGTCCTTCAGGAATATCCTTTATCACCTGCTCCAGTATTCTCAGGCTCTGTTCAATTTCCTCAAACCTGACCAGGGTCCTTGCGTAACCATCTCCTTCCTTATAAACCGGTATTTCAAAGTCTAGCTTGGAATAAGCGCCATAGGGCTCGGCCTTTCTAGCGTCGTAGTAAACCCCAGAGCCTCTGAGGTTTGGTCCAGCAGCTCCCCACTCAATAGCCTGTTCCCGTGTCATAACACCAACGTCCTGTAACCTTGCCTTAATGTTGGGGTTATTTAGGAAAATCCTCTCCCAATCCTTCATCTTCTTACGTTGGTATGCAATGGCCTTCTTGGTCATCTCTATGACGGCTGGGGTCAGATCCCTTCTGACTCCCCCTGGAAGGATGTAGGAGTTAGTTATCCTTGCACCCGTCAGCGCCTCAAGAATCTGAACCCAAACTTCCCTATCGCCGAACCCCCACATGAAACCTGTGGAATGCCCAATGAAGATGGCCAGGATACCCATGCCGTACAGGTGACTTGCTATCCTGCTTATCTCTGCGGCAAAGCTCCTCAGGTATTGTGCCCTCTCCGGAACGTCAACGTTAAGTATCTTCTCGACCGCGAGGATGTATCCAAGGTTCATATTAACTGAATCAAGGATTGCAGGCCTTTCCACGAGCGGGATCAAATGAATGTAGTTCCTGTTCTCTCCCAGTTTCTCAACAGCCCTGTGCACGTACCCAGGGTCAATTTCCGCGTCCTCTATAATATCTCCATTGAGCTTAACGAAAATTCTCATGTGCCCTGATCCTGGATGTTGAGGCCCCACATTGAGTTCTCCAGTGACGGGGACTATGTCCAGCTCCATCCCGCCACTTTTCATTAAATCATCAACTTGACTTGTCAACGAACAACCCCTCCGTCTTAACCTTGAAACTCTTTCTCAGGGGGTAAACCCCTTCGAAGTCCTCAGGTAGGAATAACCTCCTCATGTCTGGATTTCCCTCGAAGGTTATCCCCAACATTTCGTAGGTTTCCCTTTCCCCGGTCCACACACTTCCCCAAACAGAGAGAAGGCTCGGGACCACCGGTTCCTTGTATGAGGTCCAAGTCTTGAGCGCAATGATCACCTTGGAAAGTTGAAGGTCAAAGGAGGAAACGTGGTAAACCACCTGGAACTTGGCTTGATCGGGGTAATCAATACCGGTCACTGCCTTGACGTGGTCGAAGCCAAGCTCCTTTAAGACTTTCGCAGTTTCCACGAGTTTCGACTTATCTACCTCAATGGAACCCCTTGTGTCGCCCTCAACCTTCAGGGGTATTTTCCGCTCCTGAAGGAGCTTCACCACTAGGTCTATGGGTTTCTCGCTCACCTTCTCAACCCCCAATAAGTAATCATGTTGATCTGCCTTATGGCATAGTAAAGGACTGGATACATTAAAACTAGGAAGGATCCCACAACTATCAAGAGGTTCCTAAATAGGGTGAAGTTATTGTAGAATGGAACCGCTGCGGCCACAAAGAGTAAAACTACTATGGGCTCGAGCGTCGTGTACACGAGAAGGTAACCATAATACTGAAGAGGAAACCACAGCCTACCTTCTCCCGTGGGAATATTACCTGCCTCGAACCTGGCAGTCTTCAAAGGATTCGGGTTTCTAGGCATAACTAGCTCTAGGAGTTTATACGTACCATATGCCCCCAAAAGAACTAAGATGAAGGGCAAACCGAAGGATAACACTGCCTGAGTGTAGGTCATGCAGTGTTAGATAGACTAGAAGGAGTATAAAATATTTGCTTTTGACAATCGAACTATGCTTATATATTTTAAAAAACTAGAATTGTGCAGATGTAGGTTTACTTTATTTTTTCTAGAATCATGCGAGAGTTTCTTATACACTTCCAGACTCCGTTTCTCGGGACTCCCTCGATGCATCTCGATGAGACCAGCTCCTTCTCCTGGTCAAGGGTAACGGGATCGTCCTCAGGCCTCACGAAGTTTTCGTGAAGAATGCAATTGGGCCCTGCGAACTTAAAGAGCAGGGGGTGGACCTTCTTCACCTCGTCCAGCATGAGCCAGGCCACTGCCCTAATCTCCCACTGTGCCCTAGTACATAACCTGAGTCCAAAGAAGTTGTAGAGCTCCCTTGCGTTCATCGTAACCACTAGGTTAGTGTTGACGCCGTTTGGTAGGACATACCTAGCGTCTTCCTCAGGTACCCCCGACTCTAGGACACGAAGGTACTCCTGGTATACCTTTTCGAATGCCTCGGGTGACTTGAAGCTAGGTGGTACAACGGGCCTATAGAATTCGTCCTTTGGCTTAGCGAAACGATGCGACATCTGGGTGTAGGATGCTATCCTATGCCTCACAAATTGGTGTGAGGCTACCCTAGATATGCCCTCTATGGAGAAAGTGTAGACCGAGTGCTCCAGAACTGACCAGTATCCGTGGATGATTGAATCACGAATCCACGTTTCAATCTCCTCTTGAGACATGTCCTCGTGGTGCTCCCAGCCGTGTCTCGACCTGCTCATTTTAGCTGCTATCGCAACAACTTTCTCTCCCTGTGGGTTGTACGCCACCAACCTTACTTTAAATGGAAGGGCCCTACTTATCATTTGACCTATTATCTATCTAGAAAAGAAATAGATATTATTCCCTGATACCAGGTACTACCTTTAAAGAATCCATTTAGATATGACTTTCTCACTCAGTCACTCCGCTAAACTTCTCCACAACCCTAGTGAGTAGTGCTGAATTCTTCTCTGCATCCTTCTCTGCCTGCTCTAATACCTTCTTTATCTCCTCTTCCTTTACCACGTTAATCTTCTGCTTGTAAATCGTGATATCCCTTAGCTCGTCCTCAAGCATGTCAAGAACTATCTCCAGTTGAGCTGGCTCTATCTTAGCTGTCTTCGAGGCCTTATCCCTGAAACAGGTGTAGTGAACGACTGCTTTCTTGCTCGTGAAGGTAAAAAGCTCATCCCAGTATATCTTGTTTTTACAGATATCGCACGTCCACTTGGTTTCCGGTCTGCTCATCTGCATAGATACATTTTAAATTAAAATAAAAGTTACGGTAGGTCATGGTGTTAAACGATAGGTTACTTTCGGACGCTAAGTTCTACGGTAAGTTGATTGGCGTTCTTCTGAACAAGGAGGACACAATTTCAGGGAAGATTAAGGGAACGGCACTGGAGAGAAGGGTCATGATACTCAAGGTTGATCCAGAGGAGTACCCAGACTATCTCATAAGGATAACGCGAGGCGTTATACCCTGTCTATCGGTGCTTACGCCCAACATTGAACTGGTAGGGATAATTGAGTCCAATAACGTGGATTACATGATGACTTCCCTAAAGGACATGCTTAACTCCTTCGAAACCAAGAAAATTCGCCCCGTCAAGATACCCGAGTACACACCTGAGCCATTGGAGCCCTCCGAGGCCTCAATCTTCGATACTGTGAACAAGGTAATAGATCAACAGAAAGCTGACTTCAGGGTAATAGAGATGATAAAGACTATCTCCAGGGTCGAGAAAAGATATTCCACGATCGAGAAATTCCTGTCACCAATGGACGAGGTTGCATCCTATCTTCTAGGAGGCGGAGATCTAAAGGGAGAGTTCGCCATTTATGAGGCAGTGAAAACGATTAAGGGAGAGCCCTCAAAATTAGAGGAGTACGTGAAGGATGGAAAGGTTTTCAGGAGTTCCAAAAAGGAGAATTGGGGACTCCTGATAGATGAGGCTATTGTGGGATATGCGTTCCTAATGAGTTACCTTAGGGAAGGGAAGGATGAGTACCTGGAACAGGCAATCAAGATTAGAGATTACGTGAAACGGGAGCTTGAGACCGAAAAGGGATTCAGGGATACCGTTCCTAAGGATCCTTTGACCTCAATAACATATCTGGAGCCACTTGCCAACGCTGAGATTGCGATCTTCCTCTCTGCCCTTTGGCAAGCCACAGGAGATGAGGAAACCAGAAAGATGGCGATCAAGGCATTGGGGATAGCCAGTGTCAGGAGTGACTTTCTTGGGGTAAGCGCAAGAATTGCCCACTCCCTTCTCAGGCTTAACCATGGAATCCTAACCTCAATACCTGGAAACTATGAGGACGTGAGGGTCATGTTGAACAAGGGAGTGAACTGCAGGTTCAAGCAAGGGGACAAATGCGCAGAAAAACTAGAGGAATTTAGTGGTCTTGGCCTAGAGGACTAGAGAGTTACGTGAACTCTTTCCAGGAATCTCGCTAGCTGCCTCGCGTTTCCACCTTCGCAGATTGTCCTGAAGGCTCTGTTCCTGTCCACCGGTACGAGCTTTCCAACTGCCTCAAACCCATACTTCTTGAGAGTTCCCAACGCCATCACTGACGAGGCCCCGTTCATAATAAGGTGGTCTGCCTTAACGTTCTTGATGATCTTCTCGATGTTGTTCAGAACTAATGACGAGCCGAAGATCACTGCTGTGGTACATACCTCACCCCTAAACTCAGAGAAGGGTCTACTTCCGGGAACCGGTTGGGGAGAGAAATCATACGAGACTACCTCGGTGAATCCCTCAACCTTAACCTGGGGAGAATAGCCAAACATGCACAGTTTTCCTCCTTGAAATAGCTGAAGTGGGTCTCCGCTTCTAAGATCAGCAGGACTTAACGCATTCATGACCGCGGTGGAGATGCTCCTCCTCATGGGAGAGTCAAAATTATTTGCGACGTCATAGGCGCTCTTTCCCTGTAACTCCCCTGCCTCTTCCACTTCTCCGTCGGTCAAGGTAATTGAGATGCCCATGCTCTGATCATCAAGGAGAACTCCGGTGTAGGAGGGACCTACGCATAGGTTTACTACCCTCCTCCTCTTGAGCTCGTATGAGAGTTCCTCCAACATTTCGGATAATATCATAGAATTATCTTGCCCTCCTTGTAAACTGGATCTGAGACTTCCTTATATGGTAAGATTATTGTTCCCCTATTTAGAAGTACTCCATCTCCCGTAACTACTTCCTCTCCTAGGATAGTCCTCTCCCTGATGTGGTTCCATTTCCCTATCTTACTATTGTCTCCCACGATAACGTTCTTCAGAAATGAGTTCTCTCCTACCACAACCCTATCCATGAGTAGACTCTCCCCTACGTATGATCCATTGCCCACTACTGAACCTTTTCCTAGTATTGCGTTAGAGTCCAAGTATACCTCTCCCACCTTTGCATCCTCCATTATAAAATAGGGAGGAGTTAACTCGGCTTTCTCGCTCACCTTAGCCTTATCCGAGATAAAGCCACGGGGATATTTCCTCCTCAGGAGATCAAAGTTTAACTTGAGATAATCCGCCGGTATCCCGATGTCTGCCCAAACTCCCTGATACCTATAAACTGAGACGCAACTCTGTTGTAAGACTTTGGGAAGGAAATGCCTTGCGATCGACTTTCCGTTTATTATCGAGAAAAGCTTCTTGTCAAAGACGTAAACTCCTGCATTAATCTGTTTGGAAAGGGGGTTCGAAGGTTTCTCCACGATCTGGATTAGCCTATCCCCCTCCGTGTAGAGGACCCCGTACCTCTGGGGGTCCTCCACCTCAGCTGACATGATAGTTGCACCGCACTCATTACTCCTGTGAAGCGAGAGGATCTCCTTGAAGTCCACCTCCATGTACACGTCACCGTAGATCACTAGAACCTCGTCGTCTAAGGTATATTTTTCAGAGATGTATTTCAGGGGTCCTAAGTCGCCAAGTGGTTCCTCCTCCACAACAAAGGTGACCTTCTTCCCTCCCCTCTCCACATGTTTAATGATGTTATCAGCCATTACCCTTAAGGAGATATATACGTCCTTGATGTCGGCCCTTTCTAGTGCATCGAGCGTATAATCAATTATAGGCTTCCCGAGAACTGGAAAGAGGGACTTTGGCTTTGTCAAACTCAAAGGCCTTAACCTAGTGGCCCATCCTCCAGCTAGAATAATAGCAGAAACCATGATATTGTTGATAGATGAAAGAAAATAAATGAATCGATTTACTTGAGATATTTCTGCAACTTCTTCTCAGCGTAATCCCAGTTTACCACGTTCCACCAGTTAGTTACGTAGTCTGCCCTCTTGTTCTTGTATTGCAGGTAGTAGGCATGTTCGAACTCGTCTAGGATCAGGAGGATCGGAAGTTCTGCAATGTGGTTCATGAAGTGGTTCTCAAAGGTCATGATCTCAAGGTTACCGTTCTCAGTGTCGTAGTAAAGGACAGTCCAACCTGTGCCTGGTAACGAGTTCGCAGTCTCAGTGAAAACTTGCTTGAACCTGTCATAGCTCCCGTACTGCTTCACAATGAGATCAGCGAGGGCACCGCCTGGCTGTCCGCCTCCCTTACCAGCGGGGGCCATGTTGTCCCAATACAAGGCGTGAAGCTTATGACCATTTATGTTGAATACTATTCCTCTCATTAGACCCTGAACGTCGTATTGCCCGCTCTGTAGCTCTCCCTTTATAACCTTGTTGAACCTTTCCATGAATGTGTTGGCTCCCGTCACATATCCCTTGTGATGGCCGTTATAGTGAACGTCGATTATATCCTTACTTATGTATGGTTCCAGTGCATCTACCTTATAGGGTAGTGGAGGCAATTCGAATTTTTTGAAAGATATGGAAGAACTCATAGCAATACTTACTTGCTAATCACTTTTATTTTTTCCTTTTATGGGTTCTTAGGTTTAATCAGTGAATTTAATAAAAATCGTATCACGCTCTCAATTTTTGGGAACATGTTCTACCTGAAGGTTAGGAATTGATCATTATACCTGTCACTAGAATAGGAGGATTCCCCATGCAGACCATCTAATTAACGCCGAATCCCCATCCATACAACCCCAGAGATAATATTGTCCCTTTTTATCCCTTCATGTAGGTGATCTTTACACACGTAATAAATTTATATCAATAATGTATTAGCAAAGAGAGAAGGTCTTATGCTTAGAATTCTAGGGCTCAGCACTGTAACTTTTAATGATATAGTTGAAAGAATAGGCATAACAATTCTAAATACCTTCGTCTTCTACCTTATTTCCAACGCACTGAACCTTCATTCTTTCTTCTATTTTGAGGAGGGAGTCGTCATCATCTTATCTGCGCTTTTACCTTACATTCTCGCCCCTGCCATAACTCTACTATACGTGGTAAGTTACAATTTCAGTGGGATGATTCTTGGTCAGACCAACACAATAACTCCCACGACGATAGAGACGTTTGGGATTATGTTGATCCTGCTATTCGTTATACCGATTATAGTTGAGGTAAAGTTCACCTCCCTTCAGGGCTTTTTAACCTCAGAGTCGCTTTTGGGGGTTTTCATCTCTCCTTTCCTTGTGGCCACTGGTATATCAGAAAAAGGTAGAGATCCCAAAAGTAACGTGCTCTCTGCCATACCTGTACTATATTCTCTAGTATTGAAGGCTGTAGAGAATTATACTGGCATACTATCGGAGCCAGTGTCTCTCGTTTATCCAATAGTTGGTTTCATTCTCCTTATTGTAGCTTCCATACTCTTTACGAGGGGAAGCATACTAAGTGTTCTAGGAATTATCCCTCTCTATCCAGGGATAGCACTTGCCCTTGGGTATGGATTTCTCTCGATCAATACTATAATAGCTTCACTTTTAGGCCTACTTGTGAATGCTCTTCCTGCCACTCTGAACCACCTAATGTCTTCATCCCAGGCTAAGAGTATACTTCAGAAGGAGAAAAATGAGGTAATTTCACAGGTAGAACAGAAGATCATGTTGATTAACAACATTAAGGGTGGGTCAGCCAATCTGCCAGTTGAGCTAATTACAGTACTCAGCGAAATGGAGTCCCAACTCAAGGCTGAAATGGCCAAGATGAACTCCTGCTCTACTTCGGAATGTATAGCCGAGGCATATAGAAACTTTCTGGAAGTATCAAACAACGTAGATAAGTCTCTCAATGACGCGATCTTTAAGATAGTTATAGATTACAATAATGTCGTAACCGGAATAAGGAAACTTGGAGTTAACGCAGAGGAGATTCAGATACCGCCCTCTCTAAGGCTCACAGAGCAGGATGTAAACACTGTCATCAGGATACTGAACACAATAGACAGGAACGTGTATCTAACCACGAGTAGAATAAACCAGATAGTAGAAGGCTTAGAGAAAACCCTGGGAGGAAAATACACGAGGCTGTTGGTTACCGACTTCAAGTCATTGGAAAAGGTCTCTGAAGTTGTTGGCAATGAGACGATGAGACGGAGTGCGGAAGAATGCTTAGCCATGCAGGCGGATGCAGTAAGGGAATTGAAGATGAACCCATTTAGTGACGAAAAGATCGCTCTCTCACGTAAACTTAACCAGGTCATAATTGAGACGTTCTCCATGGACAAGCTAAGTCAGATTGTAAGCCTCTCTAACGAGAACGTCAACTTACTGAAAAAGTACTTCGAGTATCTTTCCTCTAGGAAGGATGAGTTGAGAAAAATCGGACTTCCCGAGTCTAAGGAGTACGCAAAGGTAATTGAGGACTTAACTTTCACAGTGAATGGAAACCTTCCCACATGTGAGATAGTAAGGAGAGTGTACTCTTTCATTAGCGTAATAAATGATATAGATGAGATAGTAGCGGATTTCCAGTCAGTCTCAGCTCTCTTCCAACTACTTGAGGGACTTAGGGATGTGATAGTAGCCAAGGTAACAGAGGAAGGCTGTATCAGCCTAGACGAAGTAGGTATTGATGCCAAGTATGGAAGATTTGTGGTGAGTTGGCTTAAGGGAATAGGGATAACCGCAATATTAAAAGAAAACAGTGTATGCGGAGAACGGTAACTATTTTCTTTTTATAAAGTTTCATTTAATTATGAGAGCTTGTTAACGATTTTTATCAACATTTAAAAAGGACTCTAAGATAAGTTTCCTATGCCACAGACGTTCTCGTTAGATTTAAGGGGAAAATCATGCGACGAATTCATGGTTGAAATATCCAAGGTATTAGTTGCAATGAAACCAGGAGATGTACTTTCGCTAGTCGCTGATCAGGACAGGATACTTTGCACACATCAACTTCTCAAGAATGCTCCTAGGTATCTATTTAAGGGGGATGTAGTAGGGGATCACGCCGAGATCACCATTAGAAGAGTAAGGTAATTGTCAACTCTCTTTTCATTGGACTGGGAAAGGGGAAATTTATAAAGAGCCCTTTGACTTGCTCCTGAACTTAGGGAAATACCTTGTTATTGCCTTCACTTTTGGTGATTTACGGAAAGTAAATATCAAACTCAGTATAGCTAATGCGAGAGTTATTTCTGGTAAGAAGAAAATAACGAAGAAAATAATCGTGTGCATCGTTTGAACCCATAGGGGTTCCGGTGGGCCAATGAACGTGGTAGTGTCTGGCCCTATTGTTACATTAATATTTCCAGGTTGGAATGGTACTTTTGTGATGTTATAATAACTCGTGTTAGATACAGTCATCAAGAGAATAGGAAAAAGAAAAGGGAAAAAGTTATTCCTTATAGTGCGGTGAATGATAGACCGGATGATGGCAGATAGAAGTTATAGGAATAGTCGTATTCACCATTATTAGGCCATGCATTCCCAAGCGATACGTGCATCTGATTGTTGTCACCACTAGGTGGGAAAAGGGGAAATTTATAAAGAGCCCCTTGCCTTTCTTAAGAACTTAAACTTACCTCTAAATACTAAGAAGGATATGGCACCTATTACGACTATTCCTATTACGATTTCTGGCAAAAAGGCTATATACCATGGTGGTGGGGGTGGGGATAATAGTACTGTTGAAGAACTATTTGCCGGAATAAACGTCCCAGGCGGCAAGTACACAGGCCCGAAAGGCGTACCATTTATTGGATACATCGTAGTTGTAGTCACTGTTTTATGCCACCTAAAAAAGGATTGCCCTTAAAGAAATAAAAAACGTTTTGGCAATATTCTTTATAAATTAAAAAATGGATTTAAGTCCTGAATATTGGCATGTTTGACCTACTGATAATTGTTTGTAGTTATACCTTCTTGATATCCTACATCTGTTAGCCAATAACCTACTAGAGTTTTACCATAATATATGCTATTTTTATCATATTGAAACGCAGATATAACTAATCCAGTATAATTATAGCCCTCAGTATTTATGAATGGCAGTGCGTCAAATATTGTTGAAAAACTTGTGTAACTACTTGGCGGGTTGGCAGGATAGAATGCCACTACATATGTGTTAGGGTAATCTGTATCGGCATTAGTAATAACAGATGGCACCAGTATTGTTATTGAAAATAATGTTAGAATTGGTATTGATATAGGGGATTTGTACTTCATTGAAGGGGGGAAACTAAGAGATTTTATAAAGAGCCCAAAACGAGGCTGGTCAGGGACAAGACATCATAAACATCTACACCTAATGTTATCAACACGAATGGGAGTAACATAACCCACTTCATGTGGCTTACCCTTAGCTTATCCGCTAATTTAGTAAACCAGTATATCATGACGATTAGTAGGATTTTAAGAGAGATAAGAAGGATCAACAATTGAAAGAAGGATATGCTATCCCCACCGTAATCAAATATGTAATTGATGTACATGTTAAAAACAAGATTATGATCAAAAATATAGATATCGGTATTCCGAAGTTCAGTGGGCCAACCAAACCATGATATGATCACGTCTGCAATATTTCCGACGACTATGATGAGCCACATCAGTCTAAGCCTATCCATGGAGCTCACCTAACTCACGCAGATATTATGTTTTTTACAAATATGGTCTAACGCTGCATTTACCTTGTTAAACTCCTAGGTAATATAATTGAAACTTAATATAATTAAGATTGTATATGGGATCCTGAATGGTGCGACCGCCGGGATTTGAACCCGGGACTTCTGGCTTGGAAGGCCAGCGTCCTAACCAGGCTAGACTACGGCCGCACATGGATTGCTTAAGGCCTTCACACCCTGCTACATAGCAGTGTCAGGCCCTTCGCAAAAAGGTAAAGAGAAGGATAATATTTATGCTTTTCTACGCTAAGCACGTTGACTTATTTCTCCTTGGACGGGTAAATAACGGTGAATTTCTCGCTCAAAAGTTCAGTAGCTCTTGTACCTAGATCTTGATCGTACTCCCTTATGATAGGCTCAACTTCCTTAAACTCCGAGTCACTCAACTCCCTGTACTCGTAAGTCGGTATTCCCACCTTTTCCTCGAAAAGCCTCTTGGCGTACTTCTTAGCTTCGCCCTCCAATTTTTTCATCACGTCAATATATGACATGTTATAGTCCACGTCGTGCACGTAACCCTCCATGGCGAGTGCCTTTAGAAGTCTCATGACCTCTAGCCTATTGGGTTGCATCCCTATCCTTCCAGGGTCTACCCTACCACGTACGTATATCTTTCCCCCAACCATTCCTGTTCCCACGAAGTTGCCCGTTTTTTCACCCTTCTCCCTCATTCCAAGAACCATGATCACCCCTCCTGCCATGTATTCCCCAAGATAGTCATCCACCCTTCCACCTATCACCAGGTAGGGTCTCTTGTTGGCGTATTCACGCATCTGTATGCCGACCCTGTTGCCCGCATTTCCGCCAACGAAAACTTTCCCTCCCTGAAGAGTTTGCGCGAGAACGTCCCTTGCGTCCCCGGTAATCACCACCTTTCCCCCATGCATGGTGTCACAACAGTCGTCTGCAACGTTACCGTAAACGTAGAATTCGTTGTTCTCGTTGAGGTTAGCCATTGCGTTTCCCACAACCCCATATAACCTGACCTTAAGCCCTCCCCTGGGAAACTTTATACCAATGAACCTGTGTCCCAGGACGTTTACAACCTTGACCTCCTTCTTCCCAGTCCTAAGAATTTCCTTGTCCAGGTCTTTGTAACCAATTGCAGTAGCGTCTATATCATAATTTGGGGAAACAAAGGTAGGAGGAGGAGAGAAATTCCTTATCTCCTCTAGCTCTCTCCCATGACTAAGTATCCCTTTCCTTAAGGAAGCAATGAAGTAAGATCCGGGGCTGAGGGTCCAAACTCTCGCCTCGCGACTCATGAGTCTTATCTGACTTTCCTCGCTCGCAATATAGTAGTAGTAATCGTCCTCGCCAATCAACACAGGCCTGAACTTGGATCTATCGGCCAAACCCACAAGATATAGGTCATCCCCAGAGTCATACCCAATCACCGCAGTGAAGGGTCCATCGAGTCTCGCGTTCCTATAAAGGTAATCATGATGCGGGGATATGGCACTGGTCCTCCTGGAAGGATTAACCAGGATCTTTGCAACTTCTTCCACAGTGAGACCTTCGCTGATCAACTCCTCGAAGAGGAACGCCATGACCTCACTGTCCGTCCCCACGAAACCTCCCCATCCCCTGGATTGAAGGAACTCCAGGTTGGCACCGAAGGAGCTAACGTCACCGTTGTGAACGATGGCCACATCAAAGGAGGAGAAGGGGTGAGACCAATAGGGATAACTACCTGGGGAGTTGGTTGGCTGTCTTGTGTGGGCCAACCACATATCTCCCTCGTACTTGTTTACGTCATATATCTTGGCTATATCCTTGGGATAGCCGACTCCCTTGAACACCTGAAGGGATTTACCCATGCTGTATATCCTACCCTTCCTCTCTGGCCATAGCATCTCGTTGAGGTTCCTCACTGCCTTCCTTAACTGGGCTATGTTCCCGATGGAAACCTTATAGCTACAACTGCATACCCCCCTATCCTCGGCCTCGATGCTCTCCTCTATCACCTGAAGACCTTGGCTCTCCATCGCTATCCTCATCTTTCCGGGGTCATCTAGGAAGAACGCCTTTAGGTAGTAGTAGTTGCCCTCCTCCAGGTTAAATACAGCAAACCCTGCCCCCTTATCGCTTCCCCTATAGCTTACAGCGTCTATGGATCTTACCACGGAATCTCCCTGTATCTTAGGGGCGTGTGGTTTCCTCAGAACCCCGAAAACTCCACAACCCGATGGCGAGATCATAGCGAACCAGCCTGCCTCACTCTTATTCTCCTAGCGACGTAGGAGTTCAGGTTCACCGCCCTCAGGAGTTCCCTGTTTCCAGTTAAGCTTGACTGAATGCTGTAAATTCCCGCTGATCCAGCCAACAGCGCGATCTCCTTCCTCATTCCCGAGATCAGGTTAAAGGCTCTCTCCTTTAGGTTTCCCTTACTTCCTTCTCCTATGGCCACCTCGAGAACGCTGTAGGGCATGATCACGGAATCTGCGCCAAGGGCCACAAGCTTGAACACGTCCGAGGAGTCCCTGAGCCTTGAGGACTTGGCTATTAGGTCATACCTATTCCTTACTCCAGCTTCCTTAAGCCTGAGGTCCGCATCCGATATCACAAGCTCTATGTCCTCCCCCATGATATCCTCATCTAGGATGAAACCCGGGACCTCACCCTCATTAGCCAGTTCCTCCATCTCCTCGAGGTCTTCCGGGATGAAGTAGTTGCCCAGTGAGGGTTTCGTGGACCAGGTAGCAATTCCCTTTCCGTCTGAGGAAAGCGAGACTTCCTCAAATTGACGAATGGTCTCCACTGAGAAGACCAGGGTTCCCAGGGCAAGTGAAGCCCAGGCAAAGGCCTGAGTATACTCCAACGGTAAGTTGCTCACGTCAAAAATTACGGGCAGTGACAGGTAAAGCTCACCTCCCTTAAGAAGGAAACTAGTATCAATATCCTCCCTATAGGGGTCAATGGACGGCCTGGTAACCTGTGCGCCGTCGGACCTAAGCCAGTCGAGGATCCTAGCTGGTTTCTCAACGTCAGGTGGTGCGGTGCTACCCATGCTGGTGAGTGATGGCTCTCCCTTGTTTATGAGGTCATGAAGGGCGTTCTTTCTTCTCCTGGTCCAAAGTTCACCTAACTTGGGGTTCAGCTCCTCAACCTCTCCCCGGATTCCAAGAATCTCCAGGGTGTCCCTGGATAGCCCATAACCGTAAAGTAGATCCCTTCTACCCTTAAGTTGTGAGACAGAGGACAGATTAAGGTTATCTAGAATGTTCGCAAGCTCCAGGGAGAATCCCCTCACGAAGTTGACGAGCATCTTAGTTCCAAACTCGGTCTCCATTATCCTCGTGCCATCTATCTTGTTAGTTAGTGCAGTGGGACACGACCCTATGTGACACTTATGGACCATGACGCAACCCATGGCAATCAAAGCTCCAGTTCCAACGCTCACTACGTCTGCTCCTAGCGCAATCAGCTTCGCTGCGTCTGTTGCATCTCCCACTCTTCCAGCAGCAATGATAGTGAAGTTGTCCCTTAGACCTTCCCTCTTTAGGACAGAGTCTGCCGAAGATACAGCCAACTCTATGGGTATCCCAACGTTGTCCCGTATCACTGCAGGAGTGGCTCCTGTTCCCGCTCCGTGACCGTCAATTATGACTCCGTCCGCTTTCATCCTGGCAATTCCTGAGACCACGTAGGGTATGTAGTTAGTCGCTGCTACCTTTACGAAGACAGGCTTGCCCGTTAACTCCTTTAGCGCCTCAATTCTCTGTCCCAGGTCCTCTATGGAGTAAATGTCGTGATGTGGGGCTGGCGAGATCGCGTCCATCCCAACTGGGATCCTCCTGGTCTTGGAAATCGGCTCGGTTACCTTACTTCCGGGTAAATGTCCGCCAATCCCCGGCTTGGCCCCCTGGCCTATCTTTATTACTACCCCCAGCCCAGCGTTTAGAACGTCAACATCTACCCCGAACCTAGCTGAGGCCCATTGAACAAATATTCTCTTGTGTTTCGCTACCTCTGGATGAAGTCCGCCCTCTCCGGTTCCAGCGAGCGTACCTGTGATGTCAGCCGCCTCCGCAATGGCAATGTTAGGGGTTCCACTGAGGGCTCCGTACGACATGTCGCCTAGGTATAGGGGTGAGGACATAGATATTCCGCTGAAGGAGACCCTGGTGTCTGCTGAGGGCTCCCTTGTTATCTTGGTCTCAGCGACCCTAAACTCAACCCTGTCCAGTATCCTCAAATTGTTCCTTCTGCTGGTGAAGATCTGATACGGTTCACCTGTAAGTGCAAGTTGCCTTATATGCTCTAGCCTGTCTATTGTCCAAAACTCCGAGTCCGTCTGTTTAGGGATTGGTAAATACTTGTTTATTATGAGCATGAGATCGCAAAATCACGTTTACTGAGATTCTTATTTATTTGTTCATGCAGATTTCACGTAATATATAAGTTCGAAATATCGTGGTGATAGTTATAAGTTGACGTAACAATAATTTCTATGTTTCTACATTACGCATGGTTACTTCGTATTAGACATCTAGTACTCCGGTTTGGGTAAAAGATTTCTTGTTAGTCTCCTTAAACAATTGGAAGTTTTTAATTATCAAACCGTGCTATCTATCCTGAAAATAAGCCTGAAAATCGTTATAACTTCGAATCGCTCTTCAGAACCCTCTCCAACATTTCCACGTGTTCCAATATCTCATCCACCGTGTTCCTGAGGGTGAGTATTGACCTTGGATCGGTGTACCTCATTTCCACAATTATTTCAACACCTTTTTCGTTCTCCTTCATCTTAATGGTCATTCCCTCTGGCAGTTCCACGTTATCAACCTGAATTGCGTTAAGTATCTCGCTCGGATTCTCCGTGGAAATTTCAAGCCTTATCCTTTGAATCAACTTCCTCCATATTTCCAAAGAACCTAGAGGTAAAAACCCTGTTCCCATCATTAACATACACTGGCTTTCCCTTCTTACCAAGTTGCCTAAGTATAACATGAGCCAGCATTGGGGAACCCAGGGAAGTATTAACTAGGTAACGATTCTTCTCCTCAACCACATCCAGCGAGAAACCGTGGCTGAGGCTTTCCCTGTAGAGCTCCAGGGATGCACCGAAAAGGGAAGGGTTAAGTGCCAAATCGAAAAGTCCGGGATAACCGAGTTTATCCAAAAGGTATATGGACACGAGACCTAACTCTAGAAAATCGTAGCTGTGAAAGAAGTACCTCTTCACCACCAGTTCGTCCCTGTCAATCTTGGGGTTCAACTTCACCAGGAGAGAGATCAGCCTAAATACGAGGGTGTTCAACTGCGACTCGTCGAGTTCTCCCAGCTTTGTGAACTCGTTTCCCCCGATGTCCTTAACCAACTTCAGGGAATTTTCTCTGTTACCTGAGATCTCGGGAATGTAGGGGTCAAGGGAATAGGAAAGGGAAAGGAACAGTGGGATTTCCCTGTAACCTGGGATTTTCAGGGACTTCTCCTCCGTAACTCCCAGATCCTGAGCCTTGGTGAGTAAGTTCTCCTCCCAGGGGCTCGGCCTCCTCCTGTATAGGATCAAGTCTGAGGAGATCCCGGCCAACATGGGAACAAGGTCGTCAATAGTCAAGGGAAGAAGAGACGTGAATGAGGAGAAGCCAACGTAAACTTCGTTTCCATTCAACATCAAGAAGCTACCAGTATCCCTCTTCTCTAAGGTAACGTCGCACGAGGACGAAAAGCTCACCCCAATCTCTCCCTTGAAGTACTTAGAGATCAAGGAAGAGAAAATGGCGAAATCAGGGTCAAAAGGTCCCCTAATACATAAGCTTCTTCTTGAGTAGATCGAGGGGATTAATCTGGATGCCTCCTCAGGAGCTGGGTCTCTCAGAAAGTTTTCCATATGATCTAATCTCATCAAATTGCCTTTTAAGGTCTTTAAGGCTTATCTCCCTTATGAGGAGGAAACCGAGGGAGTAATCTATGAGTTCCAAGATTCTAAGCGCCACCACAACCCTCGGAATGAAGTAGATCGAGAGCCCCAATTCAGCGAAACCTGAACTGGCCGGCACTGGAATTAGGGAAGCTGCAAAGTAGGTCATGTTAACTAGAACATCTAGAGGAAAAGAGGGGACTATGTAGTAAAATGCAACTGACTGAACCAGGTAGCCTAGAAGAGTGAGGAGCGAATTCACGATCAAGGCCTCCTTAGTTGTTGCCTCCTTAACCATGTCCTTTCCCTTTTGAAGAAGGGAGTAGTAGTTCTCAAGTCTCATGAGCTTGATCAATCTCTCCTCTGCCTTCACCACCTTCTTAGAGGTGAAGATCACGTATCCTGTTCCCGCGACCCACCCCACTACGTTACCTAGGGTGGCAAGGATATAGATGAAGTCCACAGGAGAGGCCCTTATCTCTACTAGTACCAGAAACATGAGGGAGCCTATCACGACGTCATAGAAGGCCTCAGATAGGGAAAGGGCGAAGGACTTAACCAGGTCTTGGTTATACCTGGAATATACTGAGGCTCTCGCCAAGTCTTGGCCTGCCCATCCTGGAATTACTAGCCCAACAGCGTTACCCAGCAACCTGGCCTTGAACGCGGTGAAGTAAGGTACCTTGGTGATCCTAGAATCGCGTATTGCGAGGATCAGGAGTTGCACCAGGTAGGTTGCCACGAAGAGAGCAAGGAGCACAGGATCCATGGTTTTTAGCACATTCACGAAGTCAATATGAAAATAGAGCGAATAAGCGATAATTACAGCAGGTGGTATCAGTACTGCGATCAGTAGTTTTTTCTCCATCTCCTCTTTATCTCCCTATCTTCTTAAAACAATTTTCGTAGCAGATGAGTAGACCGTCTGGTGTCCTCTTCAGGTAAGGCCGTGGTCCCGCAGGGGGTCTCTCATTAACCCTGACTAGTCCACAGTTCATCCTTATCCCCTTGAGGTACCTGTACTCCCCTAGGGAGCAGGCCTCGCACGATGGATTTCTCTTCATATCCACAGCCTGAAGGGTGAGAGACCTGGCGTCCACGTAGTAAAGCCCGCGCGGAATATCTCCCCGGATGGCGTTAAGCATCATTTGAACCTGGAGGTTAGCTACCAAGGAAACGGTCATAGCGGTGGTTCCCATGGTTTCGCACGCATCAGCCTGTTCCACGGGCTCCATGAAACAGGATAGGCAGGGAGTGTCCCGCGGACTCACGAACATTGCGGAGCCGTACTCCCCTGTCACTCCACCGTAAATCAAGGGGACTCCGTTTTTCACGCATGCGTCATTGAGAATGAGCCTTGGGTTAACGTTATCTAGTGCATCAAAGACGAAGTCCCTTCCCTTAACTAGGGACTCCGCGTTTGTCTCGTCCACTATGTCCAGGATTGGGGTAACCTTGGATCCACTGCCTATTTCCATGGCCCTCTGGGCGCAGACGAGAGCCTTAGGTTTTCCAACGTCCGACAGGGTAAAGAGGTGAGTTCTATGCAGGTTCGAGGTCTCAATCACATCCGCGTCCACTACGGCGATCCTTCCTACCCCTAACCTAACTAGCAACTCGAGTATGGCAGTTCCCAGGGCCCCACAGCCAGCGACCAACACGTCAAGGGAGGACAACTTCTCCTGAGCCTCAGGGCCCAGAACTAGCAATTGCCTGGTGAACATCTCAAGGTTACTCAGTGGATCCACCTGATTCCATTTTCCACATACTCATAAAACTCTGACTGTAAGACCTACACGAAAGTCCTCACAATGAGGAATATGTGAACGCAAGAAGTCTACATAAAGACTTAAAAAAGGGAGATATTGCATTATTGCGGGGGTTTGTTGTTGCACCAATGGAAAAAGGTGGGCGTGATGGAATTCCAATATCAATAGAGGAATTAAACAAGCTCAAGGAGGTAGCTGACAGAGCTAGAAAGAACGTAATTAGAATGCAATTCTACGACCAATCAATTCACGTTGGTTCCTCCTTGAGCAGTATCGAGATCCTAACGGCTCTCGAACTCAAGGTATTAAGAGACTCAAATGATCCAGTCAACAGGGACTGGCTAATCCTAAGTAAGGGCCACGCGGCTCCTGCTCTCTATGCGGTTCTCCACGAGAAGGGACTAATCAAGGAAGAGGAACTGTGGAAGATCCAGGACATCTCTGGCCTTCTACAAGGCCATCCCGAGACCTTCATACCCGGAGTTGACATGTCAACTGGTAGCCTAGGGCAGGGACTTAGCTTCGGAATTGGAGTTGCCACGGGAATAAAGATGGCCAAGGGAACTGGAAGGGTATTCGTCATCATGGGAGACGGAGAACAGGACGAGGGCGAAGTGTGGGAGGCCATGACCCACGCGGTCGCTCGCAACTTGGACAATCTGGTAGCTATCATAGAGATGAACGGATTCCAGCTGGACGAAAGTACGAAGAACGTTAAGCCCAAGGAATTCCTTCCTGAGGTATGGAGAGCCGTGGGTTGGAGAGTGTTTAACTGTGATGGCCACGACATAGCAAGCGTTATCTCCACCGTGGATGAGGCACTAAAGACAGGGAAACCCGCGGTCATATTCGCGGAAACCAAGAGAGGTAAGGGGTTCACCCCAATAGAAAACACAAAGAAGCAGAGGACTGTTCCAGATGTTGCAAGGCAGTTTCTCCTCAATTCGTGAGGCCTTCGGTAAAACCCTGGTTAAACTGGGGGAGAAGGACAACGACATCGTAGTGATTACTGCTGACGTTGGGGACTCGTCAAGGGCTTCCTACTTTAAGGAGAAGTTCCCCGACAGGTACTTCAACATAGGCATCTCTGAGCAGGACATGGTAAACTTCGGCGCCGGTCTCTCGGCTGTGGGTAAGAAGCCCGTGGTGGTGGGATTCGCCATGTTCCTTATGAGAGCATGGGAACAGATGAGGAACAGCATAGGGAGAATGAACCTCAACGTTAAGGTGTTCGTGACCCACTCGGGCTACAGCGATAGCGGTGACGGTTCAAGTCATCAGGCCCTTGAGGACATCGCGCTCATGAGGGTAATCCCGAACTTCAAGGTAGTTATACCGGCTGACGCTGCCGAGGTGGAGAGAAGTATGCCCGTAGTTCTTGAGGACAAGGGACCTCTCTACTACAGGATGGGGAGAGACTATTCTCCTCCGATCACCTCAACCATGGACTACAAATTCGAGATAGGTAAGGCATACGTTCTCAGGGAAGGAGATGACGTGGCACTGATGGGAGCAGGTGTGGTTCTTTGGGACGCACTAAAGGCTGCTGAGGAACTGGAGAAGATGGGAATAAGCGCGGCCGTGATTAACGTACCCACGGTGAAGCCAATAGATCAATCCACAATAGAGTACTACGCGAGGAAGACGGGGAGGATAGTTACCGTTGAGGAGCACAACGTCATGGGGGGAGTGGGATCAGCAATAGCTGAGACAGTGGTGAAAACTTACCCTGTTCCCATGAGGTTCGTGGGAGCCACAACCTATGGTAGGTCGGCGAGGAGCCAGAGGGAACTCCTTGATTATTACGGTATAACGCCCAAGACAATCGTGAACTCAGCCCTCGAGTTGATCAAGTAAATGAAGGAACTCGACCAGCTAAGGGCTGAGATCGACAGGGTTGATGAGGAGCTTTTTAAACTATTTTTTAAACGCCTTGAACTTGTTTCTGAAATTGGTCATCTTAAAAAGAAGGAAGGTCTCCCTGTCACCGACGAGAGGAGGGAGAGTGAGGTCAGGGAGAGATGGAGAAGCTTAGCTAGAGCCTATGGAATTCCCGAAACCCTGGCGGATAACCTCCTCTCGACCATGTTCTCTGTAGCCAAGATGAGGGAGGTCAATCCCTCGGAAAAGAGAAAAATAACCCTCGTTGGTTACGGCGGGATGGCTAGGTCGCTGGCCTCCCTGTTCAAGCTCGCAAAGCACGAGGTTGTGATAACGGGAAGAAGCCAGGAGAAGTCCCAGAAGCTCGCGATAGATTTCAACTTCACCTACATGCCCATGCCACAAGCCCTTCAATGGGGCGAGATCGTGATTTTGGCCCTTCCACCTGAGGGTGTGTTCTCGGAGAACGTCACCAGGTTTCTCCACCTGTCCAAGGACAGGGTGGTAATGGATATCCTCTCGAGCAAGACCAGATTCTTTGGGAAACTCGAGGAAATGTCCAGGCAGATGGGATTCAGGTTCGTGTCGACACACCCGCTCTTTGGTCCCTACCTGAACCCTGTGGGAGAGAAGATAGTCCTGATCCCCTCTGAAACCACGGGAGACCTCGAGGAGATATCGGAGTTCTGGAGGGGGGTAGGACTGACCCCCCTAATCACAGACGTAGATACACACGAGAAGTTAATGGCCGTGGTTCAGGTTTTACCCCACTTTTTCATCCTGGGCCTTTCCAGTAGCTTGGACCTCCTCTCCAGGGAGCTCAACGTCGACTTCTCCCAGTTTCAGACAACCAACTTCAGGGAGATATACAAGATTGTGAGGAGGGTAAAGGAGTTGGAGCCAGTCATACTGGAGATACAGAGAATGAACCCCTACGCGGAGCAGGCGAGAAGGCTTGGACTTAGAGAGTTAAATACTCTTTTCTCTACTCTTCAAGAGGAAAAGAAATGATCCTCTACATATTGAAGGGCAAGGATCACTCCTCACTAAAGGAGAAACTTAAGTCTAGCTCAGCCTCATTCAAGTTCCTCAACCTGTACGGAAAGGAGCTCGCACTGGCCTGGCCCGACTCTGCAGTTGAGGGGATAACGGATGAATCCGTGGAGCTAGTGGTGAAGACCAAGAAGTCCTACATCCTGGCTGGAAACGAATGGAAAAAGGATCCAACAGTGGTGAAGGTGAAGGACGTGGAGATAGGATCCAAGAGGGTTGTGGTCGCTGCCGGGCCATGTGCGGTGGAGTCCATGGAGCAGACCGAGACCGTGGCCAAGGCCGTGAAAAGGGCTGGTGCCTCACTACTCAGGGGTGGAGCCTACAAGCCTAGGACGAGCCCCTACTCCTTCCAGGGACTGGGAGAGGAAGGGCTAAAGATACTCAGGAAGGCTGGCGACGAGACAGGGTTACCTGTGGTTTCAGAGATCCTTGACGCGAGGGACGCGGGAGCCTTTGCAAAGTATGCTGACATGGTCCAGATAGGCGCTAGGAACTCGCAGAACTTCACCCTTTTGCGGGATGTGGGAAAGCTGGGCAAACCCGTCTTGCTAAAGAGAGGTCTAGGGAACACGGTGGAGGAACTAATACAGTCTGCGGAATACGTAATGATGGAGGGGAACGGCAACGTGGTCCTCTGCGAAAGGGGAATAAGAACCTTTGAGAAGTCCACCAGGTTCACCCTAGATATTGGAGGAATGGTTGCGGGGAAGCTAATGACGCACCTCCCCTTCTGCGCGGATCCGAGTCATCCTGCGGGGAAGAGGGAACTGGTTCACTCCCTTGCCCTAGCCTCTGTGGCAGCCGGGGCAGACATGCTCCTTGTGGAAGTTCATCCCAGGCCTGAGGTGGCACTGAGCGACTCTGAACAGCAACTGACCCCGGAGTCCTTTGAATTATTGATGGAGAGAGTCAAGGCATTGGCTTCGGTTCTAGGTAGATCCGCATGATCGAGTTCCGTGAGAAGGTGTGCTGTTCAGATGTGAGCGTGAAAGTTGGTAGGGGGGCACTCAGGGAGCTGGAGAGCCTTCCAGGGAGGAAGTGCATAGTTCACCCCAAGTCCTTGAAGCCAGACGTGAAGGGGGACCTAGAAATCGCGGTAGAGGACGGAGAGAAAGGGAAGGACCTGAGGAACGCGCTTGAGATAGTGGATAAACTCCTGGAACACGACTTCACAAGGGGCGATTACCTAGTTGCTGTGGGGGGAGGGACAGTACTCGACGTGGCGGGCTTCTCAGCCTCAATCTTCATGCGTGGCCTAAACCTAGTTAACGTTCCCACCACCCTCTTGGGGATGGTAGACGCAGGGATCGGTGGAAAGACGGGAGTTAATTACGGTAAGGCAAAGAACATGATCGGGACCTTTTATCAACCCTCACTTATCCTAGATGACCTCTCCTTTCTGGATACTCTCCCCACGGAGGAGCTGAGAAGGGGACTCGCGGAGGTTGTGAAGTATGCACTGGTCCTAGATAAGGAACTTTACGACTTTCTTTCCTTGAATCACAGCTCAGTCCTGAACAAGGAGGAATCAGCCCTGGAAAAGGTAATCTCTTCGTCAGTTAGGGACAAGTTAGCGGTCGTTGCGGAGGACGAGAGGGAGACCAAGGGAGTGAGGATAGTCCTGAACTTCGGGCATACCATAGGGCATGCAATCGAGGCTGGCTCAGATTTCACGGTTCCTCACGGTCTCGCAATATCCGTTGGAATGGTATGTGAGGCTAAGATTGCCGAGGAAATGGGCTACGCTGAGGAGGGAGTGGTTGAGGATGTCCTTTGGTTACTGCAACTCTTTGGGTTACCCATCTCCTTGGAGCAACTTAACGCGAAAATTGATGTGGAGAAGGCGTTAATTGCCATGACAAAGGACAAGAAGAGGAGAGGGGAAGAAGTCCTCCTACCCTTTCCCACTAGGATTGGGAATTGGAGGGGGGTAAGGGTGCCACTTGAGACCCTTGAGGGTTTCGCTAAGCAATGCTTGGGAGGTAATTGAACTGAAGTGCACGGAAATAGGGCCTGATACCAGCCTTCTGGGCGTACTTGGGGAGAACATTAAGTATACCCTGTCCCCCAAGATACATAACTTCGCTTTCGAGAGGCTAGGGATAAGGGCAGTTTACGTTACCTTTGACGTCTCAAGGGACAGGTTTCAGAGGGCTTTCCCAGGGCTGCTAGAGTTCACGTATGGGTTGAACGTGACCATCCCCTACAAGGAGGCTGTAATGCCATTTCTGGACTCGCTGTCGCCCGAGGCTGAAAAGGTGGGGGCGGTAAACACGATCCATGGAGGAAGGGGGTATAACACGGACTACCTAGCAGTGAAGGGATTAGTTTCAGGAGTGGAAAGGGGTACTGCCCTAATCCTGGGAGCTGGGGGTGCGGCCAAGGCTGCCTCCTTTGCCCTGGGGGAACTGGGTTTCGAGATAATTGTACAGAATAGGACCGAGACCCGTGGGATGGAGCTGGTCTCAAGGTTGAGGGAGGAGGGTATCTCGGCCTCCTTCTCCAGGGCTTGCCAAGGGGAGTACAACGTGGTCGTTAACACGATCCCTGAACCGGAGGCTGTACCCCTGGAGTGCGTGAGGGGAAAGATGGCGGTGGAGTTCGTGTATAAGGAGGAAACCCCCTTTCTTAGAAGGGCGAGGGAACTGGGAATGAGAGTGGTTGATGGCCTCCAGATCCTGGTGAGGCAGGCCATGGAGGCTGAAAAAATTTGGTTTGGTAAATCCCTCAACGACATAGAGGTGGTGAATTTCCTAAATGCCGGGAAATAGCTTTGGCAAGATCTTTAGGATTACCACTTTCGGGGAAAGCCACGGGCCCGCGGTGGGCGTCGTGGTGGACGGTGTCCCTGCAGGGTTAAGGTTGTCCCAGGAGGATCTTGAATTCGAGCTCTCCTTCAGGAGACCAGGGAGACTCTACGTGTCAGGGAGAAGGGAGAAGGACGTTCCCGAGATCCTGAGTGGGGTCTATAATGGAAGGACCACTGGGTCTCCCATTGCCATCGTCGTGAAAAACACTGATGTTATCTCGTCGTTCTATGAGGAGGTTAAGGTGAAGCCAAGGCCTGGACACGCTGACCTTCCCTTCATCATGAGGTATGGTTACGAAAACTGGGACTACAGGGGAGGTGGCAGATCGAGCGCCAGGGAGACCGTTGGGAGAGTAGCTGCAGGGGCGATAGCCAAGAAGCTGTTAATGTTCCACGATACCTGGATAGCGGGGAGGCTCAAGAGTCTTGGACCTGTGGACTCACCGCCCGCGGACTTCCTTCAAATCTTATGTTCCAAGTACAGCCCCGTGAGGGCTTCCGACCCAGAGACTGAGGCCAAGTTCCAGGAACTGGTGAAACAGGCAACGGTTGAGGGAGATAGTTACGGTGGAGTTGCCGAGATAGTCGTGAAGAACCCACCTGCAGGGTTAGGTGAACCTGTCTTCGACAAGATCAAGGCTGACCTGGCCAAGGCGATCCTCTCTATCCCGGCAGTGACGGGGTTTGAGTACGGACTGGGCTTTCAAGCTTCAAGAATGAAGGGAAGCGAGGCAAACGACTCCATTGTAAGGAAGGGTGAGAGACTTGGTTGGAGGGAGAACAAGTCTGGCGGAATCCTGGGAGGAATAACTACGGGTGAGGATATAGTGGTGAGATGTTCCTTCAAGCCCACAAGCTCCATAAGGAAACCGCAGGGGACGGTGGATCTAAGAACCGGGGAACCGGCAGAGATCTCTGTCCTGGGAAGGCATGATCCAGCTGTCGCAATCAGGGGAGTCTCCGTGGCTGAGTCCATGGTGGCCCTGACCCTGGTGGATCACTCCCTGAGGTCTGGGGTCATCCCACCTGTCAAGCTCGAGGAGAGGCAGGCTGAGGTCATTGAGGACAGATGGAGGAGGTACATGGAGGAATGCAGGCCTACGGCGGAATCTCAGTCGTGAACGCCTTACCCTCTTGGTACGGCTCTGCCATGGCAGTGGACATGAAGGTTAACGTGAGGGTGAGGGAGGGGAAGAGGAACGTTCAGGACCTACTCCTCAACGAGATACTGAACTATTTCGAGAGGCAGGGAATCCCGGAGCTCGAGGTGGAGGTTGAGTCGGAGATCCCTCCGGGAAGTGGGTTGAAGAGTAGCAGTGCCGTTTCCAATGCGTTAATAGGGGAGATAGCCGAGAGGTTCTCCTTGAACGTGGATATCCCCAAGCTATCAGCCATCCTCTCCCTCAAGGCTGGAGTCTCGTTCACGGGGGCCTTGGACGACGCTGTTGCCTCGTGGTGTGGAGGTGTCTCGTTCACGTATAATAAGGAGTTCAAGGTTATCAAGAGGGAAAGGGCTCCCCGCGATGTGACCGTGGTCATCCTGGAGAGGAGCGGGAAGGGAAAGATAGATCTGGGTAAGTTAAGGGCCTTTAGGGCACTCTTCCAGGAGATCTTCGCGATTGCCCTACAGGGAAGGTTGTGGGAGGCCATGAAACTCAACGGGATAGCCATAGCCGAGATACTGGGCTTTCCTACGGACCTGGTTGAGGAGGCTCTTCGTAAGGGGGCTCTGGCCTCGGGGCTGTCAGGGAATGGACCCTCATATTTCGCCGTGACCCGTGAGGGCGACGAGGGGCCAGTTATTGAGGCCTTTGAGAAGAGGGGGAAGGTTAGGGTTACCAGGGTGGTAGACCTTGTTCGTGGAAATTGAGCCATCAAGGATCAAGGGAAGGGTTAAGGCTCCGCCCTCAAAGAGCCTTGGAATCAGGTACGTTTTCCTGTCCCTTCTGACGGAGGTTTCGCTCGAGAACCTCCCAGAGTCGGATGACGTAAGGGTTGCAATTAACGCGGTCAAGTCCCTGAAGGAGGGGAAGGATGAGCTCTACCTGGGTGGATCTGCCACCACCCTAAGGATGATAATACCAGTGATCCTAGCCATGGGGCGAAGGGTGAAACTTGACGGAGACGACACCCTGAGGAGGAGACCTCTGAACGCGTTGAGATGGCTTCCAGGCAAGTTCTCGTCAAATTCCCTTCCCATGACAGTTGAGGGAAGCCTGGGACCAGAGACGCAGATTGAGGGGTGGGAAAGTAGTCAGTACATCTCTGGGTTAATCTACGCCTACTGCCTGAGGGGGGAGGGAAGGATCAGGGTAATTCCCCCAATCTCGTCAAGGGGCTACATCTTCATGACCGCTGACGTCATCTCCTCAATAGGGGGAAAGGTGACGATTCAGGGGGAGGAGATAACCGTGGAGTGCAGAAACCTTCGCAAGTTTGGGGGATCTGTTCCAGGCGATTACGCCCTGGCTTCATTTTACGCAGTGGGGGCAGTACTAACGGGTGGGGAAGTGGAGATCACCAACCTTTACGCTCCCCCAAGTTACGTTGGGGACCACGACGTGGTTAGGATGGTGAAGGAGGCGGGAGCTGAGAGCTACGTGAGCGAGAACAGGTGGATAGTGAGGGACACCGGGGTCAGGGTCCCCATATCCGTGTCAATCAACGACGTGCCAGACCTGGCGCCCTCCCTGGCAGCCCTCATGGCCGTGATACCGGGTGAGTCCAGGATAATGGATAGCGAAAGGCTGAGGATCAAGGAGAGTGACAGGATATCCACTATCCTGAACACGTTAGCCAGCTTTGGGATATCAGGATCTTACTCAGCCGGCACTATCACAGTGAAGGGAGGAGAGCCGAGAAGAGGGGAGGTGGAGTGCCCCAAGGATCACAGGATAGCCATGATGGCTGGCGATCTGGCCTTGAGGGTAGGTGGTAAAATCACGAGTGCAGAGTGCGTGAACAAGAGCAACCCTGGATACTGGAGCGATCTCTCGGCTCTGGGAGGGAAGATAAGGATTCATGAGTGACTTCATTGTGACATGGAGAGGGCATGAGAGTTACTTGATCCTCATTACAACATCACATAGTTTCCGAGAGTCGCAAATGAACCTCTCCTCTATGCTCAGTCTTAGCTCTTTCATGTAGTCTTGGATGATAACACTGGAAACCATTACACCAATCAAGAACACATATTAATTCATCCTTCAACCTCTAACCATGAATAGGCCACTTATTGTCGCTTCCCTGCCAGTGACCTCACCTGGAGACATAAGCAGAGTAAAGGACATAGATGCCGATCTCGTTGAATTAAGACTGGATTACTCCAGGGAGTTTCCAAGGCCTCAGGACCTCCTCCCATACCGAGATAGGATCTTGGTCACTCTAAGAGACAGGGAAGAGGGAGGCCAAGGTAACTTTACCGACAATTTCAAGGAAACTTTCCTTAACGAGCTCATGAAACTTGGCATTCTCTATGACGTAGAGGCATCCTTCCTTTCCAGGAGGAGAGTCCAATTCAGGGAAAAGGTGGTATCCGCACACTACTTTCATCGCCTACCCTCCAGGGAGGAGGTTGACTGCCTATTCTCCACATATCGCGAAGCCTTCACAGTGAAGATCGCCGTGTCCAACCTACCTGGATACAGGGAGATTCTCTCCTACATTTCCACGAAGCCGGGCTCCACTTTCATGCCTATGAGCCCTGACCCCCTGGAGAGATTGGCGATCTCCCTTCTTGGCTCGAGGCTACTCTACACCTACGTGGATTCCCCAACGGCGACGGGCCAACTACACTATCTGGAGGCAAAAAGGATTCTCAACTGTCTCTTCTAGTCATCTCCAGGATTAACTTATCTCCCTCAACCTTCACCGAATACACGCCGATAGGCCTCTTAGACGCCCCCTTCAACGGTCTCCCATCCTTCACCGAGAAGTGACTGAAGTGGCACTGGCACACCAATTCCTCCCTTATTAGTACCCCGTACTTACTGAGATCGCAACCAAGATGGGGGCAGGTATTATCGAACGCGAGGTACCTCTCCCCTCCCAGGTAGATCAGTAGAATTGCCTTCCCCTCTATGTCTACTCTTCTCTTCTCCCCAACCCTCATCTCAGGTCTTTGAAGTATCATGCTCTGAGATTCACACTTCAAGTTAAAAGTTCCACGAACCCCACGACTTATAATTGACTTAATAATTCACTTATATGATACCAATTCCCTTGGGTATTTAGTAGATTATTTTATAATGTTAAAACACTATGTTATCTTAGGTGTATGAAATGATAAGTTACAACGAAGCTTTGAGAACAAAGGTGGATTACAGGATAGTGGAAATAGCCCAAAGTTCCCCAAGTACCGAGATCAGGGCTATTCTTGTCCTCGACACCTCCCCCTCAGAGGAGGTCCTTAAGGAGATATCAAGCCTCGCCAAGATTGACAACGTCTTCAGCTTCATGATGACTGTTAAGGTGAAGGGAAAGGCCTCTGATGTTGCCAGACTTGGAGAGAAGTCATTCATAAGGTATATAATGCTAGACGAGGTTATTGCAAGGACGCAAGAGTGGAGCTAAGGGACTGGCAATTAGCGCTCAAGGACAAGGTAGTGAAGGGGCTAAGGGAAGGCAATCTAGTAGCCCTGCAGTCCCCCACTGGAAGTGGAAAGACTCTTTTCTCTCTCGTTTCCGCGTTTGAAGTTAGGCCTAGGGTTCTTTTCACTGTTAGAACCCACAACGAGTTCTACCCTGTTTACAGGGAAGTTAACAGGCTCGGGAAGAGGTTCTCCTTCGTCATGGGGAAGGGAAGGGCCTGCCTCTACGCCGATGAAGGCGCAGATCCTGAGGACATAAAGTGCTCCCTGTGTGACTCCTACGTTGCGATGTTCGTGGATTCCACGGAGCCTCCCTTTACCCTTCTCAAGGAACTCAAGGAGAGAGGGAGAAGGGAGAAGTTTTGCCCCTATTTCTCCCTGATTAACTCAACCAGCGTCGCCGACGTGATTGCCGTGACCTATCCCTACGTGTTCACGCCTTGGATGTGGGAGGCCCTTGGTCTGGAACTAGACGACTTCGTCCTCGTGGTGGATGAGGCCCACAACCTGGATAACTTGAACGAGCTAGCAGAGAGGAAGCTCAGCCAGCAAATCCTCGACCTCGCCCTCAAGGAGGTTAAGAGCAAGGAGGCAATCTCGATCCTTGAGAGAATCAAGAGGGAACTAGGTGAGGTGGTCCTCCAAGAGGAGAGATACATCAAGGTAGAGGATTATCCTAAGGTGGACGGACACGAACTCAAGCTCCTGAAGGAGGAATACGAGGACAGAAGGAACGAGATGATTGCCAACAGATCCATAAGGAAACTCCACTTGGGATCGGTGATCAAGTTCTACAGCTCAGATGAGGCCCCAGTCTTCTCCTACCGTGGTCACCTGGTGATGAAGCCCCTCCTCTCCTCACCATTTCTGTCGATCCTAAATCGCGACGACCTACCCGTGATACTAATGTCAGGGACCATGCCACCAAAGGAGTACCTGAGCAAGGTCCTGGGAATACAGAGGCAGATTCTTTACCTAGACGTCGAGAAGGAGGTGAAGGCGAAGGTCACAGGGTCCTTTGATTGTATGCTTGCAATTGACGTAACCTCGTCCTACTCCCTGAGGAGCCAGGAGATGTGGAAGAAATACGCCAGCTACCTCCTCAGGATATATCACCTGGCCAAGGCCAACATCCTCGCGATTTTCCCCAGTTACTCCATCATGGAGAAGGTCATGGCCCACGTAAAGGTTGACAAGTACGTCGAAGGTAGCAGGACAAACCTAGAGGAGGTGATCGGTGAGTCCGGAAAGAGGAAGCTCATCATTGCTGGAGTTGCCCGGGGTAAGCTCTCCGAGGGGATTGAGCTAACCAGGGACGGAGCCAGCGTCATAAGCGACGTCGTCCTCTGCGGTATACCCTATCCCTCCTTTGACGATTACCTGAAACTTAGGAGCGAGGCCATATACAAGTTAACGGGACAACCTGTTAGGGAGGCTCTCATGGAGATACCGGCACTCATAGCGGTGAAGCAGGCAATAGGGAGGGCAATCAGGAGCAGGCAGGACCATGCTACCGTCTGGTTACTAGATAGGAGGTTTGAAACCTCGTGGTGGAAACTAAAGATAAACTGTTTTAATCCCAAGAAGGTGAAACTCTAGCATGGAAGTTGAGATTTTCACGCACAGAAACTGCACCGAGTGCAACCTCCTCGTGGAGTACCTTGAGGAGAAGGGTCTCCTAGGTAAAGTGAAGCTAGTGGACACGGAGACTCAACCCTTCCTGGCCCTCGAGAGGGGAGTCATCTCAACCCCCTCAATTTTCGTGGATGGTAAACTCGTGTATGCCGGAAAAGTGGACCTTGAGGAGTTTGAGGAGATACTTAAGGGTAAAGGCGTAGCCAGGACCTACAATAGGGAGGAACTCGTTACTAGGTTGATGGAAGGGATAGTGGACTCCTTCGCAGCAACTGCTTGGCTCTACGTTAACCGCGACTTCGATTCCTTCCTTTCCCAGAGAGACTTCGTAATGGCGGTCACGGGGCTTGCGCTCTCAGAGAACCCGGAGGAGGGATTCAACTATCTGAGGAACGTGTTGGTGAAGGACAGGGAGAGGATTCTCCAGGAATGGGAACCCAGGATGTTCAGGAACATCTCATCCAATTTCGTGAGGGAGATCTACTGGCTCTACGGGAAGAAGGTCCCTAGAGAGGAACTGTTCTCCAGGTACACGCTTGAGATCTTCGCCCACTGGCTCATGGTCAGGGGAGGGGCTGTGGGAAGGGTAGGCCTAAGGATACACCCTCTCTCCGAGGTGGACACGATGACAAGGATCGCGAAGGTCTACGGGTACGTCATGGAGAACTATGACTCCCTGTGGGATAAGGTAGAGAAGGAGCAGAAGTCGTTAAAGGGGATCCACGCGGTTGGCAAGCCCTGACGAGAGTCCCCCCGCTGGAGTTAAATACTCGAGATTGAATCTTTACCCATGCCACTAAGACCAGGAAGATGCTACAGGCACTTCTCGGGGCCTGCTTACACTAGGAAAGAGTATATCCCGGGAGTTCCCCAACCCAAGATAACTAAGTTCACAATGGGAGACCACAAGAAGGACTACGACTTCGAGGTGAGGTTGCTCACAAAGCAGATTGGTCAGATCAGGCATAACGCACTTGAAGCGGCTAGGGTCATAGCGCTGAAGCAGATGACCTCAATGGTGGGAAATGAAACCGACTTTTACCTTTACGTTACCAAGTACCCGCACCACGTCATAAGGGAGAACAAGATGATGGCCTTCGCTGGTGCGGACAGGCTTCAAGACGGAATGAGGCTGTCCTTCGGAAAGCCCATTGGAACTGCAGCCAGGATTACGAAGCTCGGCGACCTCATCATGGCAATAAGGGTGAAGAAGGAGCACCTCGAGTTCGCAAAGAAGGCCTTTAAGGTTGCCTCGAGCAAGCTCCCGCTCGACACCGAGATCGTCGTGGTTCCTCTAAAGGAGGAAAAGACTCAGTGAGTTACATTTTTGATGAAGACCTTCTCAAGTCCGAGATCAGGAAGAGAGGGGCTAGGAGGGTTCTCCTTCAGTTCCCCGAGGGTTTAAGGTATTTCTCCACGGAGTTGGTGGAGAGGTTAAGGGAATCCCTTCCAGACGTTGAGTTCGTGATATCGGGAGAACCGAGCTGGGGGGCCTGTGACATAGCTGAAGACGAAGCCTCCCTTCTCAAGGTCGACCTCCTCATCCATTTCGGCCACTCTCCTTATACCTGGTATTACCCCAGGTTTCCAACCCTCTTCGTTAAGGCTGAGAGCACGGCTCAAGTGGAGAGGGAGACCCTGGACAAGCTAGTTGATGTCCTTCGCGAGAGAGGAGCTAACTCGGTCGCCCTAACCTCGACCGTTCAGCACGGGAAACTACTGAACCAGGTGAAGGAGCACCTTTCCCCCCACTTCCACGTGGAGGTTGGAAGGCCTTCCTCACCTTTCATGGGGGATGGACAGGTCCTGGGATGTGACTACAAGTCTGCCCAGGTTGAGGCCGACGTGCACGTAAACATCTCAGGTGGGGTTTTCCACGCCCTCGGACTGGGACTGGCCACGGGTAAACCGGTCATCAAGCTTGACCCCTACACGAGATCTGTGGAGGACCTAACTCCTCAGGTTTTCAAGGTCCTCAAGGTGAGATATTCCAAGATCATGGAGGCCATGGACGCGAGGACCTGGGTCATTGTGCAGGGATTGAAGGTTGGCCAGAACAGGCCCCTCATGGTTAAGTCCCTAGAGTCCAGGCTCAAGTCCCTGGGGAAGACAACCTACGTGGTCACAAGCAAGGTTCTGAACCAGGACTCCCTCAGAAACCTAGATAGGAGCTACATCGACGCCTTCGTGGTCACATCGTGTCCAAGATTACCCACGGATGACCTCTACCTTTACGAGAAGCCCGTGTTGACACCTGGAGAGGCGAAAATGATTATAACCAATAAACTAGAACCATACATATTTCCGTGGTAAAAATGGGAAAACAGGGCGATTTAACGCTTCCTGGGGACGTTCTCTCCGTGATCGAGGAGTTCACTCCAGGTGAGGGTTGTTACGAACTTCAGGGTCAGGTCAGAGCATCAATCATTGGGAAAGTCTTCTACGACATGATCAACAGGAAAAGCAACGTGATCCCTGAGAAGAAGACCTTTGTATACAAGCTCAAGAAGGCCAAGTACATGTACGGCCTCGTCACCAGCCTGAAGGAAGATTACGCGGTTGTGGCAGTGAGTAGTGTAGAGGAGAGGTTCGTGAGCCCGTCAATAACGGGTTACCTCCACATCTCGCAGGTCTCCCACAAACACGTTAAGTCCCTACGAGACGCAGTGAGGCCATCTGACGTGATAAAGGCCAGGCCAATCTCCTACACCTACCCCCTTCAGCTCTCGCTCAGGGGAAAGGACCTCGGAGTGATAGTTGCGTCCTGCTCCATTTGCGGGACCGTAATGCTCAAGATGGACGAAGAACATTTAAAGTGCCCGAACTGTGGTAACGTTGAGACCAGAAGAGTTGGACCTTACTCGGTGAAGGGAAATGGAAATCGCAGTTGAGAGGGAAGAGGAAAATTACCTGGAGTTAAGGATCCAGGGTGAGGATCACACTCTAGGTAACTTAATAGCTGGTAGGCTGAGGAGCGTTAAGGGAGTTATCCTCGCGACGTACTACCTGCCTCATCCGCTTAAGGATGAGCTCGTGATCAAGATAAAGACAGATGGCACGATCTCTCCTAGGGAGGCCCTCAATAGGGCGATAGAGGACGTAAAGGTTCTTGGAGAGTCCTTCCTCGACGAGCTGGAACAGGTTTAGGAGTTGAAACCCGGGAGCAGGATCGCAATCCTGGTTAGGGAGGAACTAGAGGGCATTTGCGTGTTTAGGGGGGACAGACTAGAGCACCTATTTCTTGATATGGAGGACTTCGAGAGGAGCAGGGTCAGGGAAGAGGTCAACCTAAGTAACTTCGGGTTAGGTGAAGAGTACCACGGTGAACTGGAGGGAGAGTGCTCCAGGATAGTGAAGTTGATATCGAAAGAATTAAAAAAGATGATGTGAAGAGTGTTGAGGGTGTTCTTTATTTGAAATTTTGCCCCAAGTGCAAGTCCATGATGACCCCCAGGAAAGTCAATGGTGTCACCATCTACAAGTGCGTTAAGTGTGGTTACGAAGAACAGGGTCAAAGGTCAGAGATAATTTCCTCAAAGGTGAAGCACGCAGCCACGGAGAGAACCCTTGTGCTAGAGGACGAGGAGGTTCCCGCAGGAACCCAGAAAATGAAGGGAGTCATGTGCCCCAACTGCAGGAACGACGAGGTCTTCTTCTGGATGCTACAGACGAGGGCAGCCGACGAACCTCCGACCAGGTTTTATAAGTGTACCAAGTGTGGGAAAGTCTGGAGGGAATACGAGTAGATAGACAGAGAACTACATTTAGTCATTTTGAGCACTTGAGACTTTCTTGGTGTATTTTGGCGCAGTTACTGTTAACCTTAACGGGGGTTAAGGGGGCGGAAGTTCCCATCCGCAAGGGTGGGAATAAATAGCCCCCCATGGAAAAGATTTTATATACAAACGATCATTCAACTTACCTCTACAAGGCTGAAAGAGCCGGTAGGGCTGATGAGGGTTGGGATTACCTGATTGCCTGTGGAGGGGAAACCTCTGCTATACCTTTGCGTATAGTAAGTTCCCCTAAAGAAGCAGGAAATCCCCATCACGAGGTGGGGATGCTCCGTCCGTAAGGGCGGAGTAGTTCACCTATATAGTTTAGCTAGATCTGGAGCGTAAATCTTTTTTGATGACTCCACCTCTAGATGTAGGGACCCGTAGCTCAGCCAGGATAGAGCGCCGGCCTTCTAACAGGCCGAAGGGAGCCGAGGGTCGGGGGTCCGAATCCCCCCGGGTCCGCATTCAAATTTTATCAAGCGGTAATCTTAGTACTAGAACCGCTTAGCTCCTACTTGAATCCTTCTTATGCATAACGAAACCGTGGTTAGAGCTATAGCTAAGGTTATTTGATCGACTAGGAGAGAGAATCTCGATATAAGGCGAAGTCACTTAATCCATCGCCGGCGTGTGGCGATTCATTAAAATCTATAAGTTCGTAAACGTTTATATAAAAACATGAAACTAGCACTATTGCATGGCATAGATAAGGAGGACGAGAACAAACTGAGAAAGGCAGGCATCTCGGTAGAGACATTGGAAAGGTTATTGGGGGAACTAGACAGAGAATATTCAGACGCTTTATCAAGATTTTATGAAAAATTTTCTGAACATATAATCCTGTCAAGTAACCTGTCAAGTAACCTGGAGATCGAACCTGGAGAGTTACGTGAGATTCAGGAGAAGTACTCGAAAGTCTATAAACTACTTGAAAACTTGAACGACGAGGACTACAAGGACTTTTGGCTAAGGAGAATCAGTCGTGTCTTGGATAATTTAACTAAAGGGAAAAAAGAATTTGTTGAACTCATCAAAAGAAAAGATAAATCAAATCCGATCATGGAACTTTACTATCAGGAATTCCTGGACGTTTTATCCTTCAAGTACGCAAATTTGAGATCAGTCACACTAAGCCACGCTAAGGCTAAGGATAATCCTGGGTTAACAAGGGAAGTGAATTCGATAATATACTTTTTGATGGAGTTTCTAGCCCCCCTAATGCTATACATAAACGATAAACCAATGAACTATAAAACCTTGGCAGATTTTGTTGCAATATTGATAGAATTTAACTCAAGAGTAAGCCCTCCCCTATTCAATGAGTATACTAACGATTACTTAAGCGCACTCTTTGGGGTTAAGTAGTGATAGGTATTACTTTTGATACAAATCTTTTGTTTTATTATATTTTTGATTATTTAGACCAGGCAAAGACAAGGCAAGTACAGGAGATCGTTCGACGTGCTAAAAGCAATGAACAATTCGAAATATTTCTCCTCAATACTGTGAGGACTGAGCTTAACAGCGTAACTATTAGTATTTTAGACATAACTAAAACGATAGTTGAAACTAATTTGCCTGATAACTGGGACCAATTGTCTCTTGAAGATAGGATTAATCTACTTGAGAATCTAGACAAGAATTTTACTGAAAAGTTCCAGGAACTATATAAAACTAAGTATAAAGCTAAAAATAACGGTGAAAAGGCGAAGATTGGGCTAAGGCTTTTCAGGAAGCTTGAAAACAGGTTCCATACCAGAACTAGGGAAGAAATAATAAATGATGTGTTAGGAGGTAAAAATTGGGAACCAGTGATAGCTTCGATGAATAAAAGACTAGACGAGAATTTTGAACCTTTACCTTCAACAGTCAGCTTGAAAGATAATTTAATGATGGAACTTACTCTTATAGATGAAAAAATAGTAAGTGAAAATCTAAAGAAAAAAGAAGGTGCAAGTGCCAACAGGATGGATAGGGTTATTTTAACCGAAATATACCTAGCGTTAAGTGGTGGAGTTTATGATAAAATTTTCTTTGTTACTAACGATTATGATCCATTTATAATATATAACGACCTTAAAAATTCACTAGAAAATTCACGTAATAAACAAGATACACAAGGCGGTTCCGACAAATGGAGGCAAGTGGCTGAAAGGGTTTTAGACAAACTAGGTAATTTGAGAATCGTAAATCTTTCCGAGGGAGAAGTCATCTTTGGATCCGGCATCTAGTCTCGCGAATTCTTGGAAGATATTGAAAGCCTGGAGAACCTGCGAATGGCCTGAACTGTCTCCAGGATTCGAAGTCCAGTGTAGCACCTAAACTCTTACGTGTCCAAGGGCCCGCATGAGATAGTGAAGACGACCAAGGAACTTTATGACACTAGATCTTAAACTTAGACTGCTTATGCTCCCGGTTCCGTCAGAAGGGCCCTAAGAGACAAGGCCCTAGGTTTAGATGGGAGAACCTCTAAGGAGAGAATGTGAAACATCATTGAGAAGGTAGTAACGTGATAGAGCCTAGAGCACTTCCTAGACTTCTTAGAGGTATAACTGCGTGAGAGTTACTTCTCCGCCATATCACATGACAAAACCTTTTGAGTACATCTTGTTAACGAACATAAAAGGATCACTAAATCCCACGCTACACGATAAAGGAGATTAAAGGGAGTCATTTTAAGGTGTGTGCTATCTGTTCAATTAAGTTTTTATTCATGTTAAATTATTCCCAAACATGAAGGCCCTAATTCTCGCTGGCGGTTACGGCAAGAGACTTAGACCCTTCACTGACGAGAAACCTAAGCCCCTCCTCGAGATAGGTGGAAGACCAATCCTCGAGTGGCAGATCACCTGGCTAAAGAAGTACAACATCCGTGAGTTTGTGATCCTCACAGGATACAAGAAGGAGACCCTCATAGATTGGGCCTCATCCAACGCTGACAGGCTAGAGGTTAACTTCGTGTATAGCGTGGAGAGTGAGCCCCTTGGTACGGGAGGGGCAATACGCAAGGTGAAGCACTTCATAAACGAGGACTTCCTTGTGGTGAACGGGGATATTCTGACTAACCTAGATGTGTCGAGATTAACCCCAATGTCCATAGCCTTGGTCCCGCTGAAGAGTCCCTACGGGATAGTTGAGGTTAATGGAGAGAAAGTTAGCAGGTTCATCGAGAAGCCAACGCTGTACGACCACTGGATTAACGCAGGGGTGTACAGACTTTCTCCTGACGTGTTTGATTACCTTCCGGAGAAAGGTGACATAGAGAGGACAACCTTCCCGAAGCTCGCTGAGATGGGGTTATTGAGGGCAGTGAAGTTCGAGAGGGTGTATTGGAGGTCCATAGACAGCGTCAAGGATATGGAGGAGGCAGGACAGGAGGTTGGACAGCTTGTATGAAGATTGGGACAGGCTATACGCCGAGGCCAACAAGCTCCAAGTTCCGAGAGTTGAGGGGGAGGTCTTCTGCTTCGGGATGGGAGGAAGCGGTGTAGCATGTGAAGTCATGAGCGCCTTTTACCCTCTTCTAAGGGACATGAGACACGCCGACGTCGTTATTGCCGTGAGCTACTCCGGTAACACGAGGGAGACCCTAGAGATCGTGAGGAAGGCGACCTCGGCTGGCAAAAGGATAGTCGCGATAACGTCTGGTGGAGCCCTGGCTACGCTCCCCGTGGAAAGGATATTGGTGAGGGGTGGGGATCAACCTAGGTACTCCTTCCCCCTCCTCTTTCTCCCCCTCGTAAAGATGTTGAGACCTGAGCTCACTGAAGAGGTCATCCGAGGCGTCAACGCGAATGAGGCGAGAAGGGTGGCAGGGGACCTCCTCTCCGCAATCCGTGGGAGGATACCCGTGTTTTATGCGTCCATCTACCTGGGTCTCGCCAAGAGATTTAAGCAGGAGATCAACGAGAACGCGAAGTACCCCGCCTTCTTTGGCGAGATACCAGAGGTTAACCACAACGAGATTGAGGGCTACGCGCACGGATCGGGACTCTTCCCAGTTGTGTTCTCCTCAGGTCCCCTAGACGAGGTGACCGCAAGCCTAGTGAACGCGAAGGTGATAAGGATTTCAGGGATCAGGGACGTCTCCCTCCTCATTCAGAGCGCAGGCTTCCTTTCCGTCATGCTAGCAAGGGAACTTGGGGAGGATCCCGAGAAATTAACCAGGATACCTGAGGGAAGGAAACTTGTGGAAAGGATTGGCAGTTGAGGGAGGAGGTACTAAGACAACTGCAGTTGTGTTTCAGGGACTTGAGATCCTAGGCCTGGGGATCTCTGGATCCTCGAATTTCGTCGAGGTAGGCAAGAGGGCAGAGCACACCCTGAGGAAGGCAATCCAGAGGGCCCTAGACATGGCTAACCTCTCGCTCGCGGAAGTGGAGAGGGCGTCCTTTGCCCTCGCAGGGATAGGTGATTCCCCAAATTTCACCAGAATAGGGGAGAATCTAGTTAAGTCAATCTTTCCCAACTCCCTAGTGGTAAATGACGGAGTTGCGGCAGTGAAGCTTGCCCACCTCAACATGGATGGTGGAGCGCTTGTGGCAGGGACAGGTAACGTGGGTTACATCCAAAAGGCCGGTGAACTCAAGAAGCTTGCCGGCTGGGGCTGGTTTTTCGGAGATGAGGGATCGGCTTCCTACATAGGGAAGAGGGGCATAGCCATGGCCACGAGGGCGCTAGACGGGTTAATTGAGAGCAGACTTCCGGAGGAGGTTGAGAGATTCTTTGGTGCCCCCATCAGGGTTGTGATCGAGAGGCTCACGAAGAGACCCAATAAGAGGATAATTGCGTCCTTTGCGAAGGTTGTGGACAAGTTGGCTGAAGAGGGCGACCCAGGGGCTAGGATCGTGATGGATGAGGCGATTGCCTACATAGACTCCATGCTGACCAGGATGAGGAAGGAGGTGGAGAGGGTTGCGGGAACAGGGGGAGTGTTTAGGTCCATGATGGTTAGGCAGGCCTTTCCAACCCTGAAGGTATATGAGGGCTATCAGACCGTGATAGGGTCAATGGTTATGCTCCTTGGTGACGTTAAGGAGGAGGATAGGGACGAGTTGTTGAAGCAGTTGGAGAGGCTAAAGCCCAGGAGAAGACAAGGTTCGCATTCATGAGGCGTTAAGGGATTCTCTCGACAAAGGAGACAAGTGAACTCTTGCTATTAGCCGGTCAAAAACCTTTTAACTGTGTGAGTAAAGAGTATAAAACAAATAAAGACTACCGATGAAGCCTTTTACTCGTTGCCTGGAGAGGCAGCGGGGATGAAGGGCTAAGGCAACGGAAGACTACCGATGAAGCCTTTTACTCGTTGCCTGGAGAGGCAGCGGGGATGAAGGGCTAAGGCAACGTAACCTGTTTCTGAGATACATAGGTTTCTCTTAATGTGTTTAGTAATGTATAGAGGTCTTGGGACAAGCTCCCCTGAAATGAAGCAAATTCAGCAGAGACCACATAATCAGCTATCATTATCCCCTTTTTGTATAAGTTTTTCTTATTACTCGAATCCCCTAGGCTCAGGTTTAACTTGACGCTAACTCTACGCTTTTCCTTACGTATGATCTCTCCCACTTTGGAATTAAATTCCCGCTTTCGAGATTTTGACAACTTGTCGTTTAAGGAATCGTAGAATATTTCAACCTCATTTTCCACAAGTTCCATGATCTCCCTCAGGGGATACTCCAGATAAATTCTGAAATATTGATCTGAGATTTCATCCGAGAGGATTTCATACTTTAGCAGAACTACCCTGAATTGCCCCTTGTTTCCAACGAGTGTGGTCAAAAATTCCTTTCGTCTCTCTTCATGATCCTTCCTAAAGTGATACCTGGAATCTCCGATCCAGTCCAGCCTGTAGTCGTTCGTGACAACACAACTAAGGAACATGTGATAGCGATCATGTATCTTCACGGGTCCGGCTTCGTCCACGAACGCGATGGCACTGGAAAATCGCATTGAGGAAGTTGAGAGTTTGCTCCCTTTAACCTTATACTGCTTCTACGTTCATGTTGAAAACTCGTTGAAATATCGAGACGTAATACAGGAATTACCTAGGGAATCACCTCAGAAACATCCTCCTTATATCCGATGTTCTATACACACTCCTGCTCACGTTGAGACCCTTGAACCATAGCCCCACCCTTTCGCAGTATTCCATATCGCTTATTTTACGTCCTTGGCACAAAGTCATTTCCCGCGTCAATCCAGCCACGTAATCTGCAGAGGACACCCATATATCCTTGTCTTTTCCTCCGAACTTCACGGTAAAGCTATGCGAACCCAATCTAACCCACTTATGAAAACTATTCGCCAGTAACGTCTTTTGATCCTCCCTGAACAGGGGATTCCTGTCGTAGATTAGGCCTACATGTGAAGCTTTCCTCTTTCCCAATATCCTCTCCAAGTGAAGGGCCACTAGTTTACCGTAAACCTCAAGGACAAGGTTGCCAATATCCTCTTCCTTATATATCACTATCCCAAGGGCCAAAATATGTCGACTCAGGAGAGAAATGAACTCGTCTTTCACGCGACCTGCTTTTCCTGGTTTCGGTCTGTCGTGGGAATACTTGAAAACTGCCTCTCTTCCGAATACCCTTTCCGAAACTTCACGATAACTATCCCTGAACCTATCTACGTCTAGAATTACCGAAATCCCTAGGCAAAAGGGTTCATCCACTGTCCTTGACGGACTTCCAGATTCGTCAACGGCAACTATTAGAGATGCGGTCATGTGATCGAAGTTCTAATTGATTGAGGTTTTTAGCTCTTTATAACAAGTGGAATGTGAATACGCAGGTCATTAGCTCTTCATCCTGCTCCTGTCCCGGAGCAGTCGAGCTTCATGGATCATCCTGCTCCTGTCCCGGAGCAGTCCTCACTTAAATGTTGTAGCGAGCAACTTAAAACCTTTTCCAAGTTTCTAGCTCTAGAATTCGGTTCTGAATACTGATTAAAATTTTCGGAATAAAATTGAGTGCAAATGAGGGCAAGGCATTACCCAGGATGCATCGCACCACTTCACGGGCTAGCTTCATCGCGTTAGCAACATATCTTTGGATTCTTCGACTAGTTCTCAAAAGTAACGACGGTATAACACGAACGATTTTCAGATACCCAAGCGTGCGCTACTCCATTGAAGTGACCAGCAATAATTCCCTGGTAAAGAAGGGAGTAACAACATGAAGAGCAAGTCGCGATCGCTTAACCTTATTGCTCAACCTCTCCATAAATCAACCTGATTCCTAGGTTCTTGGCCCTCTCCACTGCCTTCTGAGTCACGACGTTAGCCAGCATCATCTTCACGGGGTTCTCAAGTTTTAGGACCTTGGACACCACGTAACACGTGTGGTTAAACCTCGAAACGTCCTTCGGCTGGGCATAGGCCTTGACCTCGATGAGGTAGGTGGTACCATTCCTCTTTAGGATGTCTACCTCGTATACGTCTCCCTTTTCCCCAAACACGCCCTGCTCATCAACGTAGGTATAACTGCTCAACAGTGATACGTCAAACCCCTCCTGTTTGAAGACCTCGGCCATGAATTCCCTAACCACCTCTTCCTGATCTATCCCCCAACGGGCGCCTATGTTTCCCACCTTTCTCTCAAGGCGGACTAGGTTCTCCTCAACTCTGGTAAGTCTCTCCTCGCTTCTCTTCTGTGCCTCGGCTAGTTTCTCAACCGCGGACTCGAGTCTAGTTAGTCTCTCCTCGCTTCTCTTCTGTGCCTCGGCTAGTTTCTCAACCGCGGACTCGAGTCTAGTTAGTCTCTCCTCGCTTCTCTTCTGTGCCTCGGCTAGTTTCTCAACCGCGGACTCGAGTCTAGTTAGTCTCTCCTCGCTTCTCTTCTGTGCCTCGGCTAGTTTCTCAACCGCGGACTCGAGTCTAGTTAGTCTCTCCTCGCTTCTCTTCTGTGCCTCGGCTAGTTTCTCAACCGCGGACTCGAGTCTAGTTAGTCTCTCCTCGCTTCTCTTCTGTGCCTCGGCTAGTTTCTCAACCGCGGACTCGAGTCTAGTTAGTCTCTCCTCGCTTCTCTTCTGTGCCTCGGCTAGTTTCTCAACCGCGGACTCGAGTCTAGTTAGTCTCTCCTCGCTTCTCTTCTGTGCCTCGGCTAGTTTCTCAACCGCGGACTCGAGTCTAGTTAGTCTCTCCTCGCTTCTCTTCTGTGCCTCACTTGACCTCGTCTCGATCTTGGCCTGCCCCTCCACTAGCTTGTTCACGACCTCAGTCAATTGCCTCACCAGCTCCTTGAGTTCCCTCATCTCATTTGGGGCTAGGCCTAATAGCTCCATGACCTCCCTCCTAAACTCTGGGTCCTCCCTAAGCAGTCTAAGTATCTCCTCCTTCAAGTCCATGGGATAATCTCGCGTGTGGAAATAATAAGCTCTCTAGGGTCCATCAGGTTAGTTGGCTCTGGATTGAGCCAACCCCGTGGTGCGCTTAGGAACGCTCTAGGATTGAACGGTCAACTGCGACAAATAGGCCCGTGTTTCTCCAGAGAAAAGGGTAGATTAGCGATCCCCAAGGCACCGCTTGACTCTCAGCTGGTAAAGTCACGTGCATGGAAACCCTCGAGTTTCACGCACTGGACGATGCGCCAGCAACACTGAACTTGCCTTGGTGCGGGCTCAGTGGACATTCACACTTCAACTAGTCCTGGGCTTCCCGCTTCCAGAAACAGATGCCATATAAGTTCTTGTCGTCTACCATAAGTTCCTGAACTCCTCAACAGGTCCCAGGATCTTCGGGAAAGTTAGCCCTCGACTCAGCCAACCTCGGTAGCTTCCTGTCCTTCTCCGACAGGATGGGGTTAGGAAGGGGCCACCTCACGCCTATCTCAGGGTCATCCCACGCAACCCCCGCGTCGTGCTGTGGCGAGAACTCCCTCGTCACGAAGTAGATCACATGTGAGTCCTCAAGCGCCTGAAACCCGTGGGCGAATCCAGGCGGTATCCAGAGTAGCTTCCCAGGGGTTAACTCGACGCCAGCCCATCCCTTGAAACCGCGTCTGAGGTCAACTGCGACGTCGTAAATCCTTCCCGTGATCACCGTGACCAGCTTCCCCTGTGGGACCGGCATGGCCTGAAAGTGAAGCCCGCGAAGAACCCCTCGCCTCGAGAAGGAATGATTCACCTGAACGAACCTGCAGGGGAATTGCGACTCCCTGAAAAGCTCCTGAAAGAACCCGCGGTCGTCAGGGTATTGGGTTGTCTCGATTAGGGTAACAGGTCCAAGGATGGGGGTGAACTTGAACATGGGTTAAAGATTGCTGAGGAGCTTAAATGGTTGGGGACTTGGTGGCTCGAGATTGTTGTGTATTGCACGAGCCTGAGATTGTGGTGTGCACGAGAGAGATACCCAACAGAAAACGATCAGTCCTTGAGAAGCCCAATCAAGGCGAGTCTTGAGTACCCGTGAGGCTCTAGAAAGCAGGGTCAAGTTTGTTGGGGTCCCAGTCGAGTGAATCCTGGGTCCCCGCTCTACGCACAGTCACCCATTCACTGATCCTCTAAACGGCGTTTCCTCTAGCACCCTGCTGTTAATCCCCTCCCACCACCACCTATTCTTCACGTACCAATCCACAGTGAGCGAAATCCCCTCCCTGAAACTCGTCCTGGGCCTCCACCCCAGTTCCCTCAACTTCGTGGAATCCACGCTATACCTGAAGTCGTGTCCAGGCCTATCCTCCACAAACTTGATGAGGTTCGGCTTCCCAAGTATCTCGAGGATCGTGGTAACCACCTCTAGGTTAGTCTTCTCCTCCCCCGCGGATACGTTATAGATGCCGGGCTTCCCCTTCTCAGCAACCGTGAGGATAGCCTCGCAGTTATCCTGAACGTAAATCCAGTCCCTAACGTTCTTCCCCGTGCCGTACACGGGAACCGGGAGGTTGTGAAGCGCCCTTATCACAGTCTTCGGAATCAACTTCTCCGGGTACTGATAGGGACCGTAATTGTTGGCGCTCCTCGTAACCCGAACGTCCAGGTGATATGTGCGGGCGTAGGCCATGGCTAGGAGAGTGGCGCCAGCCTTTGAGGCAGAGTAGGGGGAAGAGGGGTTGAGGGGGTCAGTTTCTCGGAAGGACCCTGAGTAGATCTCGCCGTACTCCTCATCTGTACCTATCTGAATGAAGGTGACGTCGTAACGCCTTGCCCCTTCTAGGAGGTTCGCGGTCCCGAGGACGTTAGTTGAGACAAAGGAGAGCGGGTCCACAATACTGCGGTCCACGTGGCTCTCAGCTGCGAAGTTGAAGATGAAGTCAGGCCTCTCGTCGCGGATAAGGTCGAGCATCCTGGGGTCCCGAATATCCAGTTCAACTGTCTTGACAGGGACGTCACGTAGGTTGGCCCTATTGGACCCCACGGAGAAGTTGTCCACAACCACAACGTCTGCCTGGTTAGCGATCATCCTCACGAAATTGGAACCTATGAACCCGTAGCCTCCAGTGACTAGGACTTTTCCCTGCATAGGATAGTCTAGTGAGGCACGTTTTATTGTTTTGCGTCAACGGAGAGATCGTTTGTGGCGTGATATGGGTTCGTGACGTCCACGAGTTAATGGCGTAACGTGTAATTCATGAAATAGACTAAGTCCTATGACTATGTAGTTCTTCTACTATCTCACTTTCGATATCTTAGTACTACCAGCAAACGAATCGAATATTACGTCAGCCCTATTAATGTATTTCTCTAGGAAAATTTGGAAGACTAATAAACTGACCTCCTCACCTTTTGGTGAGGGCTCCTTTTTTGAATTGATGAGGGAGGAAATTCAGCTCTCTGCTGAATAAGGAGCGTCAAATACAACATTTTCCCCATCCATGAATTTTTTCCATCTTTCTAAATCTGCATTAACCATTATTTTAACAAGCTTCCTAAAGTCTGTTCTAGGTTCCCAACCTAACACTCTCTTAGCTTTTGTGTAGTCCCCCACGAGATTAGATGGATCAAGTGGGCGATATAATGATTTGTCTATGACAACATGCTCCCGGTAATCCAAGTTTACCACGTTAAACGCCTCTGTAACGAAATCTTGCACTGAGTAACTTACCCCCGTAGCTATTACGTAGTCGTCTGGTTTATCCTTCTGTAGCATTAACCACATGGCCTCTACGTATTCAGGAGCGTAACCCCAATCTCTCCTAGACGACAAGTTACCTAAGCGTAACTGGTCCTGTAATCCTAGTTTTATCCTTGCTACAGCGTTTGATATCTTTCTTGTGACGAAATCTAAACCACGATACTCGGATTCGTGATTAAATAATATGCCAGAAAGAGCAAAGATCCTGTAAGCTTCCCTATACACTTTCGTCAAATAATAAGATCAAACCTTGGACACAGCATATGGTGACTCTGGACGAAATGGTGTAGACTCGTTTGCTTTGCCAGATAGACTACCAAACATTTCGCTGGTACCAGCAAAATAGAACTTAGTTCCTGGAGAATGCTTACGTATTGATTCGAGCATAATAGCGGTAGACATGGTGTTCGCACTCAGAGTACTAGTGGGGTTCTCAAAACTGGCTCCAACATGACTCTGCGCCGCAAGATGATATAACTCGTCAGGTTTAAGCTCCTTAATTATATTTGACATACATGTCGAATCAGTAATATCGCAGGTGTGTAACTTCACTTTGTCTACAATGTCTAACGATACAAGTCTCCATATGTTCATGGTACTTGTACGTCTAATAATACCGTGTACCTCGTAGCCTTTGTCTATCAAAAACTTGGATAGCAAAGCCCCATCCTGACCAGTTACACCGGTAATCAGAGCTACTGGCATAGAGTTAGACACATGTAGCTATAATAAATATTTTGTTTGGACCTAGTTGTGTGCATCTGTAGTATCGTTAGATAGGTATAAATATTTGTACAACGAGGTAATACTTATAGGCAAGATGGAGAGAAAACTGGTTTATAGAGAGATATCCCTTCCTGCATGAGGACCACGTGGTCAAGAAGTGTAGGAAGGGGAGAGTAGGAGTACCTCTGCAGGAATTGTGAGAAGCTGTTCGTCGAAGGGGCTAGACATCATTACCACAAGAGCGTTAGAGGGTAGTAACTCAAGATATGAATGAGATGAGCATGAGATCTCCAGGGCACTCCAAGTCCCCCTTGGGATCTTCACATGGATCAAGGGATACGGTGATAAGAGGTAACGCGAGGGCTACCCAAGATTGTTGTGTAGGAAAATAAAGAACTCAGCTTATTAATTTCCATCATCCATCACCTGGAAGCGAGAAGCATGGAGCCGCTTGAGGTGATAGGAGTGGTGCCTGATGTGTGACACAGGACTAGATTTCCAGCACGAGTTGTTTCGGATTATGGCAACGACGTAGGTGTCGAGGAGTTGGGACGAGGGGAAGTAACCTCCTAGGTCCTGTCGAACTACGTCAAGATAGGGGTTGAAGCTCTCGGAAGTATTGTTAGTGTAGATGTAGTGCCTGACCTCGCGCGGGAAGTTCAGGAAGGCGGTGTATCTAGATGTGTCAAGAAGGTAATTGATCCTCTTCGCTGAGTACTTGCTCATGATGTCGTTAAGTGAGGAGAGGATCGCCTTACCTTCCTCAATCTTTCTCGCGAGCTTCACTCATGAGGTCTATGGCCCTCTTGCCCACGTCTTCAGGGAGGGCCCTCACCAAGTTCCTCGCGAGGTGGACGAGACAGAGCTGGTGAGAGGACGAAGGGAAGAGCGCCGACACGAGGTTATCTAGCCCAGGGAAGTCGTCACAATAACGTCAACCCTACTCAGTCCTCGCGAGATTAGCCCGTTTAGGAATAGCTTCTATCCGTCTAGGTCCTCCCTGTCAGCCTTGTCGTAGTCTAGGACGAACTTGTTACCGTCTAGGTCAACGCCTATTGTCGTGTATACCACCTTCTCTACAACAACATTATTTTCCCTCCTAACTACCTCAGCGCCCAAGTTGCGAAAAGGTCGCTTGGCAAACTTGAGGACTTGAACTCTCTCAACCTCTCAGCAATTCTCCCCATTACCTCGTCGCTATACCCGAGTCCCTACTCCTAAGGACTTCACCTGGCACGGCGTCAATCCCTCGAGAACTAGCGCCTCCAAGAACTCCTCGTAGCCCCTTGCAACCCTCTTGCCCTTCTCTGGGAGAACCCTCGGCCTAAACCCTGACCTCCTGGTCCTTGGAACCCACAGCCTCAACACGTCCTCGTCAGTCTTCAGCTGAAATAAGTCCCGTTCGCAACGTCATCTCTCCCCTCCAGGTACACGTCCCTTTCCACCTCCATGACAGCCTGTAGCACGAGCTCCTCAACTTCCTTGAAAGTCATTCCCTTCCTGAACGCCTTCTTAAGCGTCTCCCTCTGTCTCTCAGTTTTTTCCCCATAATATTAACCCCCTTCAGGGTTATTTTTGTCTTTTGCAATTATTTTTTCACCTCATAGTCCACAACTAACTGGGATAAACCCCACACAAAGCTCCTCAACCTCTGTAGCGCAAAGGAGGTTACGAGAGAGGGCGTGAAGGTCGTTGATGAGATGCGGACTTACGTGAAGAGGAACGCGAAGACCCTGTACGCGTGGGTCTTCACGGCCCTCCTTTTCTCTAGGACGGGGCATGTACGTTGCTTTCTCCGTGGGTGATAGGGGAGAGAGGACCTTTCAGGAACTTAGGCAATACCTAACCCGAGAAGGTGACGTGGGTAAGTGACGACAACGTGTACTTTCTCCTGCACAAGGGTACCGTCGTGTCCCCCGTGAACTCCAACGAGTCCCTTCACTTGTCACTTTGCAATAGGCTCGTGAGGTTGAAGAGGACCGCCAAGGAGGCAAATAGGAGCCTTGAGATAATGAAGTACTCAGTGAAACTCGTCCTGTGGAAATGCAGCCTAAATCCCGGAATTTATAACTTCATGACGAGATTATGGATACACTCAGGTTGGTGAAGACTGATTTTATTATTTTGCGTTAACGTAGATAATGTTCACGACGTGTCATATGGGCGTGATACCCACGGGTTAATCGCGTGACTTGTCATCCGTGAAATGGACTAGATAGTTTTCTGGCGCGTATATAACCCATTTTTCTATTATTTTCCCCTATAACCTCAACCTGAAATCCGTTACTTTCCAGGATAGACTTCAGGTTCTGTAACCCGTTGTGATATTCCATGAAGATAGCCTCAATCCTTTCGAATGCCTCCCTTTCCAGGTTGTTCAGCACAGAATACTCGCAACCTTCACAGTCCATCTTCAACAGACCCACAGTCTCATCCTTTGCCATATCCAATAATTCTGTCAATGTCACGCTTTCCACTGTCTTGGGAATCACCCTTTCACCCAGCTTGACCATATTTTGTGGATCTATGGAGTTGCCATTTACGCTATTCTCGTATACGTAAAGAGTAATCTTACCCCTCTGCGAGGATAACGCCTTGTTCAGGAGTATTACCTGATCCCCTACTCGAGATGCCTCAACGTTCCTTGTGGCTAAGGCGTAACTCTCCTCATCTGGCTCAAGCGCTATAATCCTCTTGGCCCCCCTCTTCGCAAAAAATATACTTGAGTCGCCGTTGCTTGCCCCAACATCTATAACAACTTTATTTCTCACATCATAGTTGTAAGAATTGTCCAAAAATATCTCCATTATATGTCCAAGATCATTACCCTTATTGGTTCTACAGGTTATACTTACTTCTCCATCCCTGCTGGTTAAGGTCACCAAGTAACCTTGAACACCTGTGACTTTCCATCCCCTTGAGAGTATATTGCCCAGCACGTAGGCATTGAATGGTGAAATCGAGATTGTGGAACCCGCAAGCTTAACCTCTAAGTTCCGTTTTAAGAGAAAGGAAATGAGAAGGCTTGGCATACTAACGTGGAGATTTCGTGAAATTTCCTTGGCAGTGTTGTATTTCGACCTAATAGTCATCAGAATTGAATACATTTTTAAGTATATAAACCCTTTACTTGAATTAGCCCAACTTAGATAATTTGTTTTTTAAGCTTCAAGAATGAGCGAGTAATGATTTTGGATTGAAGATCAATTGATCATGAAAGCCGACTTTCATGACCACTCCATTACAATACTATGAGATCACGGATTAATTTAGTCCAACTCATCTTGCCAAAATATCAACCCAGATTTTTGTTATCACCTTGATTTAAAAATGTGTTAAGAGTAATTTTTAGCAGTACAATTCAATATTTACCACACTAACATCGACGACCAAATATAATTGCTATATTGAAAACATGATGGCTCGAAGGAAAATCTCACAGTTTCTCAAGTTTCTTTGCCTAAACGCTATGCTAAGAAGAACTTTAGGGATTGCCCGAGATTGCTGTGGTTCGACGTTCAAAATACCTAGAATATACAAGTATATCAAGTCTCAACTTGACAGCGTTATCCTTGACCTATCCCCGACCACGAGTCGCTTGATCCTGGGTACTCCCGATCTGCTCTCAACGACCACATCGTTACCTATAATACTATAGCTTATCCTGGAAACCCCTTTTATCTTAACGCCCTTCATGACGATCGAGTTCTCTATCTCTACATCACTGAGTTCGCAATCATCCCAGATCGAGGTATATGGACCAATGAATACGTTAGGCCCTATGACGCAGTTCTTCCCTATAATCGCGGGTCCGCGAATTATGACGTTCTCCCTCAAGACTGTCCCTTCCCCGACCTGTACCCTGCCCTCGATCTTCGCGTGATCGTGTCTAAAGCTACCGTGAAGAGAGTCCAGCACCAACTGGTTCGCCTCAAGCAGGTCCTCTGGCTTCCCCGTGTCCTTCCACCATCCCTCCACCTGAACCACCTCAACCCTCCTACCATCCTCAACCATGAGCTGTAACACGTCTGTAATCTCGTACTCTCCCCTCCAGCTCGGCTTCAGCCTCTTCGTATAGTCGTGGACCACGGGAGTGAAAACGTAAACTCCCACGAGTGCCAGGTTAGAGGGCGGGTCCCTGGGTTTCTCCATAAGCCTCTTCACCCTCCCATTCTCGATTACAACGACACCGTACTGCCTCGGGTCCTTCACGGGAGTTACGCCAATCACTGCGTCTGCCTTGGTTTCATGGAACTTGTTCACGAACTGGGAGATCCCGTTCTGCAGGAGGTTGTCGCCAAGGTGCATGACGAAGGGCTCATCTAGGTACTTCTCAGCCTTCATGACCGCGTGGGCTAGCCCGAGGGGTTCCTGCTCCACGTAGGTGAAATTAGCGGGGTAGTTCCCGTCAATGGCCTCCTTTATCCCCTCCTTGAGCGGACCCAAGATCACCACAATGTCGCGTATCCCCGCGTTCACTAGGTTCTCGACTGCGTACAAGACCATGGGCTTGTTGGCGATGGGGATCGCGTGCTTGTTCCCAGTGTGAGTTAAGGGTCTTAACCTAGTTCCGTGTCCACCCGCGAGGATAAGCCCTTTCATGAAGTGTAGTTCCAGCCTCGGTAAATAAGCTTTCAAGGTTTTATAGGATGACTAGATAGAGACATCAATAAGAGATATCATGAGACATGGTGTGGGTTCAAAGAGACTTTCGATACTGACTCGGGACCTAGTCAAGATTGTGTATTTGACGTTCGAAATGCCTAGACATAAGGGATAGAAAGTCTCTGACTCACGCAATGACCCGTGTCCATCTCGTATCTTTTCCCTTTGAGATCTGGGAGAACTCTTGGATAATGCACGCTCAGACTAGTTCTTTGAGTTAGATGACAATCACACTGAATAAAAGTTAAATGGGCACACAAGTTAACTCGACAAAACCTCTTCAGGTTTAGGTCTGGAGAACCTCCTTTACTTTCGCATAATATTGATCTGCAGTCTTATCCCAGTCGTACTTAAGCGAACTCACGTAGCTAGACTTAGAAAGGCTCTTCATCACATCCTCGTTCAACATGTACTCCAGCCTCTGAGCCATCCCATCCAAGTCCTTGTAACCCACAAGGAACCCGTTAACCCCTTCCTCAACGATCTCGGGGAGAGAGCCAGTAGCGTAGCCAAGAACGGGGGTCCCACAGGCGTTAGCCTCCACCACGGTCATTCCCCACCCCTCAATGAACGAGGTTGACAGCGTAACCCATGCCCTTTGATACAGCTCCACCTTCTTGGCCTCGGACACCCTTCCCAGGTAGATGATGTCTCTCTCTCCGAGGGTGGCCCTCTTTACTTCCTCCTCAAGGTCGCCACTCCCCACGATAACCAGGGTAGCCCTCGTCTTAAGTCGCTTAAACACCTTGATGGGGTCTAGTGGGTTCTTATAATTCTTCATCCTGCCTATCCATAGGATCATGGGTGTGGGAGACTTCTCGCCTGGTTGATAAAGCGAGTGGTCAATCCCGTTATGGATCACTGTTATCTTCCTGGGATCTACCCCCAAGGAGACTAGGTCGCGCTTTGTTGTGTGAGAAATAGAGATAATCCAAGGATAGTTCTTAACCCCCTTCTCGAGTTGTCTCACGAGGGTCGCGGTGACTGGGTCAAGCTCATACTTGACCACCTCCTGATGAACGTGATAAACTAGGGCTATGGATCTTCTGTTAACCAGGTATGAGAAAAAGGGAACGGCATGAGCCACGCTATCTATGACAACGTCATACTTACCCGCTTGGAGCAAGGAGTAAAGATGGAGCGAAAAACGATTACCGGCGTGGAGAAGTTTCACCCCATCCTCGTAATCGCGTGAGGTGTTGACGGATTCGCTCAACCAGGAAACGTCAATCCCGCGCTTCGCCAGTCTCCTCGCAACCTCCAGGATGACCCTCTCGGCCCCACCCGCCTGCGGATGGTAGATGTCCCTATGATTTATGAAAAGAAGCCTCACGGGGGTTAGTAGAGATAGAAGGTAAAAAGAATGAAGTAACCTGGGGACGTGCCTCCATGAATTTTGTTCTGTTTAATCTGGAGTTCCTCTAAGTCTGTAACCCTTAAAGATACTTTCCCAAAATAAATGGAATACCCCTTACTAAATACAGTCCATATACCCCAACTCTATCGAGAAGTGATCCCCGACAAATCTTCCTAACCTTTCTCTTCGTGGAGAAGAAGTTTTCATATAGTGTTCCTTTTACCACTCTGATGCTCTTACCGTATTTATAATATTTTCTAGCAATGTCCAGAATAGAGGAGTCTCCGTAATGGTAGATGAAAGGTTCTTTAACAATATTTACATCGGTAGAGATCTTAGAGGCTTCATAGTATATTAGTTCATGATCAGGGAATATCACATCATAAAATTTGTCCTTAAGGTTGCTTTCAAGGGCTTCGAAGGCCCTCGAGAGTATTTCGGACCTGAAATATCTTGGCAAGGCAAATCCCTTGATTGCATCAGCGGGATTACAGTAGATAATGTTGTCCTTATCTAACTGAGCTTGTCTAATCCAAATCGAGTTTCCCACTTCCCTTTCATGAATAATTATCATATCTCGCCTTAGAGAAGATAACGTTAACAAAGCGTCTTTTCCTAGATATCTAGTCTCGTCTAGGAGAAGGGAGAAGTCTCCTTTGGAGTTCATGTGAGCCAGGTATCTCGCATACAGGAGCTTAGTACTCTTCCTGATTTCTTTAAATCCATATTGTCTTATTAAATCAGATATTTGATCTGATCCTGAGTTCACAATTATAACTTCGTAGTCCTGATAGGATTGGGAGCGAATAGACTCGAGAACATCATGTAGGTATTTACCATGAACAACAGGAATCTCTATCGATATCACAAAAAGTTCATCAAGACCGACATAAAAAGGGTTTTCTGTTAACGTGAATGTATTCTAGCCTGATCGTGAAAACATACTGGATCACGTACAGTTTCACTAGGTGGCCAACCATACACCCTACGCCTAAAATTGAGGCCCTAGAGGCTAGAGTTTTTAATATAATAAAGTAATTTTTCAGTAGAATTCACATAAGAGAAGTCCTTTGCTCTCTCTATCGCATCTTTTCTCATTTTCATATCATACCCATTTTTATATATCTCTAGAGCCTTTTTATATAGGTCTTTCTCAGTATTTACTAACCAACCAGTTCTTTCGTGTATTATGGTCTCTGAAGGACCACCAGAAAAACGATAGGCTACCACCGGGGTCCCACACGCCATTGATTCTACTGGAATATAACCAAAGTTCTCAAAAGTTATAGGATAAATTGTAACATAAGCATTACAATACAAGTCAATAAGTTCTTCATCAGATATATTTATGAAAGATTTTGCGTTGTCGATTTGATATCCAACTACTTTTATGCGAACATTTTCTGCTAACTTTTTGATAACGTTCACACTAGCGGGATATCCTCTTTTTAGGAATACTAAAACGTATTTATCATCTTCATTAGTCTCTGTTTTGGCCTTACGGGCATAATACTCGACGTGGATAGGAGGATAAACCACATCAGTAGGAGGCGTATCGTAAAACAGGGAGATAATGTTTCCTGTGGTTTTACTATTTGCAAGGACACAGGGATATCGCTTAACGGAATTAGAAAACCGTAAATTTATAACTGGAGCTGTCATATTTACTAACTTTCTCAAAGTTGGTGACTTGGAATAGGTAAGTGGCCACATAAATAAAGAAGCTATAGCACCCTGGCTCCAATATATCATGGGATACTTTTTCTTATTATATTTAATAGTATTTACAATTATATCATTTGAAACTAAGATTATATCCTTGGGTAGCGAGTGTACTATTTTCATTAGTTTTTTGCTAATTCCATCGAAATAGTATTCATTAGCTAAACCAAAGAGAGTCTCGTCATTTGATGAGATATTGTATATATTTATTCCTAGTTTTTGAGTTACTTCCCTCTTTATGTCTTCACGTATATAGTAACCAACTATAGTTACATCCATGTTTAATCTTAACAATCCTGAGGTAAAGTTTAATACCGCTTTAGTCTGGCCATCGAATCGCTTCAGGCGGGAAACCAAAAATATTACCATTTTCATAACTAAGTGTGTGCAACAATTTATTTCTCCCTCCAAATTTCCAAGAGATTGTGGACCGTGAAGAAGGCGGAGAACCACGACTTAAGACTCCTCTTGCTCGCGTTCCACGGGAAGTGGAAGTCCATTCCAGAGAGCCTGTGCTTAGCAGTCCTGAAAACCTGTTCAACCCTGTTCCTAATCCCAAAGGTTACGTGTTCGTGGTCGAACCCCGCTATCGAGAGGACGTTGTACGCGAGGAGGCTGTCATGTACTTGGCCCTGAGGATTTTCCCTCTCACCCTCAACTCTACCTGCCTCACTCGCTTCACGAGGATTATCGCGTCGAGGCCCGACCTGGCCTCAGTGACCATAAAGAACGTGATATCCCGTGTGAACGTCCCTCAAGACCCATAGGTAATACATCACCTCCTTCGCCAGAAGTACCTTGGCCTCGTCAACCGCGTACTCCCCGGTCAAGGGGAGGTTCAGGGTCACCCTTGTTGCTCTCCTCCAGTAGTAATGAACAGTACTCCTCGGGACCCTGAACCTCCTGAGCGAGAGCCCGAGGAAATAACCAGCCAAGACTTCCCCCAACTCCTCGACCGACCAGAACTTGGGCTTAAGATTATTAAGTTGGAGAAGGTAAATTATTACGTGGATCAGGACGGGAAGAGGTACGCTCCTCTTCACGTCTGCTCACGTGATAAACCCGTCCTGACCCTTAAATATTATTTTGTCTAATTTAGCGATATTGTTGGACACACTCTAGTTTCTGCAAAGTTAACGTCAAAGACGTGTAATACCCACGATAGTCATGTCCTCCGAGAAAAGGAGATACGCCAGGGATTAGGCGAAGTACGACGAGAATCTCGTGACTAGGTACGAGATGATGTTCCCGTTTTACATGTTTGAGCAATAGTACGATCTTCTCGAGGAGGACAACAGGGAGGCAAAGACCAGGCCGTATAGGGTGCCCGTGATGTTCAACGAGTTCCTAGCCTTCTTTTACGTGTTCTTCACGTACAGGGGTATTGAGGGGATATTGAGGGTGCTCCACGATATGGGGATAATTCCGGTATACCTAGATTACAAGACAATACACCTGAGGTTGAGGAAGATGTCGCTGAATTTCTAGAAGGTAAAGGACGAAATTAAGCTCGTGAGCGACGGGACGGGGATAAGTGTCGAGCAGGGAGGTAGGTACATAAGGGCGAGATATGGAGGGAAGAGGAGGGGGAAGTTCCTGAAGGTCGCGGTTGACGTTGACTCCAAGTCCACGAGGGTCGTGAAGGCTGAGGTCGAGAACTCTGAGGTTGATTCTGCGGTCAAGGTGATCAGGAAAATTCGAAAGGAAGACGGGCAGATCGCGAAGTTTTATGGTGATAAGGCATACGACTCCAACAGGATTTACAACCTAGTCCACGATGTCGTGATCCTGAAGAAGTCAGCCAACTCTGGTAGGGCTAACCCAAGGAGGAGGGACACGATCCTAGAGTATAGGGAGTCGTCGCGCGATTGGAGTAGGAGGAGAGGATACAGCAAGCAATGGAGAGTCGAGATCGTGATATCCGCTATCAAGAGGATGTTCGGCGACGGGATAAGGGCTAGGAACGTCCTCCAGAGAATGGCCTCCCTCCTGAAGTTCTGGCTCTACCACCTCATGAGAAACAAAGCTGACTCCATCGTGGGAGAGGTCCATGCAGTCCGCTTGGCTTGACACGATTGGGAATCAAATGACCTAGGCAAAATTTTATGAAACAAATACATAATATATTATGAGCAAATTCAGATGATACACGCTATATCAGACCCCAGGATTTTCTGAATGAATATACGGATTAGGAATAAGATAGCATAGAATTATTACCAAGATTTAATAACTTTAATTAGCCAAGAAAAAGTTCTGTATAACATTTTAAAAGATGGTCTTTAATAGTTAAGCATTGAATTTGGTATATTTAATAAATTTCTTTATTACTAGTAATATAGATATTATAAAAAACATTGAGAAGTAAATAAATTTCTCATAATAGAATATCGGAAATTCTGGTATATATTCAATTTTAATATTATAGCTTCCCCTTGGTATTAACCAGGCATTAGAATATCCGTTTGCTAAATAATGGTCATTATTAACACTACCATTAGGATATATTAAGTACCAATTCTTTGAGTATCCTTGATCAAAGATTAGATAGAATTTAGTTGATGCATTTATATGAACTAGGTATAGATCTGGATTAATATACTGATAGTTTACATGGACATTTTGAGTGGTTATGTTATTTATTTCTACCTCGTTACATACCAAACTAGTATTGTAAACCTTTAATGTGTTATTTGCATAAAGAAAGAATAAGTTATTAGTAGCGTTAGTAGATGAGAAATTATAGGGTATTCCATTAGATGCATATATAATATTTACGTTATTAGCTAGCTGATATACCTCAAATAACGAGTAATTTGCTACTAGTACCGCACCTTCTTTCTTAAGTACGTTCTCCATTCCAGAAATATTAAACTGATTTAATGACTGAAAGAATCCATTAGCATATGGAGGATTTAAAACTGCACCAAACCCAGGATAGGCATGAGTATTCACTATTACATACTTAATACCAAGTAACAAAAAGTAATTAGTGAAGTTATATTTTGAGTTTGGAAAATAAGTCAAAATAGGATCAACTAATCCACCTACTCCGCCAACAATTTTTTCTGAGGGAGGTAAAATCATACTCCCAAAAATTACCGGGTTGGATATTATAACGGAATTGTTATATGCATAGGCTGCCCATTGTACTGGAGCAATTAAAACATTAAATGAATCCTGCTGAGAGTTAAGAAATTCAGTCAATTGTACTAAAGGTGGTATAACTGGTGTTAAGGAAGTTACATTAGGATATCCAAATGCAGAATAAGTATTAATAGGAGGCCTTATTGAGATAGGAGTCATTATTGAGATAAAAACAAGAGCAAACAAAAAAATAATTGCCATTCTTTGTCTAATTCGGCGAATATTGGATAAAATATAATAAAATGAAAGACCAAAAAGTATGGAATAAACTAATGATAGAGGATATAAACTGTAGACGTTTTGAAAAGAATATGCGATACCGACGGTAACTGAGTTATTTATTATATTTGTAATGATAAGAGGATTAATAAGGCCGGATGCAAAAATTTCTATAATTAATTCATACAAAAAAAGGAATGATAAGAGTCTCGTTATTTTGTGATCTCTACTACTTATTATAGCTACTAATATCAATACAAACGGGAGAAGAAGGAGGTATATCATATCACCTTGCATTAATGTAAATGAGTATTCTGCTGTATAGTATGAAAATTCATAATTTCTTATACTCATAATTAAAAAGGTGTTTTGTAGAATATACTGAATTAATGACTTACCATCAAAGGTACTATGTGTAACTGAATAGGCTATATTATTTATGTTATTAAAATAGGAAAATACAAAGGGGATAAATGAGACAATTAAAGTTATTAATACAATTAAAAATTTTTTATATAAAATTTTATTATTTTAAATATTGATAATATTATCAAAATTACTATTGATGTAACCAGCTCCCACCATAGAATTGGAGGTGTTCCAAAAGAAATACCAAGACTAAATAAGATCGTTGCCGTAATAAATCCTAATAAAGTTAAGGATACCCATCTATCACTGTTAATATATTTGAGAACGAAGTATAGGAATAGGGGAAACATAGAATAAGAATATATATATCCGCTTAAATTACTGACAAAATCAAAGGTGTAAATAGGAGAAATCACATAGAATAATCCGGCCACTAAAGCACTAAAGTAAGTTAAATAATTTCTTTCACTATTTAAAATCAAACTTACAATGAAATAAATACCGATAGACGAGATATAAGTGAACGTTAATAAGGTAAAATATTGTGATAATCCTGTATTTTTAAACATTAGATAAAAAAATGAAGCCACTGCCCAAGCTTCAATATAAGATCCGGCATATGTACTTCCACCAGGGAATGCAGGCCAATTCCAATAATATAAATTGGTAATTAATGCATTTACTGGGTTTATTGGAAAACCAGTATCAGAAAATACGACTATTCTACCTTCTAAGACCAACCATAAAAATGTACTCTCAATTAAAAACATAGATATAAGTATTAATATTTGCTTTTTAGTGCTGAATTCTAAGAAAAAATTCCTAAGTGATAGCATACAATATATTATTAAGGATTCAATTTAAAAAGTTATTAGTGGGGCTACCCAAGATTGTTGTATTAGAAAAATATAAAGAACCCGGCTTATAAGCCTTCATCATCCATCACCTGGAAGCGAGAAGCGTGGAGCCGCTTGAGGTGATAGGAGTGGTGCCTGATGTGTGACACAGGACTAGATTTCCAGCACGAGTTGTTTCGGATTATGGCAACGACGTAGGTGTCGAGGAGTTGGGACGAGGGGAAGTAACCTCCTAGGTCCTGTCGAACTACGTCAAGATAGGGGTTGAAGCTCTCGGAAGTATTGTTAGTGTAGATGTAGTGCCTGACCTCGCGCGGGAAGTTCAGGAAGGCGGTATATCTGTTGGACGCGTCAAGGAGGTGCTTCGCCCTCTTCGCGTAGTGTTTTCCTACGAGCTCGCTGAGCGAGGAGAGGATCGCCTTACCTTCCTCAACATTCCTCACGAGCTTAAGTTCCCTCACGAGAGAGTGTCCGGATTTTGCAAAATTCGGCTTGTTTCAATATAAAGCATAAAATTAACCCTGCATCTCAAGTTATCACCTAGATCTAAGGTTAAATTAACTAACCTGGTTTGTATCTCTTACTAGAAATAAAAATATCACGAACAGTTTTGCCTAACCCCTCGTCCACATACGCGTCAAGGGAGTTGAACCGCGCGTAAGTGACGCGGAGTCCTGCGCTGGATTGAGACGAAGTGGATCATGTTGTACGTGATAGCTATCGCGTAAAGGAAGGCCTCGTTCCTCACCCTTGTCTCGGCGTAGGGTCTCCAGTGTTTCAGGAAGATCCCGAACTACTCCACGAAGGGACGTGGGTACTTGAAGTTCCCGTGTGGGTGGACGAAGGATCCACGTTCCCTGAACCCGCGGTCCACGAGCTTCAAGCCTTTCCTTGACAGCCTGCACCTCGCGTCGGAGAAGTTAGCTAACTCGACCTCAAGTCCGTGGACGAAGAGACCAGTGGAGACGAGCAGGAAGAGCTTCAACCCAAAGTAAGAGCACGACCACTTCTTGGCTCAGGTTCTCTCGAACCTCCTCCTAGTCCTAAGCCATGCCCCAGCGAACGCAATCACCCTCGCGATAGGGCCCAGGTCCATAGAGTCCAGCCTTAACTTCTCGAGGACCAGCTCTAGGCTAGTCTTCCCTGGTGGAAGGTCGAGAAGGAACGAGTCCACTAGCCACTCAACTCCCTCGTATAATGCGCTCAACGGCAAGTAACTCTGCCTGCACTTAGCCTCAAGTTCCTTGGTCATCTCCCTGAGCAGGTCATTCCTGACCCTCGCGAACTTCTCTATGATGTCGAATAACGTAGACTTCCTCACCCTTTCACCGACGAATAGTCTCACGATGACGTTCGTGTTCACGAGGTTGACCGCGTCCCTCAAGGAACAATACATGACCATGATGACCAATAACTTGAGGTCCCTAGGAAGTTTCTCCTCGATCCTTGGCCTTATCATCTCGATGACTGTAGGAGGAAAAGGGTTTCCCGGACGGCATATCCTCAAGTGGGGAAACGGGCATCATCACATGTTAGGGTTGTTGGAGAGTGTTGGACTTCATGGTATGATAGCCGTTTCCCCAACTTAAGCAGCTCTCAAGCTCTTCACTAACTAGACTGATCTCAAATAATTATTCACTGAATTTTTCTCACTACTAACACTCTCTCTAGATACACTATCTAGGCAAGGTAAAAGTGGAGATTTGTCAAACCTCTCATACCCTCTGCATAATTTTGCGGTACTATTGGACGTGCAACTAGGCAGAAGAAAAATCTTTTGAATCCCCATGATATATCAGTTTAAGATCATGAATCCATTAACTGGTTCATTGAAGTTTCTAGCGACTACACTTCTAAACTCAATCACCGCTCTACTGTTCTTTCTCATTGTCGCCCATTTTTCTAGTCCGTCATTTGTTGGGAAGGTAGCAATAATACAGCTTATAGAGACTATTACAGGATCGTTCTTTGCTTTACTACCGTTCAATCTTGTCACGAGGGATATCTCACATAAATATGCCTCCTCTCAGGACCATAGGAAGGTAGTTTCTACTTCACTCTCGTACTCCCTTTTGGTTTCACCTTTTCTCCTTTTTCTGTTTCTATTTCCCTCATACGTATGGTTGTCAATACCGTACTTTGTTTTATATTTATTTTCCACTTATCAATATCAGATTTTATCGGGATTGGGAAAGTTCTCTGAAACGAATTTAGGCAACGTTATCTTTACCGTAACGAGATGGGGGATATCCTCGGTCGCAGTGTTTTATCACAGCATATCACTCTTGATCCTAATTTGGACTTTAGGTGCCCTGGTAAGGGTTATCTACTATAACCACTATCTTCCGTTTAAATTTCACTTCGATTTTCAGGTTGCAAAGGAAATAGCCAAGATAGGGGTTCCAATTTATTTGTCAGGAATAGTGTCTTTTATTTCCGGACAAGGGGATAGAGTTGTTACAGCATTTTTACTGGGATCGTATAGTCTAGGTATTTATCAATTGGTAGCATTGATTTCTGTTGTACCAAATACGCTGATTTGGTCCTTGACCTCTGCCCTACTACCTTCCTCTACCTACTATTACACTAAGGGCGTCGAGATGAGGGAGATGGCCTCCGGTGCCTTTAGACTCTTGACCTTCCTCTCCCTTCTTCTAGGGGTATCTAGTTACGCAATTGCCCCATATCTAGTTCTCAAGCTTTTCCCTGAGTATTCACCTGGAGTCGAGGTGTTGAAGATCCTAGTTCTATTCATTACAGTTACAATGCCCTTTCAAATTCTCTCAACGTTCTTGATTGCACTCAACAAGAATTACAGACCCTTCCTGGTAATTGGGAGCGCGAGCGCCATTGAAGTGGTTCTGGTCTCCTTCCTCCTGATCCCGCGAATGGGGATTTTGGGTGCGGGGATAGCCCAGGCTGGGAATGCCATAGTAACCAGTATTCTTTATGTAATTTTCTCCCTAAAACAGGGAATAATAACACTCGATAGAAAGACTATATATTCCATTTTGTTGATATCTCTTTCTTCGATTTCCCTCTTCTCCTGGGTGATTGGGGCACTTGTGATTATTCTAGGATTGAAGTTTCTTGGAATCATAACTAATAAGGAGATGGCCTTAATACAAAAATTCATTCCACCTCAGCTCAGATTCTTTATAAGGATACTTAATCTCTTCATTTAAGGAAAGAATCAGACAAAGTCTTCTCAAGAAAGTGTCGGAGTTAGTATGTATCATATGAATTTTCTCTTGACAGATTATATATTTGCTTTATAAAATTTCGCCTAGATAATTTGATTCGCAGGTTATGTCACGCTATGCTAATCGCGTGGATCTCTCTGAGGAAGTTGGCCTTCTTATGTAGGGGTAGAGCCGGAACTTCTGGAGAACAGTCGTGGAGGATGCCACTCATCTTTATCCCGTCTGAACATACTCTTGATCGCGGATATCACGATCTCGACTCTCCACCGCTTATCGTAACCTCTCCTCTTACCACAGTCGCACGGCGACTCCCTATACTCAAGAGAGTGTCTATAGTGAGAGAAATTCAATGAATAATTATTTGAGATCTTTCTCGTTACTGAAGAACATCAGTAATACTTTAGTCGGGGAAACGGACATCATACTATGAATACAGAAATCACCAAACGTCCCCAATACGTTATGCTAGTTCAACCACTTGAGGATATGCCGTCCGGGAAACCCTTTTCCTCCTACAGTCATCGAGATGATAAGGCCAAGGATCGAGGAGAAACTTCCTAGGGACCTCAAGTTATTGGTCATCATGGTCATGTATTGTTCCTTGAGGGACGCGGTCAACCTCGTGAACACGAACGTGATACTTAAGCCGTTTGCTGATGAGCACGTGGGGTGGACACTCTCTGGTGTATCTCACTTTCTCAGAGGACATTTGCGGGTATTATGTTCCAAGGTTAACTCTCCAGAAACTCTACAAACTAACTTAATAAATTTTTATAACTAATTTTTAATATTAATTTGACTATTATAAATTCCAGTTTGTCTCAACATAAGGTTTATTAACTATTACTTAATATATCATTATATGAAAGTTCTTATATCTGCATACGAAAAAATGAGTTCTGGAATAGCTTCTTATACTGAAGAAGTAGCAAAACTTCTCTCATCTTATGTGGACCTCGCAGTTCTCTCTTTTGATGACTGGAAAAGTGAGAGATTTAAAGTTATAAAATTCACCAGAAAGGGTGTATCTAGAGCTTTACCTTATTTATCGTTCTTAAGAAACAAAGAAAGCTTGGAAAAGATTGAAAAAGAATTTGACGTAATTCACGAAACTCTTCCACCCTGGGGCTCAACGGGAAATAATTTAATAACAACAAAATGGGGCTATATCGGTTACTTTAAACTTGCGTTAATTAGATTAGCCGGGTTATCATTCCCAGAAAAATTAGGAGCATTTCCAGTCACTCTTCAACATTACATCATGGATAAGATATCTTTTAGAAAGGCAAAATACATAGTTTCCATGAATGACGAAAGTGCAAATTTCATTCCTCCACCGATCGAGAATAGGACGTTGAAAAAATACGAATACGATAGTAAACTGAAACTCCTTTTTGTATCTAGAGATTTAACAATGAAGAGAAAGAATTTAAAGGTTATCCTTAACTCTTTCAAATACTTGAAGAAAGACATTGAATTACATCTAGTTGGAGAAGACAAGGGAAAGATAAGGAGAGATAAAAACATTATAATTCATGGTTTTCTAGAAAGAGAAAAAGTATTTGAGTTAATGTACAAAGTCGATGCTCTAATATTACCCTCAACTTACGAGGAACTGGGTTACGTAGGTTTAGAAGCATATTCTATAGGCCTTCCCTTGATAACAAGCAAGATTCCATCATTTAATACTATTTTTAAAGCAAGCCCAAAATTTGACCCTTACAATCCTAAAGAACTAGGTGATATATTGAACAAATTAAGTTGTGGGGATTTAGAGGAAATAGGGAGAAAGGGGTATGAGTTAGTGAAACAATATAACGAAATTGCAAGAAAAAAGTTCCTAGGGTTATATAAGGAAGCCATGAATAGTAACTAATCTTGCTCTTAATGTTCATTGTTCGTCTAGCGTGAACTACTTTTATTTGATTTCTACTCAATGCTGATACATAATATTTTCTTGAGAAACTTGTTGAGGCGAGCATTTTAGTTTTTGTTTCAGCCTTTATAAACGATGGGAAATATGTAATAATGTTTTTAACTATATTAAACAAAAGACTCCTATAACTCGGCTCGATTAACTTGAAAACCATTTTATTTCAAGTACTAACTCATGGCCTTTAATCTCCATGAATTGCCTTTCCTTCAGCTTCTTCAATATCCATTTTCCTTACAGTTATTTTTTCCTCTACTTCGTTTACCAGCTTATCTATGCTGATTGTTTCCACTTTAATTCACCTTCACCAATACTGCTTCCTACACCCTCATTTTTCATTGTTACAACTGCCTTAGAGTCGTATAATGCTTTATTAACAAGAATGACGTTTTTAAAATTATATCTTTCTACCTCTCTTTTTAATATTTCAAATAAAGATGCTATTGGTTCTACTTTAATAACTTCTTTAACTTACTTGGTCACTCTTACAGTGTAATCACTAACGAAGGCTCCAGAATCCATAACAACATCATCTTTTTCTTTCGTGAAGGGAGTCATATTCTTCTGCAATAAAGTAGCATAATAAACGTATTCGTAACCTTGAGGTATTTCAATCTCTAGATCTCCATATTTAAATATCGTGCCAATTATATCTAGTGATTAGGCCATATAAAATTTAGATATTCATCCTTGTCAAGCCATTCTCTTTAAAGAGTGCCTGGACTAAGAGAAATTCAATAAATAATTATTTATAATTACTTATATTTATGTTCTTCATTAATAATATTTAAGCCTGGAGAAACGGACATCACAATAAGCCGGAGTAATCTTAAAAATATTTTCTCAGGATTAATTTAGCTACTTTGCTGACAGCTATCTTAGGAGAGATATAGAGTATTTGTGTATGTCCATAGTATCGTCAGATAGTTATAAATATTTGTATAATGAGGTAATAATGTGGGGCAAAAGGTAGAGAAAATCAGTTTACAGGGAGATATCCTGTCCTTCCTGCAGTGGGAACCACGTGGTTAAGAAGGGTAGGGTAAAGGGAAGGCAGGAGTATCTTTGCGGGAATTGTGGGAGCCAGTTCGTTGAGGGGCTAAGCATCGTTACCACAGGAGCTTGGGATAGAGGGCATTCAAGTCGCAAACCGGACGAGCATGAGGGCTATCTCGAGATACTCCAGGTGCCCCTTGGGATCTTCGGGTAGATTAAGGCGGCGGGAAGAATTACGTGAAGCTTCTCGACCTGTGTAGCGTGAAGGAGGTAGCAGGAGAGGGCGTATTGTTGACTAGATGTGGATCTATGTGAAGAGGCGAATGCTTTCTACGCGTGGGTCTTCACTTTCCTGATCTCGATGAAAGGTATGCAAGTCACGTGCTCCAAGAGCAGGGGAGAGCAAACCTTTCAGCAACTTAAGCAATACCTACCCGAGAAGGGAACGTGGGTGAGCGACGATTACAACGTATGCTCTCTCGTACCAACGTACATCATCGTTTCAGCGAGCCCGAATGAGTCGCTCCACTATCGCCTCATAACCGGCTCGTAAGATTCAAGAGATCCACTAAGGCAATCAACATGAGCGCTATGATGATGAAGTACTCTGTTGGGCTCGTCCTGTGGGAACGCGGCCCAATCCTGGAATTTGCAACTTCATGACAACTCTATGGACACACCAAAAGCTCTATAAATTACTTTTTTTAGTATAAATCTTGATTTTATCTTTAAATATCCTTTCCATTAGTATTTTCTTTCTCAATTGATACGGAAGATATGATAATATATATAATCCAAGAGCTTTTAGAGATAATGTTTTAGAAGTATAGGTACTCCTCATCAGATATATTATAGTTTTTAAATCTTTGACAGTTAGTTTTATATCACTATTATTATTATTAAATATATTAAATAAAATTTTATATAAAACCGTCACCCCTAGATTAATATCCCAGAGTCTTTTATTCCCTTCTAACATTTTTGAATATACTAAACCATCTTCATACCAAGACTTATATTTAAATCTGGATGTCTTAATAAATTCATCGAAACTACCGTAACCAGAACCGAAGCTATCTCTATACAGTCTATATGCGCCCAAAGGATCAAGATAGTAGATCTTTTGTCCTAAAGACAAAGCTGATATTAAAAGAACTAATATATCTGGGGAAAACTTTATTCTTCTAATAAAATCTGAATAATTCTCTAGCAAACTCTTGCAAATGGCCATCGACGATACAGAAGCAAACTTAACGCTATGCCTAGAAGGTAATTTAAGATTAAACCAATCTTCATTAGTAATATATACAGGATTAGATTCTACTCTTTCTGTTCTTGAAATTACGTTGGATTTTTCATCAATAAGATCTACAGCATGCCGTAAAAAGGACCTTTTTTCTTCACAGTTAATTAATTTCTCAATAACAGATAATTTATTGTGATAAAAGATATCATCATCTTCCAAGAATGTTATTATTTTTCCGTTAGCTATCTTAATGGCCTTATACAACTTTGCTCCAATAGACTCCTCATTAACCTCTTCATAGGCTATTTTAACGTCTCCTCTTTTAATTTTTACTTTACTTATTATTTTATTTAGTATATTTTCATCTATTTTACCAACTAATAAAATTTCATAGTCAGAAGATGGTGCGTTTTGGTTAACAACGCTTTCTAGGGCTTCTTCAAGGAATTTATACCTATACCAGACAGTTATCACAACAGTTACCTGAATTGTCAATTCAGCTTTTGAAGAAATTGAATGAATTTAAAATTTTCCTTCATGAACGTGGAGTATGTCCATAGTATCGTCAGATAGTTATAAATATTTGTATAATGAGGTAATAATGTGGGGCAAAAGGTAGAGAAAATCAGTTTACAGGGAGATATCCTGTCCTTCCTGCAGTGGGAACCACGTGGTTAAGAAGGGTAGGGTAAAGGGAAGGCAGGAGTATCTCTGTAGGAGTTGCGAGAGGAATTTCGTCGAGGGGGCCAAGCATCGTTACTACAAGAGCGTGAGGGAGAGGGCACTCAAGTCGCAAACTGGATGAGCATGAGGGCCATCTCCAGGGTACTCCAAGTCCCACTTGGGACGGTGTTCACGTGGATCAAGAGGTACGGTAAGAAGAAGTGCGCGGAGCTCCTAGACCTGTGGAGTGGCGCGAAAGAGGTAGCGGGAGAGGGCGTGAAGGTCGTTGACGAGATGTGGACCTACGTGAAGAGGAAAACGAAGGCCTTCTAGGCGTGGGTCTTCGCTTTCCTGTTCTCGAGGAGGGGCATGTACCTGGCCTTCTCCGTGAGGGAGAGGGGACCTTTCAGGAACTTAGGCAATACCTACCCGAGAAGGGAACGTGGGTGAGCGACGATTACAACGTGTACTTCCTCCTACCCAAGCACACAGTCGTGTCCCCCGTGAACCCCAACGAATCGCTTCACTCGTCGCTTCGCGATAGGCTCGTGAGGTTCAAGAGGGCTACGAAGGCCGTGGATAGGAGCCTTGAAATGATGAAGTGCTCAGTTGGGCTCCTCCTGTGGGAACGCGGTTTAATCCCGGAATTTATAACTATCTGAGCACACTACGGACACACTCAGAAAGCTGTAGGCTTCCTTTATATACGCATCTACAATGCAATCCCTGATATATCTCCTTTTCTCAGCGAACATTCGTGGGCATTACGGGTTTCAAGGTTAACCTCGAGAAACTCCATAAACTAAAGCAATGGAGAATTATGAATGAACTCCTTAATTGTAGGAGAAATAGAATAAAAATATACATCCAATTAGGTTCTACCTTGTTTTTTTATAATCTCCTTTCTAATAGACAACCCAATAAGCATTCCAGTAACGGCGATTAATATAACTTGAATAAATGGAAACTCTTCATGAATGTTAGCATTATCGCTTGTTGAGATCACGATTACCCTATACACATGATAGTCGGGAAAGGATATATTTAACACAGTGGGCGAGAAGAGCCTCAAGGTTAATGATGTAGTTCCATTGCTAAATCCGGACCTGAACTCTTTTCCGTTCACGAACACCGTGTAGTTTGATGGAATAAAGGAGAGGACACGAAAGGAAAGTGGTAATATGGTGTCGGTGTCTGTCCGAATACCAGCATATCCCACGCTTCTCCAAGGAATTCCAGTATTATATTTTATCATGTAAATTGATGAATTAATGGTAATTGAATAAACGCAGACTGAAGAATTTACATTCTTAAAAATCACGGTGTAATTGCCGGAGGAGAAAGAAGGTAATGTATATAATACTCCGTTATAACCTGTCAATTTATCTAGAAACAAAATTCCATACCATCCTACAAGAATTTCATAGTTACCTATCTGACCATCCATATTGGATAATGTGAAGTTACTACCATAAAGTACTATGCCCGGGGACATTACTGAAACCACCTACGACGTTTCCATCAAAGGTGATCATTATCTGGCTCGAGTCGGTAACGTTTATCCTATCGATTAACCAGTAAGAACCGAATCCCTCATAGGCTGTCTTTCCTGAAACATTAACCAGCTTGGTTCCGGGTGTCATGTACTGGAAGTTAGTTGAGTTAATAAGGTTAGAAACAAGAGAGAATGAGATGTTGAAATTCTGACCCAAGAGCACGTTACTGGGATAGCTAACCTGTACAGTGTAACTCAACACTGTAAGGGATGTCAGAAACGCAAAGATAAGAGATAACAGGATTGCCCTTGACAACGACATTGAGAGTCTACTAGATCTGCAACATATATTTCTTTTCCTGTGAAGGATGGCCACTGTTGTAGCTTAATATTTCTATTTTAAATAAATTGGTAATACTAGATTACCTAAATGAGTTTGGCTGACTCAACATGTCTAATCATATATCGGCATCATCTAACCTACCATATTTCGCGATAAGGACAGTTCTAAGACTGGGATGGATTTTTGTGTATTCTAGGCATTTCGAACATCTCAACTTGTCTCGGTTCCACTTATGCGACACCTAATTCCAGACACTTAACGTCAAGTGCAGTATCGTCTCAGGCCTCCTCAAATCAACACGTGTCATACCCTACGCGATGAAAAGAAAACTGGCCACACTCAGGTACTTGATTACGAGGATAACCACTATGGCCTCGATGACGAGAAGGTCATATTTCCTCATCGCGAAGAAAGGTAGCCCCAGGACAGGAAAGGGAAGGGACACCCCTATATATCTCATCACACTCCTCAATGTGGAATCTCCCCACTCCCTCATGCTCAGGATTGCCGACCCCGCACCAAGAACCGAAAAGTAGGTGGACATTACCTCATTCCCACCACCAAACAGGTATAACGAATACGCCAGGTAGATGCATGCGACTGCAAGAAACGCGAATTTCGCCTTGATCTTCCTGTCGGGGAGCCAACCCAACAGGCTTCCCACAGCGTAGATAACCCAGGAAATGACAGGGAAATGGAAATAGATGACCCCCACTAGGGGAACCACGAGGAAATACGGGACGGCCTCACCTAACCCAGCAAAGGGATTAAGGAGAGACAGGACTGAGAAGCTTAAGGCCCTCACGTTCACCCTAGGGGCCACGAACGAGATGGCAACCAAGGAGAGGAGGACAAACCTGAAGAGGTCACTGTAATATAGAAGGGCGAGCCCCTGTAACGCGATCGCCAACACGATCCTGATGGGGATTCCCCTCATCTTACCTGCGACCCTCCTCACGTAGGGCCACGCCACCGATCCGATCAAGGCAAGGGAGACAATCTCAAATTCCGTGTACCTTCCAAGGGCGAACAGAACCAGAGACACCGCGAAGAGCCCGATGAGTCCGTATACCACCTTTCTGGGCACAAGCGATAGGGAGATCACGGGGCTGAAGAAACCTGCCATCACTGGGAAAATCCACGACCATTTCCATCTCTTCTCTAGGTGAAGCGGGGCCACTGACACGAGCCAGGGATTAAAGGGTGAGTATACCAACGCCGTGAGTGGGGACACGCTACTCAACAGGGGAACTAGCCAAGGTTGATGGAAATACACAGCTAACGAAGACAGGAAAATGGCTCCCCTGGTCCTTAGAGAGAAGTGGAACTTACTCTCTAGGATCGAGGAAATCACGCCAGCCACGAGCAGGAAGAAGGCGATGTTGCCAAGGGAGACGGCCTGATCTAGAAATACTGAGGAACTCACCAGGAAAACAATGCCTGAGGTGATTAGACCCTTCCTCTCCAGCACGGAAAGCGTTAGAATCAGGTAGTTCCCCGTCACGAGGGCAAAGAAAGTTGATAAGAGAAGGGTGAGGGTAAAGGGCCTGTCCTTCACGAAGAGAAGAGGATAGGGAAGAAGAGTTAGCAGGGCATGCACTGGGGAGAACGGGATCAGGAACGCTGAAACTAGGGGAGGGAAGTCCTTGGCCCCAAGGTAATATGCTAGGGCATACACCACAAGGACAGACAAGGTGAAATGCGGATAGAAGGAGGAAAGGAACAGGAGGGGTCCAAGGACTACGTCCCATCGCATTTGAGGGAATTCGATCGAGGGTTAAAAGAATTGTCGACTATCGGACCTTGAACCTCAAACTTGACATGCGAAGAAACTCATTTAGAAGCACCAGTGTTCTCTTGTTCAGTATGCGAGCTCAAGCTTAAATCTTCATAAGGTTTGGATACCACGAGAGGGCCCGGGCCTAGGAGTTTTAGAAGCCATGGCCAGCGGTATGCCAGTAATCGTGAGTGATGGTCTAGGAAGTAAGGAGTTGATCAAGGACAACGGTTTTGTGGTGAGGGAGTGGGAGGAGGCCATAGATAGGGTAAATGAAATCCTGGAGTCGGAGAACTTGAGAAGGGAGTTCAGCAAGAACTCTTGGGAAATTGCTAAATCTCTTCATTGGAAGAATCATGCAGAGAAAGTTAAGGAGTTAATGGAGAAACTAGAGTGACACAAATCTTGACTAGATAATTCAGGTGGGAACCTGATTTGAATTTTTAGATCTTTTAGTAGCTCTACGAATTAAGTCCACTTACTTTTGGTTGAGACTCTCCACATCTCTCCTTATCCACCGCCACCCTACAACATGGATCTCATCACGCAACTATATACTTGGCTTACCCTTTTTACGTTTCTAAGGTCAACATACTCATTCGCAACGTGGGCCTGCCCCGGCTCCCCTGGGCCGAAGTTCACGGCGTCAATATCTCCGTAGAATACCGCGTCATATCTAATCTTCGCCACCTCCTTCCTAGGTTCCCAGCCCATCTCCCTAATACACGCCTCGACGACTCTCGTCAAGCTGGAATCAGGACTGGTCATTGAACCCGGTACGAAGGACTTAATCTCGAACTCGTGCTTGATCCCCAGTTCCCTGGCCGTCTCGTCCACGATCTCATGATCGAGGTCCGGACCCCTTCCCTTTGGTGGGACTGACCTATAGAAACTGAAGGCGAATGTCCCTGGAACCATCCCGTCGCTCGTTGAACCCTCGACGTATCCGCCGAGCACCGTTGATCCCTCGAGCGAGAGCGAGAGCGAGGAGTACCTCCTCTGAAGCTCCAGGGCTAACCTAGAGGCCTCAAGGAAGGCGTTAACTCCTTGGTTTGCCATGCTGGCGTGGACCTGTTTCCCGAACACCCTCACAACTCCCCGGACGATCCCGAAATGACCCACGTACAGGTCGGGGAAGCTCGGCTCGCCTAGGATCACGTGTCTCGGCCTGACCCGAAGTTTATCCACAAGGTACCTGGTTCCTAGCCCTCCGCTCTCCTCATCAGGTACAAGCGCAACCTCTACGGGGAAGTCCTGACCCGATAACGCGAGGTAAAGGCTCGCGATGGCCCCCTTCATGTCAGAAGTCCCTCTCCCGTATGCCCTGTCCTCAACTACCTTCAGCTTGAAGGGATCAGTCACCCAACCGTTCCCTGCAGGAACCACGTCGTAATGGAAGTTGAAGTGAAGCCTGGGTTCAGGGTCATTCCTCGCGAGGAGTATGACCCTCTTGTTCCCCCTGTGCCTAGGGGAATAAATGTAGTTCTTGTCCAGGAACTCGTCTGGAATCTCCACGAGCTCTACCTGAAATCCCAGTTCCCCAAGTCTCTCCCTCATCACCGACGTAAATTCCTCGTAATGAGACCCGGGAGGGTTCACGGTCTCTATCTCCACGAGCTCCCTTAGAAGGTTCATGATCTCACCTGGTATGCTCTAATGTAGACTCGCCACTAGACGGCCCTCACCAGATTAGACGGCCCTCCTCACTAGGTTAGACGGCCCGAATCTCCTCTCCAGTTCCCTGAGCTCCTCCTCGTTGTAGACGCTTCCACCCTTCTCCATGTACTTCAGAAACTCGAGGCAAAATCTAGAGGCGTGCTCGAGCATGTTGAGGTTCATGACCCCGGTCTCGTACCCGGGTATTGCCCTTGGGGAGACCGTTGCAAGGCCAACCACTGGTGCACTCGTGTAGAGCCAAGGCGAAATCAGGGTACTAATGTGGTACACATTCACGTCTAGCGGAGTTAGGTCACCGCTGGTTAAGGGGACCATGTACACCTCGTGTTCCGTGACCCTGTTGTAGATGTCCAAGACCTCGTCACTCAGCTTCAGGATATACCCGTCCTTTATCACGTGGGTTAGGGCGAAGTCGTCGTACTTTGCTAGTCTATTGCCCTTCGTCGAGTCTATCGACAGCACCGTGGTAGCCTGTGGGTCCACCTCCACCTTCAGCGCCTCATCTAGCCCGACGGGCGGGACCATGAACTTGAAGGGTGAGTGTGGGATCAACCTCGCGGTAGTTGACAGGTTAGTCGCGAAGGAAACGTCAAGCTTGAGCTCTATTCCCTTTTCCCTGAGGTTCAAGAGTTCCAGTAACGTCGTTAAGCTGACCACGGCGCCGTCAGCGTCGGAGACCAGTCCCTTCTCACCTGTTTGGATTGCCCCGAGTCTGCCCAAAATCTCGACCCTCCTTCCTCCGCCCTCATAAAGGGCCTTGATAAATGGGACTCCCTCCACAACAACCTCGTCGAACTTAACCCTTCCCTCGAGCCTTCGCCTAATCCTCTCCACTGGGTCCCTTGACTCGAGGATATCTATGACGTCAAGTAGGGTCTTTAGGATCACGGTACCACCAACTAGACTAGACTCTTAACTTCCCCGGATTCAGGATGTTATGAGGGTCCACGATTTCCTTGTATTTCCTCATTAACTCAAGCCTGAATTCCTCATCTACCCTGTCATTCACAACGAGGGAGTGTATCTCGAAGGGTATTCCCTCCTTGAGCATTATGGAGTCTATTACCTCAAAGTTTTCCCTTTCCGATATGAAGACTGTGTACACCACGGTCTCCCCCCTCAACGTCATGACGTCACCGTGAACTAGAACCTTAGAACCAAGGGCCATCTTTACCTGCGTCACTACCTTCAGGAAGCTTTCCAGTGAGAGGAGCCTCACCTCGTAGAAGTACCTCGAGAACCCGGTTAACTTGCTCATGGTAACGTAAATCGCTGCGAACGCGAGCTCATCCAGAAATCTCATGTCAACCTCTTCCCCAAAGCTCTTGGTGCTCGAGACTATTACGTTCCATTTTCCTGGGTTGATCCTACCCTTGGCGATCAAGGAGAGAGTCTCGTAATCCTCCAAGGTTATTCTCCTGATCCTAGGCCTGTCCTCCTCGAGTCTCTTGAGCAACTTCACTACTCCTTCCACCTCGTCAACCCTGATTAGCTGATCCCTCCAGTCCTCGTAATCCACTACCGAGAGCTCGGCCTCCGCGATCACGCCTGTCGTCCCGGCTGCCTGCGAGACTGCCAGCGTCTCCTTTCCCTTGAGCTCGTAGGTCCCAGTGGTCCCCAACACAGTTAACCTTCTGACCCCATCATGGTCGAAATGGTAGCCGTACTGATACGAGCCTATCCCAACGTCTCCTCCAGCTATGTAGCCACCGAGGGTGGAGATGTAGAAGCTACTGGGGTAGACCTGGAGCTCCTTGCCCCTCTTCCTGAGGTAGTTGAGTGCTGTCAGGACCTTAACCCCGGGCGAAACTCTCAGGTATTTGTCGTATTCCAGAGTTTTATTTAATCTCTGTATATCCAGGACAATACACGGAGTTATGGGTAATACCTGGCCTATGGTTGAAGTCCCAGCTCCCCTGGCCAGGAGCGGAATCCTGTTGGCGTCACAGAAGCGTAGGAGGTTCTTGATGTCATCGATGTCCTCGGCCACGACAACGCCTAGGATCCTTTTACCCATTTTCGAGAGAACTGGTGAGACTAGGTAGGGGGAACTTGAGTACTGATCAATGATCTCTCCTCTTGAGATGAATCTCGAGCCGAACTCCCTTTCCAGGTCCTTCAGATAGGATTCCATGGTTTAATAGGGTGAAGTTTGTATTAATGGATTCCCTTTAACTATGTTAAAGTTCTAATGAGGTGAAAACGCGTTACCCTGAGCAGTCTCAGGCAAGTGAGGTGACGATCTTAGAAAGGGGTTTGTTGGCTGATTCAGCTCACAACCAATTGCTACCAGCAAAGAGGACACGTACGCTTGTTCAAGGCGATTTCCACGTCAAGCCTAGTTTTTCAGGAATTGAGCCTAGGTTGGTCATTACTCACTGGTGGTACAAGAAAGCGAGATCCTACTCCTCTAAGGGAAGCGAGACGCAAACTCAGACGGGGAGAAACCCGAGCTTGAAAAACATTGTCTTTACGTACTATAGACTGTGATCCCCGAACTTGCTTAGCCTTTCCGGATATCTTCTCTTCATCAAATAATACACTACGACGTGAACCGCCAACACGGCCCAGGCCGAATACACTGCTATGTTCAAGGGAAACGCTGGTGCCGGATAGGTTCCGAAGTATATCGTAGCCACGTAAGCGCCCATGGAGATTATGGGGATTAACACGTGCTTGGCGATGTCTGGCCTCCCCAGCTTCACCTTTCTTCTAATGAGAGCCAAGGCAGCAAACAGGTGCCCGAGAGAAACGTAAAATGAGCCGAAGGTTATTAGGAAGATGCTGGCCTCCAGGGGACCTAGAAGGTAACCGGTTAGCAGGCAAAGTGCCCCAGCGATAACTCCAGTCAATATTATTGCGTTACCGGGAGCCCCGTGCCTGTTCACCTTCGAGAAGTTGCTTGGATAGAGTATTCCGTCCCTTGCCATCCCGTATATCATTCTGCTACCGCTGGTCGCAAAGGAAATGATAGAGGAGTTGAACATGAATGCAACCAGTACTATTAGTAGATCCACAATCACGGGACTGAAATACTTGCTGTAGATGATCACCATGGGATCAGGGAGAGAGGCGTAGTTGAACATGTTGGACACTCCGTAGATCACGGTCTGCGCATAGGAGTTGAGAATTAGCCCCACTCCAAGTAGTCCAAACCCGAGGAGGAGTGCCCTGGGCATGGTTCTCTTTGGTACCTTGGCCTCTTCGGCAACGCCTATGGGAGTCGTGGCTCCTCCAAACGTCGTGATCGCAAAGATCATTGAAACCAGTATTAGAACCCAGTTGTTGTTCACCGGGGATGCGGTGAACACGCTTACGGTGTTGTGACTTCCCGCAACGGCTATGAGAGAGATAGACGTTACCACGAGAAATCCAATGGAAAATAGACCTATCACGAGGTTGAGCAGACCACCGGGCTTCACGCCCAACCACATTACAAGGGTAACCTCGAGCGTCAGGATCACCGTGATCAGGGCCCACAGCCACGGCATCGTTGAGGCTATACTTGGCGATATTAAGTAAAGGAAGGAAGCTAGGCCGAGTATGCCGAAACCGGCAGTCCCTGCGACCAGGTACTGATAAATGTAACCGTATCCCACGGTGAAAGCAGCTAAACTGCTGTTAAGACCCTTCTTCATGATGGCCACGTAGCCGTAAGATGAAGCCACGTCCTTGCTCCACTCGTATATCACGATCAGTGTGGTAGCGTAAATCAGGTAGGAAAGCAGAACCACTAGGGGCATGGCACCTCCAGCTATACCAGCAATCCCCACGAAATACAGCGTGGCAACTGCAATGGGAGCGTTTGCAGCTATACCGTAACTTGCCACTAACCACGTCCCCAACACGTCCTTCTTCAGGCTTGGTTGAGCCTCATTTTCCAGTTTCTTTTTCTCATCCATCAATACAAATGCAATTATGGGGATTTTTTACTTTACTACAAATAATTATTCATTGAGTTTCAAGATTAAACGTTTAACATAGTTAAAGGGGAAGCTTTTATAGTATAAGTAAGGTGCTTAAAGGTAGTTAACATTTCTAAAATGGATTCGTTTCATGGGTTTAAGTAGGACAGATGATTCCACCTAACCGAGGTCGTAGGACGACACGATCTTGTTAATGGAATTCCTCAGATGGTATAGGAAATCTTGTTTAGAGACACCTAGGCTTTCAGCTATGTCCTTGGCCTTAACAGATCTAGGATAGTTAAAGTAGCCCATGGATAGGGCAGTTTTCAGGGTGAGCATCTCCTTTTCCGTTAACCCAGAGCCAAACAGCTCGGGAAACTTCATTTCGTGAACCGTGAGGTCGTTAACCTTGAACCTTTCAGCGAATTGGTTTACGAGGGCTTTACTTGTTGTTATTACCTCCCACTTTTCCATACCGGCCTTAACAGTGTTGCTATACTCCAACACGTTACTTCCGGACTCTAGAATAGCCCCTGATATGGTGGTATCTAAATCCTCAAGGAATTCGATGACGTATCCTCCCTTCATTTTCCTGTATTTTAGGATGTCGTCCACGTTATCTGAGGTCTTTAGATCGCGAACAATCAATTTCGATGAAGCCACGAGAACGTGGACCTTCCTTCTGTTGTACTGTGAAAGCCTTAACGTGACGACCCTGTCATCTCTTATCTTGCTTGTCCAACACCCCTCATGTATTAGTGAAAACTTGACCCTGTAAAGCTTCTTCATTCCATCTTCATAGAATGTTACATTGTTTAATAAACTCACATGTTAAGTTTATTAAAAAAGGTTAAGAGTTCACGTAAAACTTGACTGGTAAGATTACTGTGACTAAAAAGTGTTTAAAACGATTTGAAATTCTAGGAAAGTTTACCAAGTAAAGAAGGTAATAGATGAGATACATCGGGGATAGATATTACTCAGGATCATAAATTAATTTAGATGATCTAAACTTATTTGGCTAAATTCACCAGAAAGCTGGCTCGCTCTCATCATTCATGAAACAGGAAAGAAAAGCTATTTAGCGAAAAATGATATTATGCATGTGTGAAGGACATAGCGCCCTGATTCCCCGATTTTCTTGTTTGAGCTATCATCCTCCTTTCCCAACAGGTAGCAAGAGTACTTTCACCTATCTCCAAGATTTATTTGTACCAAAAAGAGAAGTAGATAGATATGGCCACAGACATCTCGTCAATGGTATCTGAGCTAGTCGTAGAATATGTAAAGAACATCCTGGACAAGTCGAAACAGGGAAGGAAGCTTTCAGAGCAGGATTACCAAGTGTTACTATCCTATCTAGTCAACAAGAGAATTGATGATCTGTCCTCGGAGATGAGGGAGGTAAAGGAGGACGTGAAGGGGTTGAGGGACCATGTGGACAAGAAGTTTGATACCATGAGAGACTACGTGGACAAGAGGTTCGACACGCTCAGGTATCACGTGGATGGCAGGGTCGACGTATTGAGGGACCATGTGGACAAGAAGTTTGAGGAGTCGAGGCAGTTCACTGAGAGCAAATTCAAGGAATCGAGGGAGTACACGGATAAGACATTTGAGGAACTGAAGGAGTATGTGGATATGGAATTCGTCAAGATGAAGGAGTACACGGATGTGCAGTTCAAGCATGTGGATGTAAGGTTCGACGAGTTCAAGGCTGATATGGGTAAGAAGTTTGATGAGTTCAGGAATGATACCAGGAGGGAGATGGAGGGGTTCAAGGCTGATACTAACAAAAAGATTGACGAGTTAAAGAAGGAAATGGAAACCGGGTTTACTCAGACGGAGAAGCGGATCGATGACCTACGAAGTGATATGAACGCCAGATTTGACGAGTTAATAAAACTCTTGAGTAGTAGGAAGGGAGAGTAAGCTAGGGACTTAACGAACAAATTTCCGCGAAGTTTTTGCATCTCCCCTCAGTCAATGTGCGAGTAGCGCTCATCTTAACGCGTCCACTATCCTGGACTCGGCCCACCTGTACGCCCCAGTTTACCTGTACGCCCCAGTTTGCAGGATCCCCCTGAAGGGGGAATAGAAGGTCCTTAACTTCACGAGGGAGAGGAACATCATCAGGGACACCTTCATCACCTTCCTTGAGATCTTACTTCCCTGATCCTCGTGATCCCACTTAACCTCGACCTCCTTGACTGAAAAGCCCCTCCTTACGAAGGAGTAGATTAGATTGACGTCGAAGAGCCAATCACTCATCACTAGCTCGTCCTTAACCTGAAGAAGCTTCTCCCTCCTTGCCACCTTCAGTCCTGACTGGAAGTCCCTTACGAAGGAAAGCGAGGGGAAAAACACCTTGGCTACAGAAACGAAGGCCCTATGGAGAAAGCTCCTATTCGTGGGCATATTCCTGAATATTCTAGTGGTGATCACTAGGTCGTGATCCCTTGCCTCTTGGATCACCCGCATGAGGTCCTCCTTTCCCACTGGTAGATCAGCGTCTAGGAAAACCACGTAGTCTCCCTTGCTTCTCAGTAACCCTTCCCTTAGTGCCCCTCCCTTCCCCAGCCTTCGAGTGCTCACCACAAGCTCGACGGGGTACTTTCTAACCACGTCTGGGGTCTTATCGTTACCATCAAATATTACAAGTATCTGGTCATCATGAAACAAGGAAACAAGCTCGGAGAGAGTCCTTTCAATCCTCTTTTCCTCATTATAAGCTGGAATCACAATGGAAAGGGGCATAACTAAGATACGAAAAGATATTTATAAGAGTTTCTAAATCTAGTAAAGCCTCCTATAGTGTTCTTGAAGGAATTTGAACTTTATCACAAAAATCGTCAATTTTACGTGTTGAAGGGAGGACAAATGAATTTAACTCATTTTTCAAAATATCCCCATGAAATAAATCTCACATTTTATCTCTGCCTTGCATTTAGACAGGAGATATATTTTACCATTCCCTATATAATTTTCCACTTTATAATATCAAAGAATTTAAAAGTATGACTCTCCCTCTAAATGTCATGGATAGAACGATCAGCTATCTTGTTGCCATTATCATTGACGTTGTTGTTGGTTCTTCGCCTTTCCTGGGGCTCTCGACATATGAGACCCTGGCCATTATCTTACTAGGATCTGCGATTTATTCCCTCATTCTAACTGACCTATCGATATCATTGCCTGCATCCCTTGTGCCCTTTACCCTTCTCTCCCACTCTTACTTCTTCCTTGCTATCTCCTCCCTTTCAGTTGCTCTTTCCTTTTATTTGAGGGATAAGGCAACAGCGTTTCTTTTGGCCCTGGGCGTCTCGCTTCTAGTGTTTGACCTTAACGCAGGATATCAGGTGTTGGGGTTCATTATCCTTGTGGGGGTCCTGGCATATCTTAAGGTAGATCTTAGGGGAATTGTAGCTAACGGGATCTTTTTACTCTTGGTAGCTTCGGCTGTTGCCATTGGGCAGGGAATTGACTCTGCCACGGTAAACGCTCTGTCTGATGGGGCCTATTATTCGCTTTTCTTTGGTGTGCTTGGTCTAGTGATCGAGAACTCTAGATTGCCTAGGAGATTTCCTAGAATTCCTCTACTTTTCGTTCCCTACGCGCTTGTGACTCTCGGGCTTGGTATCCCTCCCGAGTACTACTGGTGGAGCGAAAGCTCCTTTGTGTTCAGGGCGAACCCTCTCTCCCTCTGGGTTCCTGTCATTTATTTCCCACAGGTGAACCAAATACTTGGATCATGGCCCCTGGCCCACTTGTTTGTACATTTACCCCTCGGAGTTAACGTCTACATGGCATTGCTTACCTACATCTCAGGTGTGGGAAGTTACTTGATGTTCAAGAAGCTGGGAGTTAGGCAAGCGACTCTCTTTTCCCTTGTGTATCAGGTTCTGTCGCCCTTTCCTCATCCTTACCTTCTTCTGGGATACGCTATACTTCCGTTCACGGTATACCTCATGAGCCTTAACGCGAGGAAAAGCGTAAAGTACTCTGCAATAATGTTGACCAGCGTAGTTGGTTCGTCCTTCCCTCTTTTCCCAGTGTCCGCGATCGTCATGGGAGCCTTCCTTAGAAGGAAGGAGTTACCCTGGATTGGGGTTGCAATCGTGGGGGCTAATGCGTTCTGGATAATACCCTACCTGGTGCTAGGTGGGCCCAGTCTCGGCGAGATTTCGTCCTCCTTAACCCTAGCTCTCCTGCTTCCTGTGCTTGTGGTAACTGCCAAACTGGAGGATAAGGTGAAGGTGTTAACTGCGCTTGTTTCGCTGGCATATCTAGTGTCGGGGCTTCCCTACTCGGAATTGGCCTACCCCGTAGCCATAATGTCCTCTCTTCTCCTTGTGAGCGGGGAAGGAGTGAAGAAGGTGTTGGCTGGAGTTACAATATCTCTACTCCTGGTGACTGCAGTGTTTCAGGTCGGAAGTTATCATCCATTGACTATCCCACCCACTATACAGAAGATCAGCAAGGAAGTGGAGAATGCAACCTTGGTCTGGTGGAACTATTCCTATCCACTCCTATCTCCAGTTCCCTTCAATACGTCTCCAGTAGTTACGCAGGGAGTTCAATACGTAGTAAACAGCCAGGGGGAGGTATTGCCTAACCCTAAATACATAGGATTCCCAGCGTTCTTTAAGGTGATTCTTCCAGATAATTTATCAAGAGCAAACGGAACATGGGTCCCTGGAGTTTATCCATTACTAACTCTCAACTCATCACATTTCCTCTGGAACTATAAGTCCGATGGACTTCTCGTGAATGTTTCAAAGGGTGTTCTAATCAAAAGCGAAATTGGTGTACAGTTTATAGCGTGGAGGATCCCCAACAACGAATCCAGTTTGCTGGTGAGCCTTAACGGGAGTTGGATCTCGTATTTTGGAAACCCTATCTTATTCCTAGGCTATAACGTCTCGAATCAAAGTTCCGTAACCCCTATAAATTTCACTGCGCTTACCCTTTGGTTGACTAATAACGGGCAGGTATTGCTATACTCGAAGGGCGTCCATAAGCTACCGAGTGGATATCCAATTCCCACGTCAGGGCAGTTCAGCCTGAACTTCTACCTAGAGAAACAGGGTAACTTCACATTCCTCACTGGTGAGACGATAGATGGAGAATTTCATCCCCTCGATATCAACACTACCTTGCCCTGGAATGAGATCGGCTCATTGGGTTTAATTCTCCCCCTTAAAAACGAACTAAATTTTACCCAGATTCAGGTATCATCCTTTGTTCCTGTCAACATTACTCAAAACTGGATTTACTGGAACTCCTCAAAGCAGTTCCAAGTTGCCTTTTATCCTAGTACCGCACTAAACGGCACAGTCTATTATAAGTCTAGTGGTTCAATATCAGTAGAGATTAATGGAGTTCGCGCAGAGAATGGATCCTCCTTTACTAAAGTGAGTAACATCACCTTAATCTCGGGTCCTGGACCTGTTAATGTCTCTGCTCTTTACTTTACTTATAATAAGTCAGCTACTTACGTGGTTGGGGCCCTTCCCATAAACACCACGTACCAAGTGAAGACAAAGCAATTAATTGGCGGGGAGGAGCTAATCGTCTCTTCCCATCTTCCCCTGAACATGACTATAATACCCATAAAGGGGATTGGGTACAAGGTTGACGGTTCTCCGTTTAAGGGTCTTATTACGGAGCTAAGTCCAGGTACACATGTGATCCAGTTAGTCTATCCAGGTGAGGTTTTTCTAATCCCAAGTCTTTATGTGTCCATTCTGTCCTTCGTCATAGCCTTGCTATCTGAGAGGGTAGGAGAGGGGCTTAACGAAATAAGACGTTTCGTTGGGATAATTCTCGATAAAATTGAAAGTTAGTTTAAAGTTACCCTTTAAGTTAAAAGGAAGCTGTTGATCTAAGCCGGTTTTAGGCTTCAGCCGTCTTGTGTATTCTAGGCCTGTCCAATATCAAATACACAACGTTGAGGTTAAAGGAGCCTCAAGTTGTCTAGTCTCAATTCTAGATTCATGGCCTGAACAGTTTTCAGGTAAAGACATGAAAATCTGTCACCAAATAAACTTAAAATTTTATAGAAGCTTCGTTTCATAGCGAGAATGAAATCTACCCTAGTAATTCATAGAGTGACGAAGTCGGTGAGCGGAGAAGGGAACGTGGTCAGGGCATCGGCAGAGTTACTCAAGGAGAAAAAAGTGGACACCACATTGGCCACATTCTCTCCTCCCTTGGATGATTTGGGCCTACCCTATTTTTCGGTAGTTCCGTTTAAACTCAGGCTATTTGACAAGTATCAGAGGGCTTTCACCTATATCTCTGCCAGGAAAACTAGACCAGATTTCTTCCTGAATATAACAGCAATTCCCATCCCTCTTTCGGACATAGCCAAACATATAATCTATGGCGTAGCGCCTGAATTCTCCTCTGTTCCGTCTAAGTATAATAGCTCCCTAGTTTGGAAGCTTTATATTCTACCTTTGCGTGGTCTCCTTAAAAGATTCAGGGAAGAGGCTCAAAGATCTGTGTTCATAGCTAATTCCCGTTACTCCTCCAAGGCAATAAGAGAAATCTATGGAGTAGATTCTGAGGTGGTGTATCCTCCGGTGGATGTTACAGATTTCCTTAAGGCGTATCATGAGGAGGGAGAACCCTTCTTCCTGACTATCGGAAGATTTGAGCCCGGGAAGAGACTAGACCTCGCGGTGCGCCTATCCGCTATGACAGGGATAAGGGGGGTGATTGTGGGTTCCATGGAAAGCGATAGTTATCTGAAAAGGCTGGTTAAGTTAAGTAAGGAGCTTAAGGCAGACGTTCAATTCCTTCCTAACGCGAAAAGGGAACACCTCATAGAGGTGATGAAAAGGGCCTCTATCTACTTCCATCCCACCCTTGGGGAACACTTCGGTATACCCATTGTTGAGGCCATGGCTGCAGGCCTTGTTCCCATAGTTCCCAGGGAGAGCGGAGGATTTGAGATAGTACCCGAGTTTAGTTATGATAGCCTTGAGGAGGCATCTGAACTAGTGAAAAATAACCTTAAGGCTCCTAGTTCCGTCAGGAGAGATCTAAGGGAGAAGGCGCTAGGTTTTGACAGGAGGATATTTAAGGAGAGAATGTGGAATGTAATTGAGAGAGCCATAACCTAGTGGGCTTCCTTGAGGAGCTCGTTTGCTGATTAAATCCCTTTCAGTGAAAACTATTTCATGTATTAACTTCCGTGATAGCGTAGGTATGCAAGGAATATCTCCCTACTTGAGTCTCAATGAAAATCTAATCCTCTTTACTAGATGCCCTAGAACAGGGAAAATTAAATAGAGGTATAGAACAATTATAACTATATAGCTGATTGCATTAAAAATAACATAATATGATGATATAACAAAACTTTTCATGGGGGATTCGGACATTACTTCCAGTTGCCCACCATAATTGGCTTGCTTATAGGGTGCCATAATTACGCTAGACGTACCAGCTCCCACTGGTGTTACTACCGTTGTGGTATTGGTGAGAGGCATGATCTCTATTCCATACCACAATATCCTAAAACTGTACACTGAAGTTTGATTTATTCCTATAACCTCGAGTTGATTATTACTATATAATACCGTAAAATTGGAATTATTAAAAAATTCCAATCTAGGAACATAAAATATATAGCTACTAAAGGCGGTGGAAAGCGATGAAATGTTGAGAGAGCTTGCGTTGGGGCCGTAATTGACATCTTCATACCCAGAGAACACTGAAGGATTAACCACGAGCAATTTACCTACGTCTAATTCCTTGGAGTAGTGTATAATTCCTGACAAGTTTCCTGATATTAATGCTATGTACAATAGTGTGTAAGGGTTATCAGTGGCTGGGATATTTGCAATAACTATAGTATCTCCCTTTGGGACAGAAAAGAAGTTTGGTGGAGGATAATACGGGATAGCCTGGCTAAAATCTGGGGAAAAGTTATACGTATACATGGAGAAGGGAAATTTAGTATTAGGTGGCAAAATGAGTATTTCCTTTCCATTACTCCCAGCATAGAGTTTCTCGTATGCTGTAGCAAAACTGCTTGGAACCGAAATGGGATGCCATATAATGGAGAAATCGATTCCGGCCACAACGCTAGCTACACCTATCATAAAGATAGAGAAGAGAACCAGAATGTGGGAGAGATTCTTCTCTATTCTATGTTTTGATCCAGATAGGTTAGCTATAATTAAGGGAAACAATAAACCTACCATTGGGCCATACTCATACGGGTCTACTCCTGAAAAGATTGGTAAAGTTTCATGTAGTAGTGAGAAGATTCCAAGATAATTGCTCTCATAACTTGCGAGCGCTAAGATTATACTCGAGAAAATTACAGGAAAGTATATTTTACTTTTAATTAGGTAGATTAATCCTAGAATAATAAACCCTATCAGGACAAGGATATATAGCTCAGATACAATGGGAGGTGCCCAAGAGGATAACAGGTTATAGAAAATAGGACCACTTCTAATCATATCAAAGGAGAGCTCTAGCTCCTGGACCAAATTGAAGGAATGAGGAAAATTTCCATGAAAGAACATGTTCACAGCGGAGACATACGTGGAAACCTGAGATCCATGAGATAATATAAGATAAAGTGTGTTGATATGAACTAGAGAGAAGAATAGAAGCACTATAAGGGGGGGAGTTACGTATCTAATACCTTTATTGAACATTCCTTTGTTTTTTACAATGGAAAATATCTCAATCGAGAGAAGGGACCCCATTAAGGAGGGGATAGGTGGTCCATATACTCCTAGAATGGTCAACGGAACTAGAGAGTATAACAGATCCTTCCTCGAAGCCGTGATAATACGGTATCTGTAGTAAAACGCGATGAACCATGGTAAAGGAGCTACATATAATGTGATTGGAGAATCCATGATCACCGCTATAGTTGCTGGATTAAGTCCTCCCGCTAATGTTGATAATATTACCAAGATTTTATTCCTAGTAAAGACAGAGGCTAGTTGCCTTATCCCTAACATCCAAATCAATATGTAGATAAAAAGGAAAAGATTCAGACCAAAGTTATGAAAGAGAAGAATCAGGACCGACTCAAGTAGTGTCAACCCTGGATTTAGTTCTATAGTGAAAATGGGTGGAGAGGAGGAGATGCCTAAGAGAGAGGAGAGTTGAAATGTGGCATGAACGAAGGGAGGATAGGTTGCCGTATCAAGATAACCTATATATCCGTTAAGTAATAATCCGTGAAAGACTAAGAATGTAATGACTATAATTATAATGTCTATGTAATTGGAATATTTGCTAGATGCAGTTACTATATTATGATGCCCGTTTAGGTTCATTACTGAGCATATTAATAGCCATAATGTAAGGATAAATTATTTGTTCTAGGACACATGAATCCTCATAAAGTATTTTCCAAATATCTAGTAATTTATAACTACTTATGAAATAATTGTAGATTTAACGTGAATCTCCTTGCTCTAAAAACTCTGTAGCTCTGTAACGTGTAAACTGGATACCTAATACCATTTATATATTGGCGTTCTAAATTCCTAGAATATACAACAAATCGATTAAGTACCTGTAAACTTGGGTATCGTATATTAGAGCGGGTACACTTCATCGCGATTGCGCGGTAATTAAAGGAAAAGTTTAGGTAAGCTTCCCATTTAGTAGATTTTACTACATGTCTAAATGATGTTTATGCTGAACCTTTGTCATTTCCCTCATTCCAATCAGGTGCAGAGAATTTAATATTTATTTAATAAACTAAAGTCATCCCTTTGGACGTAGCCTAGTAATCAGTGTTTAAATGAATAAATTAGAGATTGATCAAGGAAACTAAAACATAATATAAGCATTAGCAGTCTAGTTTAATTGCTAATATCAGATAAAGTATTAATTTCCTTAACTATTTCCTCTCTTATTTTGTATTCTCTTTGCCCTAATATATCTCTCATTATTTTTGGATGCTCATCGAGAGAAACATTGAGTTGAGGAAATTCTTTCTTTCCCTTTCCTTGAACTTTAGTGCTAATTTTAACTAGTTCCATCCAAAACTGATCATCTGAAATACTGTCTAGTGTAGAAACGTCCAGAAGTTGTTCAAATGCTCCGCTCTTAAACATGATTTTGTGAGTTTGTATTTTCTTGGCTACTATATTCCTAAATATTAGGCTGTATCTAAAAATTGGTTTCTTAGTATAAACATACCTGTACATGGCATTGCCTATCCAAAGAAAATCGTTTAGTTTACCATATCTGAGTAACATTCCTGCCTCATGTCTAATGGTTCTCTTTAATGATTCGAGGAACCCACCAAAGACATTTAGAGTCCATCCATCATGGATGGCTCTCACATTCTTTGAAAGAGGTGCCATTCTTAATCTAAATTGTTCTCCTCTAAGAATGTGCCCATAAAAACCATAATAGTAGAGAAGATATCCCCTATATCCAGGGTATGCGTCTGGAATTGAACGAATTTGAGCATAGGTATCCTCATGAAATACTTCATTCGCCTGAATATAGTATATAAATGTCTTAGAAATATTTTCTTTCTCTATTCTAATAATTTGATCAATCATCCTGTTGCTCATCTCTGCTATAACTTCACCTCTTCGCGTATTGCGTTGTGTGAAATTCCACTCCATTCTTGCTATCTTTATTCTCTCATTTCTCAACATAGAGAGAATCTTACTAGTTTCATCTGAAGATCCATCGAAAATATACATCTTATCACAAACGAAGAGACTTGAGTATATGACTTCCAGAAATGGATAGCCCTGACTAAAAAGATTGTAAGATGGCATAAAACACACAATTCTGTGATCCATCAAAAGACATTTAATTCGATGACGTTTAAAAATGCTTCTATGGGAATGTAATTCCCAAGGCTTCATACATTCATGCTTCTCCTAGATTTTTATCCAAATTAGTGTGAGGATCTAGTTTAACCTACTGATAGGGCTTCTCTAACGCGAGGTGCAGGCTGTCAAGGAAGGGCTTAAAGCCTGTGGATCGCGGGTTCAGGGAGGAACCTTAGTCCATCCCCATGGGAACTTCAAGTACCTACGTCCATTTGTGGAGCACTTTGGAATCTTCCTAACACTGGAGGCACTATGCCGAGATGAAGGTGAGGATCGAGACCTTCTTGTGCACGACCACGTATAACATGACACTTCGTCTCAGTGCAGCGAAGGACCCCGCGCGAGTTACGCGCGAACCAGCTCCCTTAACGCATACGTGGGACGAGGGATTAGACCCGGCTATTCTTGACATATTAATTTCTATTAAGAGATACAAACCTAGTTAGTCAATTTAACCCTAGATCAAGGTAAGAACTTGAGATGCAGGATTAATTTTATGCTTCATATCGAAACATGCCGAATCTTGCGTAATCCAGCCACTCTCTTGAGTAGATGAAGTACTCCGTTGGGATCGTCCTGTGGGAACATGGCCTGATCCAGGAATTTGTAACTTCATGGCGACACTATGATTTATCTTGTCATGAAACAACTTTTGGAACGTTATCATTATCGGAGGTGTGAGTTTTGGAGTACCGGATAGAGATGTTCTGATTCACTACAATGCCTTAACTAGCCCTAAAAAGGACTATATATCCCCTCGCAACAGTATAGCCCTCAATGATGAGATGTAATTCTCGACGTTACCAAGGTCATACATCTTGGCAACTTTCACTGCACGAAAGGCTACCCCATTATTCATCAGGTATTTGATTGCGTCTGTGAGCTGTAACTCCTTTCCACTTCTCTTGGTTTTCTCAAGTGCCTCGAAAATCATGTAATCAAAGTGGTAATATGGAGCTATGACCCAGTTCGATTTGGGTTCCCTAGGCTTCTCCTCAACATCTACGACTAGTTCCCCGTCCAGTAAGACAACCCCATAAGGCTTAGGGTCGTCAACTTGGGTCACCAGAAAGGAGTTAACCTCCATCCTGGGGATCTCCTCGAGTATGGTATCAGCAGCTGAAACCAAGAAGTCCGACTTGATGAAAGGTTTAGCCCTCAATACCGCGTCTCCGAAGCCTTCAGGTGAAGCCTGATTCACAAAGGCTATATTACTTTTCTCGATTTTCTCATAAAACGCGTTCAGGTCCTTGGCTTGCCTGCTCTTACCCATCTTCTCGAGGTAATACACAAAGTCCTGATCGGGAGTAAAGTGATCCTCAATTACCCTTTTTCCCCTTCCCACAACAATGACGAAATCCCTAACGCCAGCGTCATATAACTGCTCGAATATAACCTGGATTATGGGCTTGAACGAGCCCCTGAAGGGAACTGGAAACATCTCCTTTGGGATCTCCTTGGAGGCAGGAAGCATCCGGGTTCCGAGACCAGCCGCGGTAATTACGGCCTGCATTCACCTAACACCAAGCCCAATGGCCCTAAATTCCTGTCCCATCTTCGCTGGATCTAGAACTCTTCTGCCGTCAACCACTGGTTTACCCCTTAACTTGGGCTCAAGTCCCCTGAACTCGTCCCACTCAGTAGCAATGATGACACCATCTGCCCGAGTTATGCACTCGTCAAGAGTCACCATTTCGACGTCAGATCTAGCCTTTGGATCGTAGGCTATAACCATGGCTCCCTCCTGTCTCAGCAGGTTAACCACCTTGAGTGCCACGCTCTCTCTGGTGTCATCGGTATTAGGCTTGAAGGCCAGTCCTAGGACACAAACAGTTTTACCCCTAACCTCGCCCATGACTTCCTTAAGAAGCTTGAGAGCCCTGAAGGGTCTTTCCTGGTTAACCTCTATGGCTGCCTCAACTATTCTGAGCTTCTCCCCAACGTCTCTCGCGAACGAGGTTATCGCCAGGGTATCCTTCGGGAAACACGATCCTCCCCAGCCTAGTCCTGCTGACAGGAAATAAGGGGAGATCCTCTTATCAAGTCCAATTGCCCTGGCTATAACGTTAACGTCGCAGTTTAGCCTTTCGCATAAGTTAGCTATTTCGTTTATGAAGGACACCTTAACTGCTAGGAAGGAGTTCGCAGCGTACTTTATTAGCTCAGCCTCGTCTGTGGTGGTTCTGATCACTGGGGCTTTCGTGAAGGACCACAGCTCCTGGATCAGGTCGCCTGCCTCCTTGTCGTCACTACCTATCACAACCCTGTCCGGGCTTTCAGTGTCGTGCAGGGCGTTTCCCTCCCTCAAGAACTCTGGGTTGGATACAACCTTAAGGTTCGTGATTTCCTTGACCTTCCTTGCAGTCCCTGGGACTACGGTGCTCTTTATGGCAATCACGCCCCTCGCCACTTCCTTTATCTTCCTCGCGGCGTCGAACACGTAGCCAAGGTATATCCTTCCATCAACGGTTGGGGTAGAAACAGTGATAAAGATGACCTCAGCGTCCGAGAGCGACGAGTAGTCGGTTGAAAACTTCATCCTCTCAAAGTTCCTGTTCAGTGCCTCCTCCAGACCGGGCTCATATATGGGAGGCCTCCTACACTGAAGTCCATGAACTCTCCCCTGATCAATATCGACTCCAACTATTTCATGTCCCTGCTCAGCGAGCACAACTCCTGTGGATAAACCCACGACTCCTAGTCCCACAATCCCTATCCTCAACTGAGTACACCCCTGAACCACTCTATAGTCATCTTCAATCCCTCGAACAAGGAAACCTTAGGCTCCCAGCCCAGGACCTCCTTAGCCTTGGTTATGTCTGCTGCTCTCCTTGGAGGATCGTCCTGCCTTGGAGGTAGGAACTTGAGACCGGACTTGCTTCCAGTCATGGATATTATTGTTTTCGCTAGGTCAATTATTTTCGTTTCCTTGTCAGATCCCACATTCAGGATAACTCCCTTGAGCCCTGGGCCCAGCATCCTCTTGGTTGCCTCAACCCAGTCGCTCACGTAAAGGAAAGCCCTCGTCTGATTCCCATCCCCAAATATCGTCAAGTCCTCACCCCTCAATGCCTGATACACGAACCTCGAGATCACCCTTCCATACGAGCCATCCTCCCTGAGCCTAGGTCCATACACGTTGAAGGGCCTCTGTATCCTCACGTCTAGTCCATACTCCCTGTAAAAGGACATGATTAGGGCCTCGGAGAACCTCTTACTCTCGTCGTAACAGCTCCTGACCCCGGTCGGATTTACCTTACCCCAGTAGCTCTCAGGTGTTGGAATTACCTCTGCGTGACCGTAAATTTCGGAGGAGGAGGTATAGAGAAATACGGCGTCGCTTCTCCTGGCTATTTCGAGGGCTTTGTAAGTTCCCACGGAGTTGGACAAGGCAGTCTCAACCGGATGGTTGATGTAATCCTCCGGGGAGGGCCTAGCAGCCAAGTGTATAACATAATCATATTTCTCGTCTGTGGAGAAGTTCTCTATTTTCTCCCTGATAAGTTTCGCGTTCCCTTGAAAGTATTTCGCGGTGGAGAGGTCGTCAACAACCGTTATATCCCCACTAAGGGACTCAATCAGATGGGAGCCCAGGAAACCGGCTCCGCCTATTACTAGATATTTCATGGAATGGCTGTAGACTTCCTATCTAAAAAACTTTGAGCGGATCAGAACAGAAAAGGGTATTTTAGTCCTTCAATAATAGCAAACTTCTCTTTAGCTATATTAAATCACGCATGACATTATTTCATATCTTTAATACCATATTTAAGTATCAGGTTAACCTCTTGTTCGACTACCTTGGCCCAAGAACTATGATGGGAGAGTAATTTCTGTAGCTTCTCATCATTTAACGAATATTGAGTATGCATGATCTTGTTGATCTCTTTCGCCATTCCGTCATAGTTAAACTCTTTCACTAGCGTTACACCAGGAACACCATCATACACGTACTTAATGCCAGGAATAGCATAGGTAACGACAGGAGTCCCAACTGCAAGGGATTCCATCACAACCAGTGCATTGGTATCGTCATGAGACGGGTAAACCATGACCCTTGCAGAGCTCATGACCTTGTACTTTTCCTCTCCAGATAGAAATCCTAGGTATTCTATCTTATCCCTTACACCATAACGTTCCGCTAATCGATAAAAATTGGAAGAATCTGATTTTAACCTTCCCATGATCTTTAGTTTCACGTCTGCACTTTTAAGGAGCTTCATGATCCTCAACAGATCTAGCATCCCCTTACTGGGCTCTACTCTAGCTGCAGCGAAGATTGCATAGTTATCCTTAGCTTCAGACCTATACTTCACGATAGATGGATCAATTGCAAATCCAGGATCCAGAATGACGTGATTAGTTGGCAATTTACCTATCACTCCTTCAATAGCTACCCTATTTACGCCTGCCACGAACTTAGGTGGATTATTTTTCATTATCTTAATGGCTTTAGCCCAATAATTAGAAATTAGAAGGTTTTTAGGCAATGAGCTAAGAAAGCTCTCCTGACCAATCCTAAACTTATAAATGGAATATAAGAGGGGATCCATGTGAAGGGGCGCTATATACCCGTTTATCAGAATTCCATAACCTTTTCCTGAGTGGCTAGCCATGAGAACTACGTCTGGAGATATAAAGTTCGGGGAGAAAAGAAAATCAATCTTGTTTAGATCGGAATAGTAGGCCTTACTTAACTCGCGCAGTAAACGAAAGTCCACAAAATTCAAGAGACGCTCTTTCCTGGTAATCGAGCGGTCAACCAAGGAGTAAAACTCTGAGGCTAGTGTAATACCCTCCTTCTCTAGCTCCTGAGCTCTCTTGATTAGGGCATTTTTATCTTCCTCGTTTTCAACTTGTAAATACGTGTTTAAAGTGGGAAAGAGAACAAGTTCAAATCTAGTCTTAGCAATATTAACAAATTCTCTAACATGCCTCTCTGCTCCGCCTTCCCGTAGGTTCATCAAGGAAAAAGTAACTAGGCCTACTCTCATGAAATCAGATCCAAGCACCACATTTTAAGCTAAGTGTTAGTCTCTAGCTAACTGTATACTATTTATTGCATAAAAATAGAAAAATATATATGTCACAGCACAAGCAGAAGAATCGATTTATAAGAGGTTTTAAGAAAAAAATTAACTTATCTTTCTAAAGACAAGGATAAGGACTACTATGGAGATGATTATGGCTATAATGCTGACAGCTAGAGCAATATCCACTGTGCCAGAGAGACCTGAAAGTGCATTAACCCTGCTATTTAGAGTACTGTATTCGCTAGACAGTGTGGACACGGAACTCTGTAGACTTGCCACAGTGCCGTTGAGCTTAGAGACTGTGCTACTCAAACTAGAGACAGTATTGCTCAAACTTGTGACTGAGCTACTGAGAGTGGAGACAGTGCTACTTAGTGAGCTTATTTGAGATTCGAGAGACTGTATTGTCGAGTTAAGACTTGCTATTATAGCCTGTTCATTAACATTCACGGTTAACGGAAGGGTTACGGTGTTGGATTGCATCCCAGAGTAAGTCGCCTGTATTACTAAGTCAGTCTCATACTGCGTGTTTGGAACTGATATGGTGATAACGTAGTAACCGTTCATATAGGTTGCATTATACATGGTCCCGTTATACATAGCAGTCACAGTAGCCGTACTTATTGGCTGACCTGCGAATGTTACCATGCTCATCAATGTGAGTGTAGTGCCACCAATCATTGTTATGCTTGTCCCGCTTGTCAAATCCTTCAGATTAACGTTGGGTGAAGTAGCGCTAACTACCTGGAGAGCCAGTTCCTGGATCTGTACAGTTATCTTGAATGAGTATGTATTAGGTGCTGTTACTGTTATGTTCTCGCTGGCAGGCGAGTATGGAGATGGGGGAACTACCTTCAAGGTATATGTCCCCGTGGGAAGGTTCAAAACTGCCTGACCTGAAGCGTTGGTAGTGGCAGTCACACTATCTGCAGTAACAGTGGCTCCCTGAATTGGTACACCCTGTGGATTAACCACTAATACATTTACCGTAGCGGTTAGAGGTAGGAATTGGAACGTTGTGGAGTTGGTGAACCCAGTCTGGGTCCCAACCTGAACGGTATAAGTCCCGAATGGGAACGTTGTGCTCTCCTGTAGCGGGAATGTGAAGGCTTTCAATGAGTAATCTCCATTAGGTCCGCTTGTGGTGGTGTTGGAGTAAACTGCCTTCCCCTGCGGATTATAGATTGTTATGCCCACAAGAGTGTTAGGAGAAGTAACTCCTGAAATGAATACAGTCTGTCCAGGATGATATACTGGTTGAGTAGTTACTGTAATAGCTGGAGCTGAACCCATGGCCAACAATGGTGCTACTAGTAGGGATAAAAGAATCAAGGGAAGAAGATTATACTTCATATTTAATCACCCTTAACTTATAAAGGAAGGAAAAAAATTAACTTGCCGTAACAACCTCGGTCAATCCTTGGTTGTAGGGTATACTTAACAGGTTGTTCTGGAATGGTATGAAGGTTATGGTATAGCTACCTGGCATTGTGGGAGTAAATAGTGTTCCTATCTGGGTGCTCTGCCCTGGCGCTAAGGTTATTTGGGCCACAATCTCTGGTTGAACTGGAGTACCATTCAATAGTACCTCTAGTGTACCATATATTGTCTCGTTTACATTACCATTGTTGGTTACATTGAATAATAGGCTGTAAGACTTTCCAACTTGCATGCCAGTTACGGGAGTTCCATTGCTCAATATGGTGAAGTGAGATACTAAGACGCTCAACTTGATAACTCCCACATAGAAGTAGGAGCTGGCCTTCATCCTTAACTGTTGCAGTAATCCCTGTGTATTGTAGTACTGACCTTCTACAAGGTTCATGTTGACCAGTACCTTATTAACAACTCCTGAGGAAGCTGAGATTACACCTGGTGTACCAGGAGTGTACACTGTTGGTTCAACTACCTTCAATAACCCTGTATAGTATGGAGTAGGAACAGCTACACCGCCGATTATCTTAGTCATCTGTGTTAGTGTGAGGGTTGTCGTCTCACCATTTGCAGTGTTCACTATGGTAACGTTGAATGTAGTACCTGAGCCTGGCACATTAAGATTATTCACAGCATCAGGCGCGTATACCGTGACGTTTACTAGTTCGCCTGCAGTTGTATTGGGGAACGGAATTGCCGCGCTTGCTGACTGCGTTATGTTGTTACCGTTGAAGAACACGGAGATCACTGGAGGCACTAATCCATTAATCTGTAGCTGGGCAACATTACTGGAGACGCTGGGAACAGCATAGGCGGATACCAGAGAAACGGTGCCTGTGGTGACATTGGGAACTTCAACTACATGAATTGCATAGACATTGTGAGTTACAGTCAATAGATCAGTTAGATTCACTTCTATGGGTATTCCATAGCTTCCAGGAGTGCCACTCCATAAGGTCATTGGCGTCTCTATGACCCATATGGTATTGTTGTAGTAGAATGAGGTCTTTGGTGAAGTTACGAGCTGGGTTGAGGTAACAAGTTGCTGGGACTGCTGGGTGGTGATTGTTGAAAGTATTCCCTCTAATATTCCGGCGCTAGTCCCTGCAGAGGTGTAGTTTCCTGCCGCAGGATGCGTAAGCAGGTTGAATAGTGGAGATTGGAGTTCAATCTCAAGCTTAGCGAAGGGTGAAGCTGGAGATGGATTGAGTATCGAGACATTGATATCTACAACATTGATAGATATTGATTGCTGCTGATAATATGGAGTAATGGAGCTGGAAGTGCTTGTTGGTCCTATGGTCGCATTTGCATTCACAAGGACCACTGATCCAGGAGCAACCGTATATCCTGGGGTAGTTATCAAGGAGGTAAGGTTGCCCGAAGAGACAACACTTGAATTACCTAATACTATGGTTCCTCCGAATACTGGAGACCCGGCAGAAACTTCCTTCAAGGTGATTGGAGATACAGCAATGGTTGGTTGAGAACCCGGTCCGTTCCATTCGGCAAATTGGGCGTAAATTATCAGGGAACCTGTAAACTTCATGTTGCTGGATTCAACAAGTCCAGGACTGTTCACTGAGACATTAACATGTTGTCCAGGATTGGCTGAAGTTTGGCTTACGCTTAGGGTGAATGGAGATGGCTCGAGCAAGGCAGTAGCGTTAACAGTTGACTGAGATGATGGGGAAGTGTACTCGAATACTATGAGCCCACCATTAACCACGTTTTTCAAGTTAGTAATATTTTGGCCATTTATATTTAACCAATATCCACTGCTATTTTCATAGACTGTGTAGTATATCTTGCCTGTAAAGAGTCCACTATTGGCAGCAGTCTCGGAAACTACCGTGGTTACCACGTTACCTACTTTTTGTCCCGCTGGATTCTCAACTATTATCTTGAGTGTAGTTTGAAGAGCTGATGATGGAACGCTTTGGGCATACAGAGTGTCAGTAACATTAACTGAGATGTAGTGTTTCTCTGGAACTACGTTATAGGGCAATGGTGGTAAGTATGCGGTCTCAGCTGAGGAGAACGACGTGGAGGTTGGAGTCTTAATGGCTATTACTGGTGCAACTGTCGTAAACTTGTAGGTCACGCTAAGAGTTTGCGCAGCGAACTCATCATAAATCTTGAATGTTAGCTCTGTTCCTGAAGGTATGTAAGTGTGAGTTCCCAAGAAAGTCTTTATAACAGTGCTTGGCACTACGATAAAGAACGTACCATTACCGTTAGCGGATGTTAAACTGGTAATACTCAATCCATTAAGATTTCCGCTAATTACTGTTCCGTTTGGAAGAACCGCAGTTACGCTATCAGTTGCCACTTGCACGCCATTATATTTTACACTGGTACCACTAACTGTTAACGTAGTAGCAGTTCCGAAGGCTAGATTGGGCTCAGTATACGCCAGCTCTATCACAGGAGTCACATTGGCTACAGACACAACGTTGGGGATAGGAACAAGTGTTGGAGTACCAACTGATATGGTACCGGGAGTAGAGATATTCTTAACCGTATTGCTACCAAGGTAATAGTAGGAGGCACCTATATCGTTAGTAGCTGTTATCAATAGAGAAGTATTGCTGAAATCATAAGGTGGTAGGGTTATTGTAACTTGAGAGGTTGAGTAAGTAATACTTGGTGATGAGCCAATTCTTAGAACCGTAGGCAAACTGAATACGCCTGAACCTGCATAGGTCTCAGGAAGAGAAACCATAGCAGTCTTATAAGTAGATCCTGTAATATTCTGGAGAGCCACATACACCATTATGTTCCTTCTGACGCTATAGTTTGATATGTTATTGAAATCGTTCACCGTTAAGTTTTCTCCCTTCTGAACTGAGAGAGTAATTGATTGTAGAGTGGTCTCCTTTATGGTGCCCTTTATGGATACCGAGGCATTATTTCCAATCCAATCGGATAGGTATATGGTTATAGGCGTATTTGTGGTAAATAGACCACTGGTTATTAGCATCTTGTATTGGCTAAAGGACACATTAGCTGGGGTGTAGTTGTTCCCAGATAGTAGTGTTGCATAAGTCTTGTTAGTAACAATGGAGCTGGTGTACATGGTGAAGTTTCCGTAGTAAACATTTCCATAGCCAAACATTGCCTGTGCGTTTGGAACAGGGTTATTAGCAAACACAGTTGTGTTCACGTAAACTCCGTTCTTTACCGCTAGGTAGGATACATTTTGGATAACCGGAGATACCTGCGTTCCGTTTGCCGTGATCATGAAGCCACCATTTCCTCCAACAAGTGGATTAGCTTGCATGATATTGTCCACGAAGTATACTTGCCAAGTGGAGTTAAGGGGCACTGTGGATTCGGTAGTCTGGAGGGTGGCTGCGTAATTGCTTGAGTCTGCCAAGTAATTGTTAATTGTTACAGATGCACCTGTGCTATATGAGATCGTAATTGTTTTATCGCCACTAAAGAAGTACAAGTCAGTAATATTTACTTTATGGCCTCCATATACTGTTTGACCATACTCTCCTATCAACTGATTGGGGAAGGATGAGGGTAGTGTAAGCTGAAATACGCCAGCTTTTCCGTCAGTTTGGACATTTCCAACTGGAGTAGTGAAGCTAAGATAGGGATTGGTTAATTGAACATTAGTAGATGTACTGTTTATTGTAAGGGTCTCAGTCATGGATAGGGATGAAGCAGAGGTAGTAGGAACTGGGGTCATTGTTATGAAGAACCAGAAGTAATGCTGCCCGTTATTCAGGTAATATACCACTGAGGCATTTGATGTATCATTGCTTATTAGAGGTACTGTAACGCCTCCAGCGGAAATTGTTACGTTACCCGCTACATACTTGGCACCCTGTGCACTTTGAGGAACATTGGGATTGTAAATTGCTACAAGTACCACTGTATCATTGCCTACCCACTCATTGCTCACTGATATGGTAACTCCGCCAGCTGTGGAACTTGTTTGACCAAATGTTGTTATTCCTGCTAGGAATGAACCTCCCATTAAGAAAACCAGGAGGAGCGATAGATATCTTATCGCACTCTTATTCATACTAATTTCACTGAAAGTCGGATAAGGTGTAATAATATAAAAAGCGATTGACTACTGATGTATACAAACAAGAAAGGGCGCAAGAAAAGGGAGTAGAGTCTGGTCAGTTAGGTGCCACATATCCGGGCTGGACGAACTGATACACCACTACCATAATGTAAACCTGGTACTCTCCATTTCCGTAAAGTGGGTCCATTGATATCTGCACTGGTTGGAAGTACTCCATTCTGACTTGCGGTAGAGGAGTGCCAAGGCTGACTCCAGAGGTCGAGATTTGGGTACTGAATGGGGCGATCACGGGGTAACCCTGGCTCTGCAGTCCTTCAATGAACATGTTGGCTATCAGCGACTGATACGCGCGATGGGTCCACGCAAACGGGAACGAGTTACCCACTAGGCTTACAAGTTCCTGAGCCAGCGTGGGATTTGATGAGAATTCGCTGGCAATCTGCGTCTCAGTCTGGTTTAGAAGTGTAATATTCACGTACTCATTCACTGGGTAACCCGCAATCACGGTCATTGCTCCCATGGCTTTCCCAATGTCCCCGAGGCTCGAGGTATAGCCTAGGAACTGACCGCCCAAGTTCGTGGGATAACCAAGGAAGGCCTCCTGTCCCCTGTAGATGGTAACCGCGTCATATGCCACGATGTAAGTGGGGATTGTGTAGTTGGGGTTTCCGTAGGGGTAGACGTGAAAGTCCCTCTCGAGGATCTGGGCCGCGTAGGTCTCGTTATTCAGGAAGATCTCAGCCATTAACTTGATCTGCGTATTATTAAGCGTGTTATTCTCGTCAATCACGGTTTTATTTCCCACCACCTCAATCCAGTAACCGTAGTCCCACCAACTCAGGACGAAGGCGTGAGGTGAGGTTTGCGTCCTAAGCCAGTTAAGCGTAGTGACCCAGGCATAGTTGGGCACGGGGTAGGGCGAAGCGGAGGTGATGATGGCATTAGGTGTATTGCTAGCCATGATGGCTGAACCGGCATCTGCCACGAGGGAGATCCCAACCACCGCCAAGAGAAGGATGGGAGCAACCCTCACCCTGGCCTGTTTCAGCCTAGACACCACGAAGTAGATCCCTGCCCCTGCCAGGGGAGCGACCATGTACACCGTGTAGTTGAAGAGATAGGGTTGCTCCGAGGTCCCGTATATGCTCGCCACTCCCAAGACGAGGAGCCACAGCCCGGAGAGGTTACCCTCCCTGAGGAAGTAGTACATCCCAATCACCGATAGAAATATGGCAACGCCGAAGTCAGTGAGCATTGAAGTCAACGGCTGAGGTATATACTCCGCCACCGTCCTGTCTATGGGCACGGTGAACTGGTAGAAGGGATCCACGATTGCGTAATATCTAGAGGGAATAGGGGTAGCCCTCAAAGCTGATAGACCGCCTATGGCGAGGACGAAGATCAAGACTAGGAACGAGGTGAGTATTAAGGACCTGGTTAACGAGCTCTCCTTCGGCAGTATCTTCCTTAGGTAAAGGTCCACAAACAGGAGAAGCGAAACAAGGAGGAGAGAGAGACCGTGAGCTGCACCTGATAGAAATCCTATGTTATTGGGGGCGAAGGAGGTCAAGAAGGCTGTTATGACGCCCATTAACGTGAAGGACTTCACTGTGACCTCATCGTTCCTGTTCAGGAGGATGGCCAGAAAGGCAGCTGCCAGAAGGCTTATGTCGATGTAGGTGTAACCTCCCCAGGATATCTCTGCTAGGAAGAGGGGCACCGCGGCAACTGCGCCGTACCACGGCTTTTTCCTCTCTATGGCCAGGTTCAGGAGGTAGATTGAGAAGAGGACGAAGACCCCTCCCCAGGAGGTCTTGGGGAGGCCACCCACCAGATTCTTGTAAGTTAGCGCAGGCGAGACCGCTATCACTAGTCCCGCGATCACGGCCCCAACCCTGCTCTTGGTAAGGCCATCAACAGCTAGGTAAGCAGATGCAACGCCTAGCCCTGCTAGAGCCATGTCCAGGAAGAGGACTACCGTGTAGACTGCGTTTGCTCCAAAGGAAGAGTAGAAGGGTAGGGCAAGTAGGGCTGAGATGAAGGGGAGCCCTATGGTGTCACCGAGTTCGATGAAGTAACCCGATGGAAACCAAGAGTGAACGTCTGGAGGGACGGCGTACCAATTCCCGTGGGCTTGAGCTATCAGTACCGCGTTGTAGAAGAGGTACCATGAGTCAAAACCATTGATCGAGAGAGGATAGGTGGCACTAAGGCCACGTATAGCGATCGAGATAATGGAGATTCCTATCACAACTACTAGATCCACAAGGGTTGTCTTCCTGAGAACGTTGGAGACTTCCTTAAGAGCCATTGCGGGAATAAGGAGTGGGACATAATTAAGCTTAATCCAGACTAAGGCTAGTTCCCCCGTCTAAATCGCCTCCTAGGTCCCTTAACATTCATCCCTGAACAGATTCCCATCACGACAGGAACTTAGGTGGCATGACGACTTGAGGCTGATCAGGAATTTAACCTTACCACAATCGTTCATCCTCATAACACCCTCTAACCAGGGCACCAACACGCTGGAGATGGACTTTTAAACTTGGACTTCTCTTTCCTCCCATGAAATTCCCTAAGCTAGTCAAGGCTTACTGCCCCAAGTGTAAGACTCACACTGACCACTCCATCTCCCTTTACAAGGGTGGAAAGAGGAGGGAGATCGCAGAGGGACAGCGCAGGTACAACAGGAAGAACCTAGGTTACGGAAGCACAAGGAAGCCAGTTCCCAAGAGGTTCGCCAAGGTCACGAAGAAGCAGACCCTGATGTTTAAGTGCCAGAAGTGCGGTTACACCTACTCCAAGCTAGGGATGAGGGTAAAGAAGCTCGAACTAGTTGAGGTGATCAAATGAGGAAGACTAGGATACTAATCCCAGAACCTGCATCCCACTTCGTTCGCGTCAAGTGCACCAACTGCAACAACGAGCAGGTAATCTTCTCCCACTCCACGTTCCCTGCGCGTTGCCTCGCCTGCGGGACACAGCTCGTTTACCCGAGGGGCGGGAAAGCAAAAATAGTCGGAGAAGAACTAAGACAGCTAGGTTAAAATGATCTACAACAGGTACCCTCTCCCCCGTGAGGGGGACATTCTAATTGCGACCGTGAAGCAGGTTTTTGATTACGGTAGTTACGTCACGCTAGACGAGTATGGTGGGCTTCAGGCCTTCCTTCCCTGGAGTGAGATAAGTACCAGGTGGGTTAAGAACATAAGGGACGTGGTAAAGGAGGGAAGGAAGATCATCGTCAAGGTGATTAGAGTTGACCGCAAGAAGGGGTCAGTTGACGTTTCCCTGAAGAAGGTCAATGACGACGATAGGAGGAAGAAGAACGCCCAGTGGAAGAGGATACAGAAGATCGACAAGATCCTGGAGATAGTGGCGCAGAAGCTCAAGAAGAGCGAGAAGGAAGCATGGGAGCAGGTGGCCTGGAAGCTCGAGGAGAAGTACGGCGACGTGTACGAGGCCCTCCAGAAGGCATCTAAGGAAGGGGAGAAGGTCCTCCTGGATGCGGGGGTGCCAGAGATCTGGATTAAGCCCATCCTTGAGGAGGCCAGCAAACACGGGGAAGAGAAGAAGGTTAAGGAGAGCAAAGTGGTCCTGGTGAAGAGCCTGGACCCTGATGGTGTGGACAAGATCAGGAAGGTGTTCGACCTCGAGGATGAGGGGGACATAAGGATATTCACGATTGGTGCCCCAAGGTATAGGGTTGAGGTTTCAGGGACCGACCCGAAGGCTGTAGCACAGAGGCTCGAGGAGGTCGTACAGAGGATACTAGAGAGGGCAAAGGAGGAGGGCGTTTCAGCGGAGGTTGCCAAGTGAGGCTAATCAGGAAGTGTCCCAAGGACAAGGTTTACACCCTTCACGAGAGGTGTCCCGCCTGCGGAGGCGAGACGAAGCCCGCTCACCCTCCCAGGTTCTCTCCTGTGGACAGAATGGTGAAGTATAGGATCCTGGCCAGGAGAGGGAAAGTCTGCTGACTTTTTATCTGGCCCTACCATTTAGACGGGGCCATGAAGAGCGATGGGCGGCTAGATCAGTGATGATACACTGCAGCACTGAGCCCACTTCACGCTAGTCCGCGTGAACATGTTGCTCAAGTTTTTACTTCTGGGGGTAGAAGTGTTATTTGACCCTTCGCCGAAACGGGATAGGAAGGACTTCTTTGACAGAGAGGGTGAACTGGAGAGGCTAAAGACCTTGTCATCTCCCATAGCCTTAACCCTGGGTTTGAGAAGGACCGGAAAATCCTCTCTCATAAGGATAGCTCTGGGAGAATTGGGTCTCCCCAACTCGTACCTCACTTTAGAAAGTTTCAAGAGGCTTACGTCCCGTACAGGGACTTCCTTCTAGAGATACAGAGGGAGACAAGCTCACAAGGGCTGATAATTCTCTCCTCAACTTCCTGAAGCACGTTCAGGGTGTCTCGATCCTAGGAAACGAGGTAAAGTTCAGCTGGGGTAGAAGGGAGAGGGTCTCCTTCTCATCCCTTCTTGAGGTACTTGAGGAGTGGGCCGAGAATCACGGGACTAGAGTGGTGGTGGTCATTGATGAGGCCCAGGAGCTCAGGAAGGTGAGGGGAGTGAACCTGTTGCCCTCTCTTGCTTACGCTTACGACAACCTTAGGAACGTAAAGTTTATCCTGGGAGGTTCAGAGATGGGGCTCCTTCACGATACCTTAGGGTTGAGGATCCAGGGGCACCGCTCTACGGGAGGGCTTTCCTCGAGGTGAAGTTGCAACCCTTCTCCAGGGAAGAGTCAATCGAGTTCTTAAGAAGGGATTTTGAGGAGCACTCCATACAGTTCAATAAACCTGAGGAGGTATACGAGAGAATAGGAGGCATACCAGGGTGGCTAACCTACTTTGGTTATTATTACCTGCAGGAGCTTGATCTTAACGCCTCCCTACAGAGGACCCTTGACACTGCCACTAGGTTAATAACGCAAGAGTTCGAGAACTTCCTGAGGGATAAGAGCTTGGCTCGGGAGAGATACTTCACCGTGATGAGAGCTGTGTCCAGATGTGCCTCGTGGGGAGAGATAAAGGACTCGTTGGAGGCGAGGGAAGGAGTTGAGATTAGTGACACCGAGATCTCAAACTACTTGAGGCAGTTGATGAGATCGTCGTGGATAGTGAAGGAGAACGGGAAATATTACCCCGCAGAGCCCTTGATTGGGATAACGTTCTCGAGCTGAGCCCGTGTTGATTGCTAGGGAATCTCGAGTGAGAGACGGGGAGAAAACGTTACGAGAGCGTAGAAGGAGCTTTTGACCGATGGCCCCCGAAGTTTCCATGACTCGTCTAGAGTGAGACCTGCCTAATTGCGTAGTAACTCGCCAAGTTGTCCTGAACTGCTACCCCAACACTCTTGAAAATTGAGGGCCTCTCCACTTTCACTCCCCTCTCCAGAACCTCTCCTAGCTCCACCACCTTACCCCTGAGAACGCCACTCCTTGCTGGTTGTATGTAGTCCCCGCTCTCCTTGGAAACTGCCTCAAGCGAATCGACCATGTATGTCCTTGCCCTCCCGACAGTCTCGTCATCGAGTTCGCGAGCCTCAGGGGTATGAGCCCCTATGCTTGCCACGTGGAAACCTTCCTTGAGGAGTTTACCCTTCACCACGGGGGTAGTTGACGACGTGGTCGCAAAGATCACGTCGCTCTCCCTCAGGAGGGTATCCAAGTCCACTGCCTCTGCACCTGTCCTCCTTGCCAGCTCCACGTGACTTTTCCTCGAGGTCACGAGAATCCTCGAGGGAGATAGATACCCCTGGGCCATCCTAATGTGGAACTCGGCCTCCTGGCCTGCACCGATCACCCCAAGAACTCCCACCTTCCTCCCAACGGCGAGTTCTGTGGACAGAATCGAGGTGGCTGAGGTTCTGATTGCGGTTAGGGTTGCCCCAGGAAGGAGTGCCAAGGGCTCAGCTGTATCCGGTGACATGGCCAGGATTGCACCGTTCACGGCTGGAAGACCCCTATCCCTGTTCCCTGGTATAACCGCGATAACCTTCACTGTGAAGAGGTACTTGGTCCTGCAGGGCATAACGCCCCACCAATCTTCCTTGACCGTGAGGACTGTTCTCTGCGGTGAGAGGACCTCTCCCCTGTACAGGAGGGAGAAGGCCTCCTTCATGGCTGATACTGCCCTCTCTGGAGTGAGGAGGTCTAGGAGATCTTGATCCGTGAGAACTTTCATGTCTTCCTGTGAGAGGGAATGGCTAAAAACTTAGAGGGTTTCCAGATACCTGGACAGAACTGAGACCAGTGTCTGTTCCTGCGACGAGGTGAGGTGACCTCCAAAATAGTATAGGTCAGCCTCGGCGTAGCCCCTGTGAACCAGGATTATCGTGGTCCCACTACCGTTAATGATCTGGGTGTAATTGGAGCTGACCACGTTAACAAGTTGGAACACGACCACTGTCGCGTGGTAGTTGCTCCCGTTCACGTACTCCAGGACGCCGGACTTCACCTCGGAGGGTTGATAGACCCCGTTCACGAGGACCGAGAAGCTCTGATTTGTTGTTTCCCCGTTGAGCTGGTGAACTATGACGTAACTGCCCTTCACCTGGTAAGACCCACTAGTGGGAAGTATTTTTCCGGGGCCCAGGGTCGAGTTTATAACGGTCTCATTGAGAGGGAGAGGAGGCGTTCCAGGATGTAGCAGGAGAAACGCAACCAATACCACCACAACGACTACAGCGATCACTGCGGGAACTAGAACGCGATTCATGATGGTGGAGTGGAAATACCCTATTAAACGTTTTTCGCAGGGGCTCCTCTTCTTTCTATCTTCCCCTCATTTCCCCATCCTGTTCAAAATTCTCTCCAGGTTAGTCGCCACTTGCCCTGCCGTAGGCCTTCTCACGGGGTCTGGGTTTACCATGGCCTTTATCACGTTTGCCAGCTCTGGATCAACGCCTGGTAGGCTTAACCCAGCGTAAAACTTCTGGTACTCCCTGAATGCCTGGTCGATTAAGACGCTGTAGTTACCCCTGTTGAGGTACTCGTCCACAGCACCGTCCATGAGCTTAACAACCTCCGCAGGATTCAGGATTTGTCCAGTCAGCATCTTGTAACCCGTGGCCCCTAGTGCGTAAATGTCCATCCTTGGATGGGCCCCACTCCTCATGAGGAGCGCCTGAACCTGATCCACGGGACAGTACTCTGCCGTGTACTGGTCCAGAACCCCTCCCACCTTCTTGGACGCCCCTAGATCACCCAGCTTGGCCTTAACTCTCCCCGTGACTAGGTTCTCAAACACCTCATCCCCGCTCCTCCCTGGAAAGGAGGAAAAGAAGATGTTCTTGGTCTTGACGTCGAGGTGAACGTAACCTTCGGTGTGAACCATATTGAGTGCCCTCGCAACCCTCATGAGGATGAAGGTTACTATCCTCTCCCACTTCTCGGAGTAGAAAACTGCCTGTTCCTTGAGAAGGGAATCCACGTCCCCTCCGCCCATGAACTCCATGACCATGGCTGGGGGAGACTTAAGGTAGACCTCTACCTTTCCCGAGAGTATCTCAGTGATCGCGGTCCTATCCACAAAGATGCCGTACAGGGTTACCATGTCCTCGGTCTTGGTTGAGATCTCCTGTAACTTTGATGATTCCCCGGCCATATCGGCGAAGGTGGTCTTGCTCAGTCTGGTCCTCTCCCCAGCGGAGGCGGGGGATATGAAGGGGATCTTTATGGCATAGGCCTGTCCTCCCCTCTCCCCCAGAAGGACGTAGGCGGTGCCTCCCTTACCCACTACTCTCTTAACTTGATAACCGTAAATCTCCCTGTTAACCCAGAGTGAGGGGTCCCACTGACTTAGGGGTGGAAGGTTCAGTTTCTCCTGCGCTGGGGCGGGTGTTGAGGGAGATATTATCCTCCTCGCCGTCTCCCTGGTCCTCTCGTTGACTCCCTTGGCCAGGACCAGCCCAGCCAATTTCTCGGCGTTCTCCCTATCCCTCTTCTCCAGGGCTAGAAGGAGAGGATCAACGTTGTTGGGAAGGTTGCCTGAGGACAGGATACATTGAACGAAGCCCTTCAGGTCCTGACATGAATTGTAGTCAACGTTGTAGTTAGAAATCAACCAGAGGAGAACTGTACAGTTCTTGTCCCTTGAGAACTGGCAGGCCAAGGAACTGGTGGAGATCCCCAGTGAGTTGAGGAAGCCCACGTACCTCTTTGCGGTGCTATATCTCTTGAGCCTCACTGACTCCACGAGCTTAGCCTTAACCTTATCTGGATCAGTTAACCCCCTCGGTATCACTGAACCACCTGCGCCCGTAAGGAGAAGGGGGAGTAGAGGACTAGAGGTGAGGAGGAACATGAGTCCCCCTAGGGCTAGGGAGATAGTAGACGTGATGAGACCCAGCGGAACTGCGTTGACCCTTACCTTGGGAACGAGACTGATGGGGACCATGATCAGGGAAGCCAAGGCCAGTATCACGAAGGGAAGGGAGAAGTCTCCTCCTAGAACTTGACTGAAGGCGAGAAGCCACAGGGAGCCAAATATGGGAATTGAGGGATACGTGAGTCCCACTGACCTGAAGGCCTGGAAGGGTTTCGTATCTGGAGAGTAACTCAACATGAGGAAACCCACAAGACCAAGTGAGGAGAGAAACACGGAGATTAAGCCTGTCGAGGAGTGAAGTTCCGAGATCAGGGTATTGGGTATGACCGAGAGTTGACCTCCCTCCAAGGAGATCAGGAGAGAAATAAACTGATTGCCCAGGAAAAGGTAGGAGATCAGGGGTAGGACCAGGATCACATAGAGAAGAAAGGAGAAAACAAAGGTCTTCCATTTCCCCTTGTGAGTGAAGAGAACTATTGACGAGATGACAAGAATGAGAGTAGCAAGGAAAGACAGAGCGTACCCTGTGACCGTTCCTAGCTCTCCGCCCTTCATCCCTAGGTTGAGCATGATCAGGGCTAGTCCAAGCCAGACCGAGATCGCGAGGCCGTAAGCCTTCGTGCTATGCTTGAGAATAGATGCCAAGGACACGAAGAGGAGGAAGAGCAGGGGTAGAACTGAGGTGATGGGCACAGATAAACTGGATAGGGTTGGGTTGATTCCTATCTCTCTAGAGAGGTAGAGGAAGGCTATGGCAATGGCTTCAAGGGATCCGGCTATCTTAAGGGCAGATGACCACTTCGCCAGTAAACCATAACTAAATTTCATCCTTGGAATCTAGAATTTTCAGAGGTAATAAACGTTGAGAGCCCCTATGAGGGTAGGATACCCCAATCCAAAGCAAAAGCTTTAAATGAACGTTGGGGCGATTTTATGATGTCGAGGGATAAGCCTCGAGGGGCCCGTAGCTTAGCATGGTTAGAGCGCCCGGCTGATAACTTCTGTCAGAGACCGGGAGGTCGAGGGTTCAAATCCCTCCGGGCCCACCTTCCTGTGAAAACTTGGTTATGATCAGGATAAAGAGATGACTAGTCCCACATCAAGAGGCTCACGGTTTCACTTTCCTTAATGCATCAAGAAGTCGCGTGGCTATCACGAGAGCCTCCCTACTCTCCTCTTCGGTGACCGACCTTTCATCGTAATCCGCCTTTTTCCTGAGCGTGTAGAGGTGTAGTAAATCTTCTGCCTCCGAGCTGAAACCCATGTGCTTCAACACATTTGCCAGCTTGTCGTCGCGACGGGGTACCTCTAAATTCATCGCCTCCAGAATAGATTCTAACTCTCTTCTTACCGAGAAGTACAGGGCTGACAGCTTTGTTAAGGCTACCCGCTTGGATATCGATTTTAGCTTCATTCAACAGTATTTCCGATTTTCTGGAATTCATGTATCAGCTCCTCTCCTTCTTCAACAAGGTAGTAACTAATGGTGCAGTCGTGTTTGTCGTTGACCAAGAGTGCCGATCTAGCTACTTTCCTCCTCACCTGGTCATCAATCTTTTTCACGACTACGAGGACGTTACTGTCCCTAATCCAAGAGTCTTCGTCCAGCCCTAGGACCATGGATAGGTTGGGTCCAAGGGACTCTATTAGAAGGCTAGAGAACTCATGGAGAGCTAAGTTCCACTCGTTATTGACGAGTCTATATACTGGATAAAAAGGAAACGCGAGAATAAAAATTTACAAGAAACGCGAGGGAAAGTGGTTTACCTGCGATGAGACTTTCTACAACTGCCCTATGGTATCCCGGGAATCCCTAGTTGCAACTAGAACTACCTTCTCTCCACCCTACACGGTTCAACGTAACCTGCCAGCCAGAGGGAGAAGGCCCTCTTCAGGCCTAGCATCACGTAATCTCCCTGCTTGAGCTCGATCCCGTCCATTTTCAGGTTCGACCTCACCTCACACAGAACTTTCCCATCCCTGTTGACGTAGGCCCCGGTGAGATAGTTAACGTAGAGGTCCCTCATCTTGTTGACCGCCTCGTTATGCCAGGAGTCAAAGCTGTCCTTGATCTCCCTGTTCTCCACGACCTTTATGAGCCTCATCTCGAATAGCGACTCTGCGATCTCGGAATAGATCTTCAGCTCAGCATCGTGTATCTTGTCCTTGTACTTATACCTTAGTCTCTTGAAGGTGGAGATAATCTGCTCCACTTCGACCCCTGGGATACTCTGGGGGTCCTCTCCCTTCAATTCCCTTGATAGGAACTCATCTAACGTAATAGGTCACCTCACCCAAGCCCTTGAGGTATGCGAAGACCGCGTAACCGGCCTCCATGGAAACTGGCTCCCCCTTGTTCAGGTGAAACTGCCTGTCCACTAGGAGGAAGTCCCCTGTAATGAAGGGGAGGAGGACCGCCTTTCCCGAGAAGGGGGAAAGGGATATATCGTAGAGGAAATCGTTCATCTCCTTAACGAGGAGGGAACTCTTTCCGTGGATTGACCCTGGAATTCTCACGAGCCTGTGCACATCCACGGTAACCTGTTCGTCCACGCTAACCCCTCCTTCCTGCCTTCCGGCCCACCCAGGATCCCCCTCAACACCCCTGAAGGGAACCTGGTCCCTCATGACGTACCTCACAATCTCCTTCCTGTCGTCTGAGTCCATGAGTGCGCAATCTCCACTGCACTCCACGAGCACGTGAAAGCCCCTGTTCCCTGAGAAGAAGATCCTGGGGCTCAGGTCAAAGTCCTCCTTCAATATCCTGGAGAGAAGCACAGCCTGGTCCCAGGTCTTCCTTAGACAGTCCAAGGGAATCTCCACGTACTCCCTCGCCTCCACGTCGTGATCTGGACACCTTTCGCCCATAACCTCCTTTCCGCAGACGGGACAGAAGGTGATCTTCCTGGGCTCGCATAGATGGTCAGCATCTAGATCGAACTGGAGATCTGACCCCATCCAACCCTTCTCCTCCATGTCCCTGGCTGAGGGTCTCTGATACTTGGCAGAGGAGTAGAAGACGTGACCTGGGACCTCCCTCAACAACACCTCCCTCAACTCCTGGGCAGTTTGGAAGGAGAGATGCCTAACGTAACTGCCTCCTGAGAGCGGTTGAAAGGCGAACTCCCTCAACTCCATGTCGAAGGGGAGATATAGCTCTGCCCTCTCGTAATAGCTCCTGATCAGAGACCTGACTATCCTATTCTGCCCTGGGGGCAATATAGAAGTCACCGTAACCCTCCTGAGGTAACTCAAACCTCAACTTTATGGGTAGTTGGGAACCGAACATGAGCTCCACTATGTCAGAAGAGTTCCTCATCTTCGCGGTCTTCACCAGGTAATCCATGCCGTAAGTCCCCTTCGCGTCTGCACCGGTGGCCTCAAGCAGGGTCCCAGACTCCTCAGACAACTCCACCTTGGAACTGCCCACATCGCCCTCAACCATGAACGTGAGCTTTCCTCCCTCTGCGGACAGGGTTAGGGCATCGCCTAGGTCTCCAAGTATCTGCATGACGTTGGAGAAGGTCGAGGTGAGCATCTTGGCCTTAAAGGCGAACTCCAGCTTGATCGATGGTAGACTCGGCTCCTCACCCATGAGGATGGGTAGGTAAAAGGTCCTCTCAAAGTCACCGTCCAAGGTTATCATGAGCCTGTCCTCCCCTGACTGGAAAGTTAAGCTATCGTTCTTCTTAACGTTCTTGAGGGAAGCTATTATTTCCTCAAGCTTAACAGTAACGGTCTCCTTCTCCGCGCTCTCATACTCGTGGAAATAGGCCTGCGGAATAAAGATATCTATGAGTGCAACCCTGGCTGGATCAACACCGCTGAGCCTGACGCCTTCCTTGGTTCCTATCAAGGTAATCTCGGGCATGAACTCGCCTATGGTCCTGAAGATCGTGGCCATCGAGTTAGCGTCAATAACCTTGAATTTCATGGATGAATCATTAAGGGTTCAGGTTAAAAAAGAAGAGGTCCCTTCCCTACAGTCTGCTATTGTTCTCCTCTGTGGCGTAGTCCTCTCCTCCAGCTAGAACCCTCTGGAGTTCAGCGTATAACTCATCGAATCCCTGCCTACTTGGTGAGGAAACGGGTATGGGGGGTACCTCCAGGCTCTCCACGAGTGTCTTCACTAGCTCAAAGGAATAATCATCTATGACTCCCAGGCTGTCCATGAGTCCCTCTCCCTGGCCCCACTCAAGGAGGTTATTCAATTCATCCTTGGAGATCAAGTCAATCTTGGAGAGAACGTTCAGCTGTGGAATTCCCAACTTGAACCTAACTGAACTGGAGAGAAGAAGGAGAGACACGTAACTCCTGGCATCCCTGGCCAGAAACGCATCCAGGAGGAACACGTTGACGCTTTTGCTGTCCCCCACCAGTAGGGACGAGAAGGTCCTCCCGGTGTCCCTGTACGCGAAGAGTTCTACCTGACCTGGGGTGTCCACGAGAACGTAATTGGCCTCTATGTTCCCAATGTCGTTCTTTATCTCCGTTGCCTTGGTGAGGAGGAGGTCCACGGAGACTATGAGGGATGAGTTGGGACCCAGGCCATATCTCTCCATTACCTCCATGGCATCAACGTAATCCCTTACGTCAAAGTCCGGGGTGTAGGGAAGCCTCTCCACTGCAGGGTCCATGTTGACCACGGCAACGTCCATTTCCTGGTCAAGGAGGTATTCCTGGAACTCCTTCACCATGGTGGTCTTCCCTGAGCCGGCAGTTCCTGTGAAGAACACGTAATACATGGGTTTACGTCGTTGCTTAACCTTTAAAACTTCACCCTTACATTCACTACAATGATCATTGTAGGAGGTACTGCGACGAACGGGATCGACGAAAGGCTATCCAAGTTACTGGGAGCCAGGCTGATCAAGGTTGAACACAAGGTTTTCCCAGACGGGGAGTCCTACGTTAGGATTCCTTCCTCCCTCTCAGGTGAGGAGGTTGTCCTAGTCCAGACAACTCAACCACCGCAGGATAAGAACCTCATGGAACTTTTCTTAATGGTCGAGGCCCTAAGGGACGTGGGGGCATCCAGGGTGACGGCCGTTGTGCCCTACATAGCCTATTCCAGGCAAGACAGGAGATTCCTTGATGGAGAGGCAATAAGCATAAAGACAGTGCTCAACGTCATGCGTTCCCTGGGTGTCTCAACCCTGGTCACAGTGGAACCACATCATCAAGAGTCCCTGGACTATTTTGGGGGAGAGGTGAGGGTGGTGGATCCCATCCCCTCCTTGGCGAAGGAGGTGAGAAGGTTCGTTAAGAACCCCTTTGTCCTAGGCCCAGATAGGGGAGCCATGGGGAGGGCCGAGAGACTCGCTAAGGAACTAGGATGCAGGTACTCCTTTCTGGAAAAGGAGAGGGATAGGCACACCGGGGAGATTAGGGTTAGAGCAGGAAACCTAGGGTCGCTGAAGGGTTACGACGTTGTCCTCGTGGACGACATAATCAGCACCGGTGGAACGCTGGTAGAGGCAACCAAGATAGCCCAATCTCTGGGTGCTGAAACCGTGAGTGCCGCTGCCGTTCACCTCCTGCTGGTTAACGGGGCATACAACAGGTTAAGGGAGGCAGGGATCAAGGAGATCGTCGGAGTTAACACCGTGGTTCCAAGGGAAAAGGTTAACCTAGTGGATATATCGGATCAGATAGCCGTGAAGCTATGAAATACGCTAAGCTAAGCAATGACGAAGCCTTTGCCTCCATGGCTGAACTCAGGGCGTTAGTTGGGGAGGAGGTTCATTTCCTAACTGGGGTTGGCCTTTACGATCGTGAAGTGAAGGGGGTTGCGAGAAGGTCGTCCACGATAAAGGCTGTGGGACAGGTCCTGACCATCTCCCACGATCCAGGAGAGATAAACGAGAGCCTCAAGGGAAATTGCTTCTCGATCTATCCCGACGTCATCCTAGGAAGGGAAAAGGAGAGGTTTCACGCCCTATACTCTGAGGCGATTCGCGGGGTTAAGACGTCTAGGTCATGTCGGAAACTTGACCTAATCTTCACGGATGGGGTCCTCCTGGCTGGGCTCAGAGAAGAGGAGAGGGATAGCAAGAGCCTGGTTGAGCACTCGAGGAAGCCCTTTTCCCAGTCTGGAACCATGGATCCCTACACCTCCAGGCTAATGGTGAACTTGGCTAGGCCCAGGAGGGTTCTGGATCCCTTTGCGGGACTGGGTTCAATCCTGATTGAAGCTGAGTGGCTAGGTTATAGAGCAGTGGGACTGGATGTGGATCTCAAGATGATAGGGAAAGCCAAGGTTAACCTGGAGTACTTTGGATACTCCAGTGAACTGATCCAGGGATCGGCCACGGCTCTCCCCTACACGCGGGGGTTCTCCGTGGTTACTGATCCGCCTTACGGTAGGTCAAGTAACGCGAAGGGAATGAAGCTGGAGGAGCTGTACCAAGGTTTTCTCTCGGAGGTGGCGGAAATCCTGGAGGGGAGGTTAGTTTTCGCCGCAGACTCCAACGTGGACTGGAGGGATGTCATAAGGTCAGTTGGGCTGAGGACCGTGTACACCCACTTCCTCTATCAACACAAGAGCCTGTCAAGGGCCATATACGTTGTGGAGAGATGAGCGTCTCCTCAACCTTTTTACCCATCCGACATCATTTTCGTGGAGTTCCAGCGTATGATGAAGGTTTACTTCATTGGTACAGGTGGGGGAGCACCATCTAGGAGAGGACTCCCAGCTTACCTGGTGAGGAGGGAAGGCCTCTCCATACTCATGGACTGCGGTGAGGGAACACAAATAACCATGATAAGGAACTCCTTGAACATCATGAACGTTAACGTAATTGCCATAACCCACCTCCACGCAGACCACGTACTTGGGTTACCGTCACTGATCCAGACCATGGGGATGTACGATAGGAAGGAGAGACTATATATCCTTGGTCCAGAAGGGCTTAAGGACTTGCTTACCGAGACCTTTGAGAGAACCTACTTTTCGCCCAATTTTCCCATAGAGTTTGTCTCAAGCTACGAGAGCCAGGGCATTAGGGTGAGGCCCTTTAGAACCTGCCACGTGGTTCCCTCCCAGGGTTACCTTGTGGAGGAGAAGGACACCGCAAACCTTGATGCAGAGAGGTTGAGGAGGGAAGGGGTTACCGACTGGAGGGTAATGAGGATGCTTAAGGAGGGGAAGGAGGTCCCCTGGGGTGACAGGGTTCTGAAACCTGAGGACTACTTGATCGTGAAGAGGGGAATAAGGATAGCTTACACAGGAGACACAAGGCCCTGTGAAACCGTAATCAACTCGGTCAAGGGAGTTGATCTTCTCCTCCACGATTCGACCTTTGAGCAGGGGATTGACGCATCAGAGTACGGTCACTCCACATCAACCGAGGCTGCTACCGTAGCCAGGGAAGCAGAGGTCAAGAGGCTAGCCCTAATTCACATAAGTGCCAGGTACAGGGACACGTCGGAGATGTTGAAGCAGGCCAGGAGAATTTTCCCCATGTCCTTCGTCCCAGAGGACCTTTCCTTCCTCAATCTTCGGGCATAGGGTTGTCCCAGAGGGGTCTTCCCCTTGAGGTCCTGGGAGCTAGCCAGTCCACCACGGCCTCCAGATCCCTGTGAAACACTGTGTAGGTTATGGGACCCAGGGGCGACTCGTTCTCGCTATCCACAAAGGTGATTTTCCCCACGTAGGCTGCCTGCTTATGGATCATGAAGGTCAGCCTGTCCCCTTCAATGCCCCTCCTCAGGTATTTACGGGCAGCGTCCAGTATCCTCTCTTCCCTAAGAACCCTGTGAAACTTTGAAAGACTTGATAGCGTGTCCGATTCCGCCACGAACAACCTGTATTTTCCTTCCTCAACCTTGCTTGACTTGAACGAGAAGAAGTTTGCCACTGCCACCTTAACCTTATCCTCGTCTTCCGATGGCCTAATCTCGGCTGTTACCACAATCCTAGTCAAGTTATCTTCCCCAGGGCCTCAAGGGCCCTCTTCCTGAACTCCTCCTCTGTGGAGTCGTTGACTACCATGACGTCGGCCAGGGCTATAACTCCCCCAACTCCGAGGGCGATCTCCTCGAGATCCCTTCTCCTTAGGTCCTCTTCCCTCAAGGAATCATCAGCCCTCATCCTTTTCTTTAGCCTCTCGTATCTGAGAGCAGGTGGGGCATGAACTGCGACTATCACAGGTTTTCCAAGTCTTGAAAACTCATCAACCTCAGCAAGATTTCTCACACCGTCAAAGACTACCCTTTCCTCCCTTCCCCTCAACTCCTCTATGCTTAACCTGGCAACTATCCCCTCACCATAGATCTCCCTTAACCTCTTTGCGTAATCCATGAGTCTTTCACCGTGTCTTGCCTCCTTCTCGAACCTCTTCCTCACCGAGTCACCCATCACGATCACCGTGTAACCTCTCTCCTTCAAGATTGAGGAGAGGAGGGACTTTCCGGAACCGGGCATTCCAGTGATTAGAAGGACTTTAATTGGAGACCACCTTTCCTTAGGATTGAGGGGTTAAAAAACGTGAGGCTATTCATAGGGATTCCAGTTTATGACGCACCGTGGCTAAGGGAGGCTCTTGGAATGGTGGAGAGAACTGGAGCTGACGTGAAGCTCGTGGAACCCCAAAACGTTCACATTACCCTGGCTTTCCTGGGGGAAGTTGCGGAGGACAGGGTCAACCTGGTAAGGGAGAGCTTGGACGAGGTGAAGTTCACGGCCTTCAGGGTTGTGTTCAGGGGGTTAGGAGCTTTCCCCAGCGTGTCCAGACCTAGGGTTGTGTGGATGGGAATAACTGAAGGTTTCAACGAGCTCAAAAGGATCAGGACATCCCTGGTGAAAGCCCTAAACTCCAGGAGAGTTAGGGTGGAAGAGGAACAATTTGTTCCGCACCTTACCCTGGGAAGGGTAAAGGGACCGAGAGGTGTGCTCGAGCTTGCCAAACTCGTGGAGGAGATGTCGGACAAGCAGTTTGGTGAACAGGAGGTAAAGGAAATAGTCCTGTTCAAGAGCACCTTAACCCCCAAGGGGCCTATCTACGATCCACTTCACAGAATCACGGCATAATGGGGTTTTGCCTTGGAGATACTCGAGGAAGTCTTGAGGAGAGTGAAACCGGGACCTGAGGACACAATCAGGATTCAGAGTGCCGTGGACCTGGTGATTTCCAGGCTCAAGGACCTTGACGCCGAGGTTCACGGCTCCTTCAGGAAGGGTACATGGCTGAAGGGAGACACTGACGTGGACCTATTCGTGTTCTACCCTAGAAGCGTTGGGAAGGAGTACCTAGCCCGAGAAGCCTTGAGGGAAATCCTGGACAGACTTCAGGGACTAAGGACGAGGCTGGCTTATGCTGAGCACCCATATGTCATAGTTGAAGTGGACGGTGTTGAAGTGGACGTTGTTCCTGCGCTCAGGGTCGAGAGTGGGGATCAGGCCATCACGGCTGTAGATAGAACCCCCTTTCACACAAGGTACGTTACGAGCAGGTTAAGCGATGAGGGAAAGGACCAGGTTAGACTCCTAAAGAGGTTCCTGAAGGGGATAGGGGTTTACGGCGCCGAGATAAGAGTAATGGGTTTCTCTGGATATGTTGCTGAGTTGCTCACGATCTACTACGGCTCATTCCTGAACGTGTTAAAGGGCGCGTCAACCTGGAAACCCGGTACCGAGATAGTTCTGGAGAGGGAAACCAAGGAATTCAACTCACCCCTGGTTATCCCAGATCCCGTAGACCCCAGGAGGAACGCCGCTGCTGCCGTATCCATGAAAAGTCTAGCAACAATGTCGATTGCCTCTAGGATGTTTCTTAAGGAAGCCTCGCTTGACTTCTTCTATCCTCCCTCGCCTGAACCGCAACCCGTCCTAGGAGAGGTCCTGGTTGCAGAGATCAAGCTACTGGAGCCCTACGTTGACGACGTTCTTTGGGGACAGATAAGAAGGAGCGTGGAGAAGATCAGGAATTCACTGCTCAACGCAGGTTTCAGGGTAGTAGATGTGGGGTGGTGCCAGGACGAGAGGGTAAGGCTATTGGTTCAGGTGGAGTCAACGCAGATAGGGGATCATCACCTGGGACAGGGACCTCCCTTCTACCTTGAGAGCTCCACTGAGTTCATCCTCTCTAACAGGCACGTTTGGGTGGGTGATGACGGCAAACTTTACGCGTTGAAGAGGAGGAAGGAGGTCGACCCTGAGAGGATAATCCTTAACTCTATCTCTCTCAAGTATAAGTACTCGGTAAGACAGTATAAACTCACGGAGGCCAGCGACGATTGCACGAGGGCTTTCTTAAGGAAAAGGCCACTCTGGTTGAAATAGCGAAGTTCATTTTCCCTACCTACTCTCCCGAGATTGAAGAGGAGCTGGTCTCGTTTGGACTAACCAAGGCATACTCGATCGGGGGGACAACCCTTGGGAAATACAAGGTCCTGGGGAAGGGAAAGACTGGGGTTGTGGTCCTGACAGAGGACGGCCTAGCTCTCAAGATTAGGAGGACCGACTCCCCGAAGGAGAGCCTGGAACTTGAGGCTAGACTACAGATGAGGGCTGAGAGATCTGCCCCTAGGGTAGTGAAATTCGGAAGGAATTTCATTCTCATGGAGTATGTCCAGGGTAGGCATCTGGACTACGTCGAGAGCACGGAAGTAATTACGGATCTCCTGCTTAGGGCCAAGTACCTTGAGAGTGTTAACCTGGAACACAAGGAGCTAGTTCACCCCTGGAAGAACGTGATCGTGACCCAGGGAAGAACCTACATCCTCGACTACGATTCCGTGTCCGTGAAGGAGAAGCCCTTCAATGTGAACAGGATCTTAAACGCGTTCGGTTTTCACGACTTAGCTAGGGCTTACAAGAAAGGTGAAATTGATCTAGATGAGGTTCTCAAAAGGATCCAGACTTCCTATCCCTCAACTTCAGGTTAACGTCGTCTACGGATGGAGGGTTCAGCTTCTTCCCACACTTGGGGCACTTTCCTCCATAGATTGAGCTTATTTCTGAGGGGGTCCTCACCCCATAAAAGTCCTGGCCTACCTTCTCGAACTTGTAGAGTTCGCTATCACATCCCTTGCATTTATAAACAATCGCCAAAATTTTCCACCTATCCTACTCTATATTCGTAATCCCTCTTAAAGTATCGGCACGTGATACCGGGGTGGAAGTCCCTTATTTTAATCTATAATTACCGTTGGGAAGACACGGAGAGTTGATTGAAACTTTTTGGTATTACTAGTAGATTGATTTATAAGCGAGGCAAGAAGCACATAAGTAGAGGGGCCGTAGTCTAGCTTGGATTAGGATGCCAGCCTGGGGATAACTCCCTAACCACCAGAGCGCTGGTGGTCCCGGGTTCAAATCCCGGCGGCCCCACCTTCACAATTCTGTTCTCTAAGGCAACTCATTCTCAGCATGGGACAGAGTAAATTCCACAAAGCCGACATTTACTAAAACTTCTCAGGTTAGGACTGGTTTCTTATCTCAACCTTAACCCTAGAATCTTTATGCCTATCAGCAGAATCAGGCCTGCCAATATCATTACCGCGGAGGCGGAGATGGCCACCTGCGGTCCGTAATATCCGTAATAGTTATAGATCTGTATTGATGCTGGCGAGACGCCATTGAAGGGCTGACCTAGAACGTAATATGCGATAATAGCTATGGAACCGAACTCGCTCAATGCCCTGGACATGCTGGTTAACGCCGACAAAACCACTCCCCTGAGGGACTCGGGCAGAACCACATACGCGAAGGTTCTGAGGGGTCCTGCCCCCAAGCTCATGGCGTAGTTTTCGTAGGATCTAGGTAAGGCATCAAAGTAGGATCTCATTCCCCTAACGTAAATCGGGGCTGAAACTATCACTAGGGCTGCCACCAAGCCTTGAAAAGTGTCGAAGAAGTTTATCCCAAGGGCCTGGAGAAACTTTCCCACCGGAGAATAACTTGCATCCAGGAACACAAGCGCGACTCCAACGATCGGATGCGGGATCGAGGCCGGGACGTCAGCCAAGGTGTCCACTACTGGATCCCTTCCCCTCGATAGATAGTATGCCAGGGGAGTGAAGACCACCACGTCTATGATGGCTGCCGTTACAGATGAAATGAGCGAGAGCTCCACTCCCTCCAGAAAAGAGGATGAGAAGGCCTGTGGAGATCTAACCACGAAACCTTCAATGAGAATGTAGAGAACCGGAACTGAGAGGAGAAGAGCAGAAAAAATCGAGATTACCTTTATCCAGTTCAAAGCGTACCTCCTTCAACCAGTTTACCCTGGGAGAGTAAAGAGGCTATCTGAGGAGGAACTGCCGTAGAGTTGAACAGGATTGCAGGAGACAGCGGAAGTAGGCCGAACTTACTTAGGGACTGGGAGTTCTCAATCACGTACGTCACGAACTCAAGAGCCTCGGCCTGGTTATTTGCGTTCTTGGGTACAGTGATGAAGAGGTAGATGGGGGAACCGTAAACCGGTCCTGTGGATAGATTGTACTCAAACTTAGAGTAAAGGCTCGAGTAACTAGGATCTCCCTGGTTAATCTGATTGGGAAGTTGTATATACTCCAACCCCTTGGCTATGGCAGCCGACTTGTAAATGAATAGGAAGTTGATCTGTCCCGCCTCCAACGGCGATACCAGCTCAGCTGCGTTGGACGCGGTCACGTTACCCTTGTTGTTCAGCATTTCATTGTAGAATAGGAAAGTGTTGTTGGCATATTCATATCCAGCTAACTCTAGGGTAATCCACGCCCTAAAACCAGCGGGGTCTGTGTTGGGATCTGAGATACCAACCTTAACCTTACCGCTACTCAGTATCTGGAAGAAGTTGTACCACGCTGACGTGTTTCCGGCCTCTGCCTCCTTGGCGTAATTGAGGGCTTCTTGTGCGTACGGATTGTTTATGCTGGAGTTAGTGTAAGCTATGGTGAGCTGGTCTGCTACGAAGGCTATTGCCCAGCCGGAGGAGTAATTTCCCAGGTATGAGGGAGATGCAGCTGAGAGGGCCACAGGAAGGAAGACGCTAACCTGGGCGTTGGGACCCTCGGACGCGATCTCCCTCGCTAGCCCGAAGGATCCGCCTCCCTTGGGAGTGGGCACAGTTATGCCTGTGGCGTTCTGGAACGACGAACCTAGATATTGGGCCTCTGCCGTGTAGGCATCAGCTACCCATATGTAGAGCGGGGTTTGAGAGGTAGTGGTAGTCGTCGTGGTCGTAGTAGTTGTGTTGGTAGTTGGCGAGGGAGTTACGTGTTTCGGCATTCCAATCTCCACATATGCTAAAACTCCTACTACAATTATTACTAACACAACTATACCAATAACTAAACCCTTGTTCAAGGCTATCAAAATGAATGAGATATTGCCATTTATAAATATTTTCCAGCTTTCATATTAAGATTAAATGGTTAAAACCGAGTAAATCCCATGCTATATGATGCCCACTGTCACTGTTCTGAACTAGACGGGAAATATAACGTGGTAGTCGCTGCGGTCTCCATGGACCTTAAGACCTCGATGAAGACCCTTAACATGAAAGGGGTCCTACGCGGTGTCGGAATTCATCCATGGAATGCTGGAAACGGTGAACTCGAGAGGGTCAAGGAACTCGTGGAAAGGGCAGACTTCATAGGAGAAGTTGGATTAGATTACAGACTATCTAAGGCAAGTAGGGAGGTTCAGATCAAGTATTTCCAGGAGTTTCTCCTCCCAGATAAGACCGTGAACATCCACGCCCTAGATGCCTGGGAGGATGCCTTCAATCTGGCGTTAAGACATGGGGTAAAGAGGGCGATATTTCACTGGTATACTGGCCCACAAACCCTCCTCAAGGACATTGAGGGAGCAGGTTACTTCATAACGATTAACCCGTCTGTCACCTTCCAGGAGAAGCACCAGAAAATTCTCGACGTTGCCCCCCTGGAAATAATCCTCACCGAAAGCGACGGAGGTTACGTGTACAGAGGAAGACTTCTAGAGCCCAACATGGTGAAGGATGCACTGCAATTCATTTCCAAGAGGAAGGGAGTCGATGAGGGAGAACTTGAGAGAGTGATAGAGAGAAATTTTGTTAAAGCATTTGGGACAAGTTCTAATATCCTCCCGCGAGAGTGAGACACATGCTAGCTTTAGTTACTGGGGCATCAAAGGGGATAGGGAAGGCCACGGTACAACTTCTCATGAGGGAAGGATACAAGGTCGTGGCCACATCTAGGACCGAGCCAGAGGTTGGCGACTACAGGTTCAGGCTAGACGTATCCAATAGGGCTGAGGTCGAGTCCCTGATCGCGAAGGTGAGGAACGAGATTGGGGAAATAGACGCTGTGGTGAACAACGCTGGCTTTGGGGTGTATGGCTCCTTCCTGGAAACCTCGTTGGAGGAAGAGGAATACATGGTTAAAACCAATTTCCTAGGCCCGATCTACGTCACGAAAAGTATCTATCCTGTGATGGTCAAGAGGAGATCGGGCTCCATAGTTAATGTGGTGTCTGAGGCAGCTTACGTTAACTCTCCGGTTCTCCTGGTGTATTCCGCAACCAAGGCTGGACTAGCTAGCTTCACCAACGGACTTTGGGCTGAAGCCAGAAAGTACGGAGTTAAGGTATCTGGAGTTTACCCTGGTCCCGTCAAGACCAACTTCTCCTCTCACCCGTCCTTTAAGGGGAGGGAAATAACACCAAAGTACGCTGTGGAACCAGAAAAGGTGGCCAAGGCAATTTTAAAGGGAATAAGAACGGGGAAGAGGGAGATCTACGTTCCCTCTAAACTCAAGCTAGATCCCTATTTCCTTAAGCTAGCTAACGTAATGCAAGAGTTAACCTATAGGCTCGTGGACAAGTTTTCTGTTTAGCTTCCCGGCTCAAGAGACGAGGAGTTTTAACTTCTGCAAACCTGCTTCATAACTCGAGTTCCATCATCGTGATAAAAAAGAACCCGGGATCTTCCTCGAGCGGGTGAAAGCTATTCACTGGTGTATCACCAGTAACTGATGTAACTACAGTTGATATTTGACCTTCGTCCTAAGAAGAGACTTGAGATATGGGAAAGGGACTTCGAATATGATCTCTGGATCATGGGAATTTTCTAGATCCTATGTTGGGATTGTGGAGAGACTGAGTACAGGATTTCGGATCCCCTGTGAGGGAGGAGTTCAGGGGTGTTGATACGAAGCGTAGTGCGACTAAGATCACGATCTCTCCACCCTCACCGGATTCTCCAGCCTCCCTATCTTCTCGACCTCCACAACTAGGTTGGCCTCCATGGCCTGAAACTTGTACTCTGACGCCTCTTCAGCGCCCCTGTAACCTATGGTCCCGGTTGAGATCAAGCTTAACCTGGGGACCGTGAGCACCTTGGACACCTCCACGAGAAGGTCCTCCACCCCAAAGATTAGTTCGTCGGTCTTCCCCTCCTGGACCACCACATCCCCATAAATGCTCCTCATGGTCAACCCAGATAGGTCGCTTAACTCATCCGGAGTCACAATCCACGGTCCCATTGGGGCAAAGGTGTCCCTGTTCTTGTTCCTGAAATGGGATCCCCTCACGGCCATCTTCTTCACCTTTCCATCCATGGGATCTCGCCTGTACGCGTAATACATGTCCTCCTTCATCTCACCTGGAGCCGTAACGTCATTAAACACAGTGTAACCTAGTACCGCATTCCTAGCCTCATCTCTGGTGGCCATCTTGAGGGGCTTGCTCACGATTACCCCTATCTCGACCTCAGGCCTCACGCCAGACTTGGGGGCCAGAATGGTATCTCCAGGTCCTATGGCCAACTGCGGAAGTTTCAGAAAGAACTTTGGGGAACCCAGCATCTCCCTGGCCTCCTCCTTGCTCTCCACACCCAGCATCCTGGGCGAGTTCACCAGTGTGCAAAATATGGCCGACGGAACTAGGGGAGCAGTTAACTTAACCTGGTTAACCTTAACCTCTTCGCCCGTTTCCTTTCCCGCAAGTTCCTGTGTTAGGATAATGGAATCTCCCTTCAGGTAACCGAACTTCCTTTCTCCTTCCTGAATAAACGAAACGAGTTTCATCCCCATCACATAGAGATTGTCATGATAAAAATTATGCCTTAGGGTTTGGCATCTGATCCATGATGTCCCTCACCATCTTCACAAACTCTTGCTTTCTGTCCTTATACACCTCGGTATACATCTGAGCCCACCTAATTGTGGGATCTCCCCTACTGAACCTGTCGTACTGCTCATACCTCATCCCGGTCTCAGAACCTATGGTGTCCCAGAGAATATTGAACAGCTTCACCCTCTCTAGGGCTGGCAACCCCTTGGACGCTAGGTACTTGTCCAGGAGAGCTCTCTCCTCGGGGTTTTCAAAGTCCCTAATTCCCGCTGGAACGGGGATAGAAGATCCAGCACTTATGGACCTAAGTATCTCGTTTATCCTGGGTAATGCCTTCATTCCCATGGAGCTAGTGGCTATGGCTATCTGCGGATTCGGTCTATATACTCCAGGTAATTGCTCCCCTAGTTCCTCTGATGCCACCATCCCAGCTTCATACATTGCTAGGTAGATTAGGATCTCTCCCAACTTCTCCTGCACATTGATGAAATTGTTAATCCCCACGGCCTCAGCAATGGCTATGGCCAGGCCTGCCAAGAACTTCGTCCTGGAGTAGTGCTGAATCACGAAGTGCCAGTTGAACCATCCCCTCAGGTTCACCGTATGCCACATGAACCCCTCTATCTCCTCAGGTTTCTTGTAAAAGATCACCCTATCCCAAGGTATCAAAACGTTGTCCAATACCATAATGGCGTCAGGTTCCTCATATCTAGAGGTAATCGGGTACTCAAACTCGCCGAACTCCTCCTTGGGATGGAACCCCCTCCTGGAGATGAACTTTACACCCTTACTTTCCGTGGGAAGTGAGAAGAACACGGAATACCTGGGGTCGGTGTCCCTCTTGATGTTGGGCAGGTACCACAACCTTTCGGAGTAGGGACCTGCAGTGGATAGTAGCGCGGCGCCCCTCACCACGAGTCCCTCGGTGGTTTCCCTGACCACGCCCACCTGTATGTAGGGGTCCTCCCATTGTGAGGGTGGTCTGGATCTATCATACATCGGGGCGACAATGGCGTGCGTGTAGAAAAGGTCCTGTTTAGCTGCCTCCCTATATATCTCTATCACGTTCTCCATCATCTTATTTCCAAACACCTTACCGAAGTAGTCGTCAGCATGTGCGTAGAATAACATGGTCCATACGTTTAGGTAATCTGGACTCCTACCGAAGAATCCCCTATAGAAGTCGTAAATCTTACTTATCCCCATCCTCAGCCTTCTCAACTCCTCCTTATTCCTTGGCCTGAAGAAGGTTATACTGGTCTCCTCCCCCACGTCAGGGTTATACACCCTCAGGTATTCCTTGTATTCATCCTTCCAATGAAGGTCGTAGTAGTCTGAGACCGTGTGTATGGCAGCCCTAAATGCGGGATGCTCTGTTACGTCACTTACCTTCTCCCCATTATAGTATATCTCCCCGTGGTGTCCTTCCTTCATGCTTTTTATGAAATCTATTCCCTTTCGGATCAATTATTCCACCCCCGTAATTTACCCGTGATATCCTCCACGGGAACCCACTCCTTGAGCCAGGTCTCTGGCACCTCCCTTCCCCAGAAGTCTGACCTGTACCTCAGCTGGTCCCAGGTCCAGGCTATGGGTTTCCACTTATCGGGATCTAGAACGAAGTAATCGCCCGTGAAGAACTCTATCCTATTCCTGTCCTGATCCCTGAGGTAAACGTAAAACCCCTGGGTAACCCCGTGCCTTCCAGGTCCCCTCTCTAGGCTGTCCCAAAGTTGAGCCGAGGAGACTAGGTCCGCAGCCCTTATGATATCCCTCACGTCATGAACGTAGAAGGTTGCGTGATGAAACCCCGGAACGTTCCTGGAACTTCTGGCGATGGCAATCTCGTGCGAGTGACCGATCTTGGTCATCCAGGAGACCATCTTTTTCCCATCCCTATCCAGGAACGTCTCGGTCTCAGTGAATCCAAAGACCTTGGTGTAGAACTCAACCTCAACGTCTAGGTCCCTTACCATGAAATTGATGTGATCTATCCTTACGGGGGTCACTCCCCTGTACTCGTGGAACTTGAGCCTTCTATCTCCCACGTACTCCATGTCGTGATACAGGAGAATAGGTAGACCCTGCGGGTCCTCAAAGAGGATTGCCTCCTCCACTCCCCTTTCCTTCATTCTCCTGTACCTTATGCCAATCTCATCGAACTTCTCCCTGGCCTGATCCAGAACCTCGGGTTTTCTCACCCTCAAGGAGGCGTAGGATAAACCGGGGGAGTCAGCTTTCCTTAAAACAAGACTGTGATGTTGTCCCTCCTCAACTCCGCGTAAATAAGCCTCGTTTCCATTTCTCTCCGTCTCCACGAAGCCCAGGAGGTCCCTATAGAAAAAGAGGGCCCTGTCCAGATCAGTGACCCTGTAAACTACATGGGAGACGCGTAATATGTCCAGCATAGGTGAAAAGGGAAGACGTTTTTCTTAAACTCAAGATGAAAGGGGTTTCACTATCCGCCTTCAGGCCCTAGGAGAGGTCCAAGGAGATCAGCTTCTCCTCTGTCATGGCTAACATGGTACTTCTCACCCCCTCCCTGCTCCCTATCCCGCTGAGACCTACCCCGCCGAAGGGAAGGGAGTCCCACCTCAACCTGGTACTGTCATTCACTATCACTGCTCCGGCCCTGATTTCCCGGCTCATCTTTAGTGCCAATTTCAAATCTGAGGTGAAGATAGAGGCCTGCAGGCCATATTCGGTCGAGTTTGCCAATTCCACGGCCTCCTTCCAATCAGAGAACTTAGCTATTGGTGCAACGGGACCAAAGATCTCCCTCTTCATGATGACCATGTCCAAGTTAGCGTTCTCGACCACTGTGGGAGCAAAATAATAACCGCCAGTGCCCGCCATACCCCTGTGAATCACCCCTCCCTTCGTCTCGGAGTCTAACACCGCGTTCTCCAGGTCCTTAACCACGCTCGCCGAGATAACAGGTCCCATCTCAGTGCTCTCGTCCATGGGATCACCAACCCGCAGGGATTTCACCCTATTCACGTACTCCTTGAGGAATTTCTCGTAAATCTCCTCCTGAACCAGTATCCTCTTCCCGGCATTACAATTCTGCCCTGCATACTCAAACCTGGCCCTCACGGATATTGAGACCGCCCTCTCGAGATCGGCATCCTTGAACACTACGATTGGATCAGATCCGCCCATCTCCATCATAACCCTCTTTCCCGTTGTCACGGCCTTTGAGGCAATGGACGTCCCCACGGGAGTTGAGCCGGTAAACGTGATTCCTTTCACCCTCCTGTTCTCCACTATCTCTGCCCCCACGGTATCTCCACCCCCTGGCAGAACGCTTAACACACCCTTGGGAAGTCCTGCCTCATACAGGATCTCCCCCAGTAGGACTCCCGTAATGGGGGTTGAGGTTGAGGGCTTTACTACCACGGTGTTTCCGACCGCTAAATTCGGTGCAACCTTGTGTGCGAAACTATTTGCCGGGAAATTGAAGGGGAGGATTGCCCCAACCACTCCCAGTGGCTCTCTCACAGACATCACCATTCTCCTCTCGTTACCGGGAGGATACTCATATCCGTCTACCCTGAACGTAGCTCCCTCAAGAACTAGTCTAACTTCCTGCGCTGCTGACCTGAAGAGATGGATTGCCCTAGTTACCTCAACCCTAGCATCCCTGATGGGCTTCCCGGACTCGGCTGTCAGGGTTCTAGCCAGTTCCTCGCTCCTCTTCTCCATGATTTCAGCCGCCCTCTCAAGAATCTTTGTTCTCTCCTTCAATGCGAGCCTAGAGAAGTGATCGAAGGCCTGGTCAGCTAGCTCTATGGCGTGTCTCGTTTCTTCCCTTCCAGCAACGGAAACCTCGTTCAGGGGTTTTCCTTTCCCCGGATCCATCACGGTTATCTTTGCCTGAGTTACTACCTTCTCTCCGCCTAGAATAATTGGAATCATAGAAACCAAATAATACTATACCGGGAAACTAAAGGATTTTTATGATACGGATTTCATATTGAACCTTGCCTTTCCCTGTCTTATCACGTCAAGCCTAGAACAAGATCAACTGTAGTATCGCATCAATAATATCCTAGCAAGACGCTAGCTCAAGTCCGAGTTAAGGTAATGTACCGTCAACTTCCTATACGCGTTCCTCAGGTGATGGAGGAAGGTGACCTTGCTGAGACCCAACTCCATGGCTACCGTGTCCGCATCTGCCTTCCTTGGATAGTCTAGGTATCCCCTGGAAAAGGCAGTCTTTAACGCCCGCCTTTCCGCGGGAGATAGTCTAGGGCCAAGGTTGAGCTTGAAGTCCTCCAGCGTGTAGTTCACCAGTTTACCATAGGAGGAAACTTCACCCAATATCTCAGATACCCTGTCCCTGGGAATCACGAAGCCCCAGGTTTCAGTTCCCCTCCAGATCCTATTAAACAGGAACATTACCTCCTTATCATATAGCCAACCGGCTAGGGAATCCCTGTACCTGTTAAGAAAGTCCACAAAGTACACATCGCCGTACGAGGTTGCCTTGTTAATCTTAAGCACTCCCCTAGACCTCTTCATTCTCAAGACCACGGATTTATCCTTAGGGTAAACCGTTATCCTTGACCTAAGGTAATCCCTTTCCGGATAAACTTGGTAGTTCACGGTGCTCGCATCAACATCGCCCAAATTACTAGTCCAACAACCCTCATGTTGGACTGAAATGGTCATTATCTTTAATGATCCCATATCATACTATATGAACTACTTGAACTTTAAAAGTCTTTTCCTTATTATATATGTATTAAAAATATTATAATTGTTAAGAATCAGTGAGGGGATATCTCGTCGAGACGCCTCTTTGCTGTCCTGATTCCTGCCAGGGATATCAACGCAGATAAGAGCTGGAACGATATCATTAACATGAACACCTCCAGGGGTGTGTTACTTGTTACACCATGAGAGACTATGTTACCAATCTGTAATGCCACGAGGAAGGCACCTATTCCTCCTCCAATATGCCCTATTCCATCGGCCAATCCGAAGCCAGTAACCCTAGCTCTTGTGGGAAAGTTTTCCGTAGTCCAGGCGTAGGAGATGGGAATCCACAGGTTATTCCCGAAGAAGAGAACAAATGCCCCCAAAACCTCAAGGAAGAAGTTATGCCCAGCCTCAGCCATGATTGCCCCGCCCAACAACATGATTACCGCGGAGATTGGAACCCACACCTTTCTCTCTAGCCTGTCCCCAAACAGGATTAGAAGAACCGGTACAGCCACGAAACCAAGTATCCCAAGCGATGCTATCATGCCTGCCTCGGATGATGGATACCCTAAGGACGAGAGAATAGTGGTTAGCCCTGCAGCGTTTGTATACACCGTGATATACCCAAAGAACCACATGGACATTACAATGATCCATCTCTTCAGGTAAACCCTATTCCCTAGAATTGTCCTCAAGGCTTCCTTGTATGAAACCTCTGTGATAGTCTTGACCTCAATGTGTTGCGGTACTGGAGGCAGTTCTCCTATCTTCTTTCTAGCTGCCTCCTCCATCCTCTCCACGATTTTTGAGGCCTCCATAATCCTCCCCTTAGACGCAAGCCATCTCGGAGACTCGGGTAGCTCCACCCTGAGTAGGAGGCCTATCAGGGCGAGGAGGGAACCTATTCCGTACATGATTCTCCAACCAGCGGTTGCGAAAATCCCGGTTGTCCCCAACGCAAATGGAAGCCCTAGGGGGAAAGGTGCTGGCGGAGTAGTGATCAGGAGACCAAGCCATAGGCCTAGAAACGCTCCTAGGGTAGCGAAAAGGAAAACCAAGGATGTAAACTTCGCCCTTCCGTTTACGGGAGATACCTCGTTTATATACGTGTTAACTATGGCCAGATCTGCCCCCACACCTATCCCTGTAATGGTCCTAGCGAGCAAATAGTTCAGGTAATCTGGGGAGAGCGCGTTATACAGTGACCCCAGCCCTGTGATGGCCATGGTAATCATGAGCATTCTCTTCCTCCCATATCTGTCCGCAAGAGGGGTTAAGGCAAGGGCCCCAATTACATACCCCACCAGATTCCAGAGGACTACGGGTCCAAGTAGTTGGGGGATCTCGGGAGATGACGGCGAACTCACGCCAAAGGTTGTAAGAGCTGTCTGGATAAATGAGACGTTAATATCAAAGATATCAAAAAACGTGAAAAGGAAACCTGTACCTAAAACAGCAATGAAGGTGGCGGGAAGAGACCAGACTGGTAACCTGTCCAGCCTGGCTATAATCTCAGATGCGTTCTTCTCCTCCATTCCAACTCAAGCGGAATTGAACGGGAAAATAATATCAGGTAAATTAAACCGATTTCATGAAGTACCATTAAAGTTAAAGTGGGAATCGGTTCAAGATTACAAATACTTGTCTTGTAACTATCCCTTATCTATGACGTGGAACCCGTGATCCCTCCATCCTGTAAACAGGGTATACCAAGGGGCTATGGCCTCAAGCATGAGCCCTACTAATCCCTTCACCATGAAACTTGGAAGGTCCCGTCCCCTGAGGCCAGCATACCTCCTAGTGAGCACAAAGCCGTCCTTTAACATGAGGAGCAGGGTGAACCAGATGGGCCCGGTTAGATATGGTCCAATGGGAAGAGGTGCGCTTGCATCCCTCATGTACACGAATAGGGGCACCAGGAAACCCAACGCGGAGGAGTACCAGCTAGTTAAACCCAGAAGGTACTTCACCCTATTCCTTACATCCATCCTTCCGTCCTTGAACCCGTCAAGTATCCCCAGTATCCATCTCCTCCTCTGCCTCATGAAGTCCATTAAGTTCTGCGGAGGTATCTCGTACACGAAACCCTTCATGACTCCGTACCTGAACCTCCGTGATGCCCTCAGGTGGAAGAGGAGGTCCTCAGCCCTCACTGGGCCAAAGTCCCATCCAATCTCCCTCTCCACCTCTCCCCTAACCATGAAACCAGAGCCGTGCCACATTCCCCTGGGGGACAGGGAAAGGCTCACCACGTCATTGGACGTCCTCAACGTCTCAATCGTGGATAACACGTCGCCTCTCCAGTTAACCGGGTAAACTATGGGATGAACCCCAACGTCCCTGTCCCCTTGAACAAATTCGGCAATTCCTAGGACGCTGTCCTCCCCAAACACGGTCTCCTCATCGTGGTAGTAAACCCACGTGCCTGATCCAGTGCCTCCCCTCTGTTCCACGGCGTACTGGAGTGCCCTGGCCTTGAACATGGACCCATTCCTGGTCCTATACTCTGCTGGAACTACCTCCACCCTAGCGTCTAACCCCCTCAAACCTGCCTCCCTTCCCTCGTCAACCACAATCCAGACCTCGTGGGGTATCCTCACAGAGTACCTCCTCTCCACCTCGCCATACCAATGATGAATGGACTTCACGGTCCTCTCCACGGTCCTCAAGTTCTTGCCCGAGGTAACAACCTGATTGATAACTAACCCGTCGTACCTAAACCCCTTAAGCTCATTCACGTCAATGAAGGGCTTCTCCTTCTCGAGAACAAGCTTGGAGGCCCCAAATTCTCCCACTTTGGGCAGGGCGAAGTACCACCCCAACTTCACGGCATCCAGGGCAGTCTTGAACTGCCATCCCGGGAAGAGAGACGCCATTAGGGGCGATGAGCCCAACATCCCAAGGAACTCCCATCTCGAGGTTCTTTTCAATTCTTTGATAGTTTCATTATAGACGTCAACAGTAAAATTTTCGAATATCTCGGATAAAATCTGCATAGTTAGAAGAATGCAGGGAAAGATTTAACCTTTATCCAAACAGTCACAAAGTTATTAACCAGATCTCATACGTGAGTCAATGGGCCAGTGGCTGTTCTTCGTGGGAGCGGGGCTATCAATACTGCAGATAATGGATGGGGCCCTCCTTGGACTAGGGCTCATAACCTTGCCCCTTCACGCGGTGTCTGGGGGGCTATTGTTGCTGGTCTGCCTGATCTCCAGCTGGAAAACCTCAGGGGTTCAAAGGAGAATGTCCCTAGGTAACGTGGGGCTTGTACTGGTGAATGGGGTTTTGGGAATATTCCTAAACCAGGTAATTCTCCTGGTACACCTATTTCTCGCACTGGGCGTTCTAGCAAACTTCTCAGTGATGTTTGGGATGGAGAGGGGAGCAGGTGACCGGGGTCGAGGTGCAAGATCCTAGGTTATTAGCTTTGGATAGAACCTTACTACATGAGAAGAAATCTAGTCCTTGCGGGTTTAATACTACTACTCGTAGCTGTGGTAATGTATTTCGGTTCAACCGTGGGTATAACCCTTAATACCTTAAGGGTGTCTGGAACACTTCAACCTGGAGAGATTGCGGAACAGAGCTTCTCCTACAAGGAAGAAGTCATTACCGTGACCGCCTCACCGCCTATTCCCTTGAATGTTGAGATCCAGGGGAACGTGATAACTGAGTCCGTGTTTAACAACCTGTTTGTGGCGATTTCCAGTGGACCAGGGACAGTGTTGGTAAACAACAACTACACCACGCCCGTAAAGGTGCAGATAGTGGTGGTTAACCTGGCATCTCCGGTCGCCCTCCTAGGTATACTTAGCCTCCTGGGGTTGGTGATTGGGGTAGTGGGAGGCGTCATCCTTGTTGTTGGGGTAGTGAGGAAAGAAAAACGAGAAGAACCTTAACCACGCGGTAAGGCCCACCTTCCTTAGCCCTCCCTGTCATTGGAACCCTCATCTTAACGAGTTTTGATCCAGAGGGTTCTTCAGTCCATTGAGTTCACCTAGGCTTTCTTTTGTGGAGATTAAAATCAACTTCTTTCTCCATATCAGTACATAAGTGTTAAACGTAAGCCTGAATCAAGTCAACTCTCATCTGTGACACGTTCCCCCTTAAGGCCTAGTGTATCGCAGGCACCCTGAGTCTAGTACAATCTAGAGTTCACTATCTGAGGTTGACTTCTTTCTTTCATACACGTCGCCGTAAACTAGCCTTATCCCCAGATCCTTCGCAGTCTCCAATGCATCCTTATCAACGCTGACAGCGAGGAAGAGCTTGACGAAATTCTTAATCCCTAGGACATCTATTATCACGTCGGTCTTTACATCAAACCACTCTATATCGTCATTCTCGGCGAAGGACTTGACCTCAACTAGGTAAACCTTGCCATTCTTAGCCAGGATGTCCACCTCATACCTCGCTCCCTTCTTACCATATTTACCGTCCTTGTCCTTGTAGGTAAACCTGTTCACGTAACTGAAGTCTAACCCCTCCTGATCTACGAAGTCCCTAAAGAAGCCCCTCACCAGTTCCTCGTAGTCCTCTCCCCATCTTTTCCCAATGTTGCTAACGGTTTTCTCCATTCTCTCCACTTTCATTGCGAGTTCCTCCTGTCCCTTTTTCACCTGCGTTAACGATTGAGTCATGATAGCTAAGGCCTCCTCAGTCTTGCGTTGTGCCTCAGCGAGCTCGACCATTTTCGCCTCGAGCTTGGAGGTTGTGTCTTCGAGTTTAGAGGTTCTGTCCTCGAGCTTCAGGAGGGCTTCTTGAGTCTTGCGTTGCGCTTCCGCGAGCTCTGCCATCTTCTCCTCGAGTTTAGAGGTTCTGTCCTCGAGCTTGAGGAATGCCTCCTGCATTCTGCGTTGGGACTCAACAAGCTCTGCCATCTTCTCCTCGAGTTTAGAGGTTCTGTCCTCGAGCTTCAGGAGGGCTTCTTGAGTCTTGCGTTGCGCTTCCGCGAGCTCTGCCATCTTCTCCTCGAGTTTAGAGGTTCTGTCCTCGAGCTTCAGGAGGGCTTCTTGAGTCTTGCGTTGTGCCTCTGCTAGTTCCGCCATTTTCTCCTCGAGCTTCGTCATCCCATCGGCCATCCTCTTCTGAGCTTCGGCCTGTGCCATTGAGCTTTCAGTGAGGGCCCTTAGTGAGGCCACAATCTCAGCTAAGGTTTTCCTCATCTCCTGATACTCGGAGCGGATAACGTCAATCCCTAATATCTCCTCTACCTGCTTCCTAAAGTCTGGATCCTCCCTCAACAGCCTCAGTATCTCATCCTTTGATATCATACAAGTTAGTTGGAGATGCAGGGTATAAAACATTATGAACGACAAACAGAACTACGAGCATGTACCTCTTGAAAAGGCAAACACACGCTACTAAAACGTGAAGTAAAAGAGAAGAAAACAAGAAAACGAGAAGAGGCTAGCTGTGACCAATTACACCCAGCCACCTAGAGACG